>JAMPCN010000001.1:191825-201421 GCA_023666125.1 Bacillus sp. (in: firmicutes) | reverse complement strand
CAACCGTACCAAGTTCCAATGCAATCTGCCTACGAATCATAACAACACGGTCTAAGAGGTCGCCGCCCTGGTTCACATCGGCCAGCGGGATAATACCATAACCGAATTCCAGCTCAATCGGGTCAACCTGCAAAAGCGAAGTGACATTTTCCGGCTGCCTGATTTCCTCCGCCGCCGCTTCCTCGACGTCCACTTCCCTCTCGATTTCTGCCGTTTCTATCGTGCCTGCAATCACTCTTCCGACTACGATAAAGGTAAGCCCGAGTCCGATGAAAATAATCGGATTCAGCGGCGTCACGATACCAAGGAACGTAAGGACAACGCCTACCAGATAGAGTACTTTCGGCACACCGAAAAGCTGTCCTAACAGCACCGTACCAAAATCCGCGTCCTTGGAGCCTTTCGTTACCAGAATACCGGTGGAAAGCGAAATGAGCAGCGAGGGAATCTGGCTTACCAGACCGTCGCCGATTGTCAAAATCGTATAACGGTTGATGGCGTCGTTTACCTCCATGCCCTGACGCAGCACGCCCATGGCGAAACCGCCGATAATATTGATTGCCGTAATCAAAAGACCTGCCGTAGCGTCTCCCTTAACATACTTAACGGCACCGTCCATGGACCCAAAGAAACTTGCTTCTTCCTGAATCTTATCACGACGCTGCTTTGCTTCCGCATCCGTAATCGCTCCGGTATTTAAGTCCGCGTCAATCGCCATCTGCTTACCGGGCATAGCGTCCAGTGTAAATCTGGCGGTTACTTCAGCGACACGCTCGGAACCTTTATTGATAATCATAAACTGAATAATAATCAAAATAACAAAGACAATACAGCCGACAACAATATCGTTGCCGCCAACATACTGTCCGAATGTCTGGACAACGTTTCCCGGGTCGCCGGTCGTTAAAATCAGTCTGGTAGAGGATACGTTCAGTGCGATTCTGAAAATGGTCGTAAAAAGCAGAATCGTAGGAAAATACGACATATTTAACACTTCATTGGCGAACATACAGCCGAACATAATGGTGAAAGCCACCGCCATATTACAGGCCAACAGCACATCCAGAAGTCCTGATGAAATTGGAATAATAAGCATGATAAATGCCGCAAGCACGTATGCAGCCACGCCGACATCCGCTTTCTTCAAATTCCCCATAATATCCTCCTCCTTTCTTATCTAATTTCTCAACCTGCGATGTTTGAGCCTGACCTAGTCAGCTCAAACTCATGGTCTAAAATCTTGGATTTTAGACCTTGCCTTGTAGGTGATATACAAACGCCAGCACTTCCGCTACGGCCTGATACAATTCCGGCGGTACGACGCTTCCGATATCCACATTCGCATATAACATTCTGGCAAGCGGTTTGTTTTCCACGATTTCGATATGGTTTTCCTTGGCCGTATCTTTAATCTTCTGCGCCAGATAATCCGCACCCTTGGCTACCACATAAGGCGCGTCGTAAACCTCGGGGTCGTACTTGATTGCCACCGCGTAATGCGTCGGGTTGGTAATAACGACATCCGCTTCCGGAAGCTGCTGCATCATACGTCTTCTGGACGCCTCCTGCATACGCTGCCTTTGTTTGCCCTTAATCTGCGGGTCACCTTCCTGGTTCTTATATTCATCCTTGACTTCCTGCTTCGTCATTTTCATGTCATTTTTAAATTTGACTTTCTGATAGACATAATCCATTACCGCAATCAGCATATAAAACAAAGAGATACGGAATCCCAGATTCACCACCAGGCTTCCAATTTCCGCGATTGCCTGATTTAAAGTCAAATCATACATCAGATAAATACTTGGCGCATTCTTACGCAGATAAGAATAAACCGCGTATATGATAACGGCTATTTTCGCAATGGCTTTCACCAGTTCCATCAGGGAATTTACGGAAAAAATTCTTTTAAAGCCGTTTATCGGATTCAACTTATTGAACTTCGGCTGCAGGGGCTTTCCCGTTGGTTTCCACTTTACCTGCGCCACATCGCATATAAAGGCGACCAAAAATCCTAACAGCAATATCGGCCCAATCATCACAAGAAGCCGCACCAAAACCCTGATAAAAACAGCATGGAAAGCCGCATCCGGCAGATAACCGTCATAGAGTTTGATATATTCCGGTATCTGCGTATAAATGTTTTGGAACATCCCTACAAAGGAACTTCCCAGATAGCCTGTCCATAATCTTAAAACAACAAAGAGTGCGAACAGTTCCATTGCATTGGCAATTTCCTTACTTTTGGCAACCTGGCCTTCTTTTCTGGCATCTTCCAGCTTTTTGGAAGTAGGCTCCTCTGTTTTCTCGCCGCCCGGCCCGTCTTTGGCAAAGAACTGGAGATTATATTCTAACAGCATATCATATCATCCCCTCTACGAATGCCGTAATCATCGTTTTCATCTCGCGGAATATAAAATCTGCGGCTCCCGGCAGCATACGTACCGTTAAAAACATGATGGACAGCCCTATTAAGACTTTCATCTGTATGCCGACCGCAAACATATTCATCTGCGGAGAAACCTTTGCCAGAATACCCAACGTACAGTTCAGTATCAGCATCACGCAGAAAATCGGCAGGCATATCCGGAAACCAATCACGATATAATCACCCATAAAACGTATCATGGACTGCATAAGTGAGTCCGAGTGAAAAACCGCCCCGCTTATCGGTATCAAAGTAAAGGTATCAATCAGCGCCTGTAACAAATACTGATACATACCTGAAATAATCAACATCAAAGTAAACATATACTGATAAAACACACCGCTGAAAGTCGCGGTCTCTCTTGTCAGAGGATCCATTAGCGACACCATGGACAAACCGACTTCCATATCCGCGACACTGCCGGCAAAAGCGGCAACCGTCATGCAAATCTGCGCGCCCCAGCCGATTAAAAGCCCGACCATAGCTTCCTTTACCACGATAATGGCATAACCGAGTACGGTACTGTAGACGACTTCGTTATGGTCAACGTAGAAAAACAATAAATAGGATAAAAAAACGGCAAATCCGATTCTCACCATATGCGGTGTATTATTCATGGAAAAAAAAGGCGCCACATAAACAAAAACACTGACACGCACAAGAATCAGCAAAAAATATTCCAAATCTGCATAAGAAAAAGAAATATCTATCATACCAATCCTCCGCAGCGTCCGCCGCTACCTGATATAGATACTGAAATCAGACCACAGGTTTTCCATAAATCCTACCATATTAGTAAGCATCCAGTGTCCTACTAAAATCAGCGTTAAAAAAATCGCCAAAATCTTAGGTACAAAAGTAAGCGTCTGTTCCTGAATCGACGTTACCGTCTGGAAAATGCTGACAATAAGACCGACACACAAAGAAACCAAAAGCACCGGTGCGGCGCATTTGATAATCGTAAACAAGGCCGTTGACGCAATCGCAGCCACGTCATCTATTGTCATATCATCACCCCTTTTGTCATGCCATTCACTGATACGCTGTATTTATGCGCCGTCAGTAGAATGTCCTTACTAACTCCCCGATAACCAGATACCAGCCGTCCGCCAGTACAAATAAGAGGATTTTAAACGGCATGGATATCGTTGTCGGCGGCAGCATCATCATACCCATCGCCATCAGGGTAGAGGCCACTACCATATCGATTACAATAAACGGAATATATATTAAAAACCCTATAATAAATGCGGTTCTTAATTCGCTGATAATAAAACTGGGAACCAGCACGCTGAAAGGAATGTCATCCAAACTCTCCCCATCCCATTCCGTACGGCTGACTTCCAGAAAAAGCCCTACATCCTTTGTCTGCGTATGCGGGTACATAAACTCCCTGATTGGCTGAATAGCGGCATATACCGCCTCCTCCTGGTCGAGTTCACCCGCCTCAAACGGCACAACCGCCTCCGTATAAATAGTGGATATTGTAGGCTGCATAATAAAAAATGTCAAAAACAGCGCCAATCCAATCAGAACATTGTTGGGGGGTGCTGTCTGCGTATTTAATGCTGCCCTCGTAAAATGCAGGACGATAATAATCCTGGTGAAAGAGGTCAGCATAACAATTAATGACGGCGCAATGGCAATCAAAGTTAAGGTAATCAAAATCCGCAGTGCGCCATTCAATGTACCGTTACCCTCGCCATATGTAATCGTCACTGTATTCGCAATATTCAAATCCTGTAAATCTTCCTCTGACTCGGATGCGCCGGGTTCGTTAATATTTGTTCTCTCTTCCGTCTCTCCGGTCAGATTGGAGCCTATATAGGAACTTTCACTTGTTGCATATACAATATCTTTCTCATGGACAAACAAGCCGATAAACAATATGCCTGCAAAGACCAGCAGGCATATTAGCTTTTTCACTTGATGTCCGGAAAAATATTTTTTCATCCTTATCGCCTACTCACTTTTATTTCGGTCATCTTTTTTTCCAGAAAAGTTTTTCTTTTGTACTTTTTCAAACAACTCCCTGAATCCTGCCTGCATACCGTCATCATTATTTGACAGCAATAATTCCTCCTCGGGAATCTCTGTCAACATTGTAACAGAATCTTTCCCGATTGCAACTGCCAAATATTTCTGCCCAACACGAATAATCTGAATATACTTATTGTTTGTCAAACGGAACGATTCAATCAGTTCCATATTTGCGTTTGTCATTTTTCCTTTCTGGTATCCCGCTATCCACTTCGTTACCCAGTAAGTGATAATCAACACAAAGACAAACAGAATAAGCACAGTCACAAACTGTAAATAGGCATTCATACTGTCTGAAACAGTCAGTATCATTTAACCCACTACTTTCTTCACTGCTTCCAATACACGGTCGGCCTGGAACGGCTTAACAATAAAGTCCTTGGCGCCTGACTGAATGGATTCGATAACCATTGCCTGCTGACCCATAGCGGAACACATGATAACCATTGCTCCCGGGTCTGACTCTTTGATTTTCTTTAATGCCTGAATACCATCCATTTCGGGCATTGTGATATCCATCAATACAAGGTCAGGCTTTAACTCATTGTACTTTTCAACGGCCTTGGCGCCATTTTCAGCTTCGCCTGCTACATTGTATCCGTTCTTTGTCAGGATATCCTTAATCATCATACGCATAAATGCTGCATCGTCACATACTAAAATATTCTTTGCCATTCTCTTTTTCTCCTATTACATTATTTTAATATATACTATTTTATAATTTCAGTTACTCTAACGCCAAAACTTTCTTCGATTACGACTACTTCGCCTTTTGCTACAAACTTGCCGTTTACCAGTACGTCAATCGGCTCGCCTGCAATCTTATCAAGTTCTATAATCGTACCGGGCGCAAAATCCAGAATATCGGAAATGGATTTTGAAGTCCTACCCAGCTCTACCGTAACTTCCAAAGGCACATCCTTGATTAAATCGATGTTCTCCTGTGGCTGCATCGGATTAAAGTCACCCGCGAATGTCTGGAACTGTGCCGGCTGGATGCTCATGTTAGGCTGCATCTGCATCTGCGGCATCATCTGCATCTGCGGCATCATTTGCATTTGAGGCATCATCTGCGGCATTCCCATACCCATCTGCATCTGGCTCATATCCTGTCCAGGCATTCCGCCCATCTGCATCTGACCCATATCCTGCTGCGGAGCTGCCTGCGCAGGCGCCGGAGCGGGTGTTGGGGCTGCTGCAGGAGCCGGTTCTGATGCCGCTGCGCCACCGCCTCCCATTTGGGAACCCAAGAATGTGGTACATAACTCCTTGGCAAAATCTATCGGATACAACTGCATGATTGTGGAATCCACTAATTCATCAATCTGCATATGGAACGCGATTTTTACAAAAGTGTCGGCGAGAAACGGTGCAATATCGCCGCCTGACTTAAATTCCGTCAAGTCTACCAGACTCGCTTCCGGCGGGCTGATATCAATCATCTTCTCAAGCATCGTGGAAAGTGAAGTCGCCGCCGAACCCATCATCTGGTTCATTGCCTCTGAGATTGCGCTAAGATGCAGTTCTCCCAGCTCACCGTCCGTATTTGTGCCATCACCGCCCATCATCAAATCCGTAATGACTTTGACATCATGCTCTTTTAAAATCAAGATATTAGAGCCATCCAGACCGGTTGTATATTTAATCTGAATAAATACGCATGGCCTTTCATATTCTGACAGTACGTTTTCCCATCTCGCCAATGATACTACCGGTGTCGTAATATTAACTTTCCGGTTGACAAGAGAATATAATGTTGTTGCCGAAGAACCCATACTGATATTGGCAACTTCACCGATGGCGTCTCTCTCGATATCGCTTACCAGAGACTCGTCAATATCTGACGCGCCATCCGCTTGCGCTGTATCGGCTGAAGCATCTCCGCCGTCGGAGTCTCCGCCGCCGTTAAGCAGCGCGTTTATTTCATCTTGTGATAACATTCCTCCGTCCATGCTTCTACTCTTCCCCCTCTCTAAATACCGATGTTACCCTGACTGCATATTTATCTTTGTTGGAACCGGGCAATGCGGTAAATTTTTTTATATTGCCAACATAGACGTTCAAATCCTGGTCCACATTGGTATCTAATCGTATGATATCGCCAAGCTGTAAATTAACGAAATCTGTTACGGATATTTTACTTCTTCCAAGCACCGCCTTGACAGGCACATCCACCCTGCGCAGCAACGCTTCAATATATTCGTCGTATTCCTCTTCATCCTGCTCCTGCATGTTCGCATACCAGTATTTGGTATTCAGCTTATCCATGACGCTTTCCAATGTAAAGAAAGGAAGACAGACATTCATGAGTCCTTCAACATCACCTATTTTGATACTTAAGGTAACAATCGCTATCATATCATTCGGCGCAATAATCTGTGCGAACTGTGAGTTCGTCTCAATCCGCTCCAGCACGGGATTGATATCCACCACGTTTTTCCATGGTTCCCGCAATAGCTGCATACAGACTACCAACATCTTTTCCACGATTGTCATTTCTATCTCGGAAAATTCCCTGTTTTTCTCCAACGGTTCCCCTGCTCCGCCCAACATCCTGTCTATCATGGCAAAACCAAGGTTGGACGCCAGCTCTACAAGAATCGTTCCGCCAAGCGGCTGGAAATCAACAATTCCTAAAATCAACGGATTGGATAACGCATTACTGAACTCTGAAAAGATTACCGTTTCCGAACTCGTTACCGTTACCTGAACCGCTTTTCTCAAATATACCGGAAGATTGGTCGATAACAATCGTCCATAATGTTCAAATATAATCTCCAGAGTACGCAGATGCTCCTTGGAGAATTTCGTAGGCCGCTTGAAGTCGTAATTCTTAACTTGCTTTTCAGCGGAATCCTCTAACTGCTCCGTATCCACTTCACCGCTGCTTAAAGCGGCAAGCAGATTATCAATCTCACTTTGAGATAGTACCTCGCCCACGAAAACTCACCTCCCCGTGGTATTGATTATGCTTATATAACAAGCCTAGGGCTATGAGTACATGATGCTGCTGAAAGTCACATTAAATATGAAATCGGAGTCAAACATTCTCTGCACACGCGATAAAATCTCCGCCTTAATCTGATCTTCATTGGCTCTCGCCTCGTCCATGGTATACTGGCCAAAGACGGAGTTAATTTCACCCTTTATCAGATTTTCCTGTGCCGAAAGGTCGGAACCGTATGTCTTATAACCGTCCGCTTTCGTATTGATGGAAAAGCTGACCGATACCAGACAGTAATGGTCTGTCTCCTCGCCCTCGCCCTTTTTCAGGGAAATCGTCATCGATTCAGGCACACTGTAAACCTCGATATCCTCCATCGGAATCACGGGAACGTCCGCGTCGCCGGTCTGCGCCGTCAGCTCCAGATTCATAGCCGTTGCAATATCGCTGACCAATGCGTTCGTCGCCTTGGCTGAACCCGTCACGCTGAACATCATAATGGCTGTCAACACAAGATTCACAACCAGTAACGCCAGTATAAGTATAGAAAGTAAATTCTTCTTCATTGGAATATGTCCTCCCCTTTTTAATACGAACTGAGCGAATTATATATTTTAATCTCAACCCGTCTGTTCATCGTTCTTCCCTCCGCAGTTGAATTGTCCGCAACCGGTACATATTCACCGCGTCCGGAATGTTTCACCATAGCCGGGTCAAGGTTCGCTGTCGAAAGCAAATAATTAAACACCGATAACGCACGTCCTGAACTAAGTTCATCGTTATTGGAATATTTTGCGCCGGACATCGGTACATTATCCGTATGTCCTTCAATTTCAATCGTACTCTGCCCATATCTTTCCAATATGACGCCCACCTGGTCTAATACCGGTAAGGCATCCGGTTTCAGTTCCGTGCTTCCCGAATCAAACAATAAAGAACCTTTTAATGTAAGCTGCACATACTGTGCGGTAAACTCAATATCAATTTCTTTGTTTAAATCTCTTTCATCAACGGCTTCCTGCACCATTTCGGCAAGCCGTTCGGACTCTTCCATCTGAGCCTCTTCCATCTTTTCCATCGCTTCGGCTATCTCCGCCGCTTCTGCGGCAGCCTCCGCCACATCCTCGGAAACAGTCTCGCCGTTATCCATCTTACCGGTGCTGTTGATATAATTATCCAGTTCATTCAACTGGCTGACGCCGTTGCTAATCAAAATACCATCGCCAATCGCCGTGGCTCCGGCCGTAAAAATACTGAATGTCTGGTTAAAAGACGCTGCAATCATTTCAAATTTCTGCGCATCAACCGTTGACATGGAAAACAGCAAAACGAAGAAGCAAAGCAGCAGATTCATCAAATCGGCAAACGTGGACTGCCACGCGGGCGCGCCCGGTTTTACTTCATCTTCTTTTCTCTTAGCCATCTGCTTCACCTCCGCCTTCCTCTTCGGAGCTTCCTCTGTCTGCCGGCGCAAGGAATGATTTCAGTTTTTCTTCTATAACACGCGGGTTTTCACCTGCCTGAATGGACAAAAGACCTTCTATTTCAATTTCTTTTACCATCATTTCATCAGCGTTCTTTTTCTTTAACTTATTTTCAACCGGCGCACAAATCCAGTTTGCCAGCAAAGAACCGTACAATGTTGTAATCAGGGCGACCGCCATAGCAGGTCCGATAGCGGACGGGTCATCCAAAGCTTTCAACATGTTAATCAGACCAATCAGCGTACCAATCATACCCCAGGCAGGACCCATGGCGCCCAAATCGCCCCAGAATCCAATCTTATCTTTATGTCTGCCCTCTACGCTGACCAATTCCGTCTCCATAATCGCCCGCACTAACTCCGGGTCGGTACCGTCAACGACCAAAAGGATGCCTTTTTGTAAAAACGGGTCGCCGATATCGCCCGCGGCTTCTTCCAGAGAAAGCAGACCCTCTTTACGGGCTACGTTGGATAAATCAATAATCTTCTGGATAATCTCGGGAACATTCATTTCCGTCGTTTTCAAAACCAATGTAAAACTCTTCAAACCTGCGACGAAACTCTGTATGGAGTTACTTGCCAGAATACACATGAAAGCTCCGCCGAATGTAATCAAGGCCGACGGAATATCCACGAAACTCTCTAAGTTTCCAAACACAATTCCTGCGTCGGTATCAAATACGATACCGAAAATAACAAGC
>JAMPCN010000001.1:141029-191725 GCA_023666125.1 Bacillus sp. (in: firmicutes) | reverse complement strand
CCCGATTAAACTTCCCCTATGCCGCTTACGCTCCGCCAGCCATAATGTTCTAATTTCCATTTTATTTTTACCTTTCTCTGAATTATTTCCACCAACCCGGAAGAATGGCTTTACCATGATAACGCAGCCAGCCAGTCACTTAACTTCTTTTCCCTGTCTTTTGCTTCCTCCGCGCGGTATATGCCCATTACCATCTCATCCAGTATTTGTCCGTCTTCCAAATATAAAATCCTCGTTCCATGGATTGCC
This sequence comes from Bacillus sp. (in: firmicutes), assembly GCA_023666125.1. Lineage (GTDB taxonomy): Bacteria > Bacillota > Clostridia > Lachnospirales > Lachnospiraceae > UBA3282. The sequence goes on along the minus strand of JAMPCN010000001.1, from coordinate 191,476 downwards.
GCTTTTATATCATGCGTTACCATTAAAATACTCTGCCCGTTATCGGCAAGTCTTGTCAAAAGCGAAAGCACCTCGTCCGTATTCCGTTTATTTAAAGCCCCTGTCGGTTCGTCCGCAAATAAAAGCCCCGGCCCGTTGATAACCGCCCTGGCGATTGCCGCCCGCTGCGCCTCTCCGCCCGAAACCTCACGGGGAAGCCTGTCTTTCGCCTTTTCTATATCCATCTGTTTTAGCAGTTTTTCCGCTTTTTCGCGCACATCTTTTGTTCTTTTTTCGGAATCCAGATATCCTGCTACCGCCACATTCTCAAACAGGCTTAAATGACTGACTAAGAGTGTCTGCTGAAATACAAACCCAAACTCACGGGAGCGCAGAATCGCCATCTGCCGCTCTTTATATCTGCTGATTTCCGCTCCCTTATATAGCACTTTTCCATCCGTAATGTCATCCATACCGCTTAAAGCATACAGCAGGGTAGATTTTCCCGCCCCGGACGAACCCATAATCACGGTAAAATCGCCTGCATAAATATCCACGTCAATATTTTTTAAAACCTGTTCTTTATCCGCTCCCTGAGAAAACTGTTTACACAGCCCTTTTGCGGAAAGCAATATTTCTTTCATACAGCCGCCTCCTTTTTATTCGCCGTACAATTCGTTAAAACCAACGGCATTTCTTACTCATGAATCGTAAACACGTATTCCTGTTCATAGTTTTCACGATGATAATAGGCCGCCTGTCCGTCCGTCTGGTTAAATACAATGCTCCATTCCGTGGATTCAAACTCGCCAAAGTTTCCCTTGCTCACGCTGTTTAGTGCATCCCGTACATCATCTTCGCTCATTGTTTCACTTTGCTCCAACCGTTCCATCAGCATATCATAGCGGGTATGGGACTGTGCCGTTCCGATTCCGTTCTTTTCTCCCCCGGCAAGATAAAAATTGGTTAAAACCGGCGTTTCTATTACCACCATTTCATTGTCTATATATTCAACCGCCACGCTTCCTCCCTCGGCGTCCGCTATGGCAAAATGAACCATCATACCCTTGGATGCGTGCATATCGTACTGTCCAAGCAGTTCTAAAGCCTCATCTACCGTAGCCGCCTTATCAAGCAATAAGCGGATTGCAGTCGTCGTTGTAATATCAGGCTTATCCGTATCCTGCTCAATCGTTGCCGAATCCTGAATCATATTGACGGACACTGCAAGCCCCTTTTCATTCATGCCGTCCAAAGGCGCATATAAGGCGGCAATCGTTTTTATTTCATCTTCTTTAAGCGCCATGCCGACTATGCCGCCCTGACTGATAAAATTTACATTCACAGTGGAAATGGATGCGTATCCGTTTTCGGGATAGGATAAAACCGCCATAGCTTCACAATGATTCCAGTCAAAGTTACGGCCGAATAATGATTTTCCCTCCGCAGTCTGTACCGCAATCGTACTGCATCCATACGGGCTTTCCATAAATGCCAGGTCTATGCCGGAAAGCAGATTATCCATTAAAAATTCAACCACTTCTTTATCGGAAGAAGCGCCGCCTTGCAGAAGAAATTCATCAAATCCGTAGTCACCCTCATAGCGGACGGCAGAAAAGTCTTTTTCCAGTTTCACAATTTCACTTGTCGAAATGATATTCTCTGCCACTTTATTTCCGCAGCCGATAAATGATATGGCAACGAAAACAGCCGCCGCACAAAAGACAGCCTTTCGCATAAACATTTCCTCCTCATCTCCATTTTCAGTTTCATTATAGTAATCCGCATCAAAAATAACAAATACTTATACTTTATACATATGTATAGTTGAAACCTATACAAACTCATGCTATACTGTACAAAACATAATAAACAGGTAATTGCGAAACGCCTGAGCAAAACACAAAACGAAAGGAACGATACCAGATGGAACTGCGTGTACTTCAATATTTTCTAGCCATTGCAAGGGAACAAAGTATTGTCCGGGCGGCGGACTCCCTGCATCTTTCCCAGCCGACACTCTCCACACAGATAAAGGGCTTAGAAGAAGAATTAGGAAAACAGCTTTTAATCCGGGGAACAAAGGGTTCCAGAAAAGTTACCCTTACGGAAGAAGGGATGATTTTACGCAAAAGGGCGGAGGAAATTCTGAACTTAGTACAAAAAACAGAAAAGGAAATTACGCTTTCCGACCAGGTCGTGGTCGGCGACGTTTATATTGGAACAGGTGAAACGGAGGCCGTCCGCCTGATTGCCAAGACTGCCCGCAGCCTGTATGAAACCTATCCGGGCATTCACTACCACATTGCCAGCGGAAACGCCGGATTTGTGCTGGAGCAGTTAGAGAAAGGATTAATTGATTTCGGTATTATATTCGGTTCGGTAGACCAGACAAGATATCACTCTATAGAAATGCCCTATAAAGATATTTGGGGCGTTTTGATGAGGCGCGATTCTCCCCTTGCCGGAAAGGATTCCATTACCCCTAAGGATTTGCTGGATAAACCGTTGATTATATCGCAGCAGGAACAGGGAAACAGCGAACTGGCTAAATGGCTGGGCTGCGAATTATCGGAAATGGAAATTACCGCCACTTATAACCTGCTCTTTAACGCTTCTTTAATGGTCGAGGAGGGTTTGGGCTATGCTATCGGCTTTGATAAAATAATCAACACTTCCGGCAGCAGCAATCTCTGTTTTCGCCCGCTTTTCCCCAAAAGAGAAAGCGGCATGAGCATCATATGGAAAAAATATCAGATTTTGTCCAAGGCGTCGGAAAAGTTTATGATGGAATTGAGTAAGATGCCGGGGATTGTGTAACTTTCTTCTGCTTTGACGTACTGCAAAACCCCTTTCAATCTCTCAAAAGTTTTCGTTTCCTCTCAATCATTTCATCGATTCTCCGGATATACCCCGAAACATCCTTCACCGTGTCGCACCGCTCAATGCGCCCGTCGCCGTAAACCCTCTTTGTCACCGTTCCCGCGCCAAGCGCAATGATACTTTGCTTTTCCTCCATAATTAAAATGTTATAAATACCGTATTTTCCCTCTTTGGCATAGCCGACATTTTCAAAATTACCGGACATATTCTTCTGTCTGTACAGATAATACGGCGACATCCCCATCCGCCTTGCGCCCTCTTCGGCGATTTTCATCGTTTCGTCTGTGTTATGTAAACCATCTATGCCGTTTTCCAGAATCCACTGCGACAGCTTTGACGCTCTTTTCACAGCCAGAGAATGTACGGTCAGGCTGTCCGGCGATAATGCTTCTATCGCCTTGATGCTCGCCTTTACGTCCTCTTCTTTTTCACCGGGCAGTCCGAGAATCATATCCATATTGATATTGTCAAAGCCGACTTCTCTTGCCATATGAAAAGCATCTATAACCTGTTCTACCGTATGCTGCCTGCCGATAAACTTAAGCGTCTCCTGCTTCATCGTCTGCGGATTGACTGAAATTCTTGTAACGCCGTGTCGATACAGTACATCCAGTTTTTCTTTCGTGATACTGTCTGCGCGCCCCGCCTCTACCGTAAATTCCTGCACCGTGGCAAAATTAAAAGACGCCTTTATTTTGGATAAAAGCCTGTCCAGTTCACCCGCCGACAACGACGTAGGCGTACCGCCGCCGATATACACCGTATCCAGCGTTTTATCCTTGTAAAGCTTTGCTATAAAATCGATTTCCTTTTCCAGCGCATCCAGATATTTTGAAACCTGCTCCTTCCACAAGCTGATGGGAAAAGAGGTAAAGGAACAGTACAGACAGGTCGTCGGGCAAAAAGGAATCCCTATGTATAAGCTGTAGCCGTTTTCATAGTGGAGCGGTCGTAAGATTTCCATTTCCCGTTTCGCTATTTCTATATTCAGCAAAGCTTTGTCCCTGCTGACAAAATGCTCATTTCTTAAATGCGTATAGATTTCCTCATCTGTTTTTCCCTGCTCTAACAATGCCATAGGAATCTTCGTCGGGCGGATGCCCGTAAGATTGCCCCAGGGGAGAGAGAGACCCGTCTCTTCCCGTAAAGAAGTGTAGAGAAAACGCTTGAACGCATTTTTATCATCTGCACTTTTATCATCTGCATTCCCATCCTGTATCTTGTTCCATATGTAATTTCCGGCTGCTTCTTTTGCATTTCCAAACTGCAGTTCCACACTGTCCGGGGAAAAAGTAATCTGTATTGCCGGCGGGCGCTCCAATATCGTTTTGTCTTTTACAACAGAAGCAGGCGTTAATACCCTGACATCCTTTTCCGGGTAAAACGCCTTAACAAGAGAATGAATATCGTATTCGTATTGTGCTTTGTTGGTTTTAACAATAAACATAGTTTCTTTTTCACCCATGGAAAGTTATCACCTAAAATCACCTTATTATGTCCTATTACCTAATCATACACTATATGGAATCTGATGTCTAATTGTAATTATATAAATATATTTCATGAGTTTTTTAAAGGGAAAACTTATTTAGATTATCAATTCTGATTATATATTAGAATTTAGAAAATCTGACGCTGTCATAACTTTAAGATTTGTAATATTAGCTTCTAAAAAATCTTTATCTCCGGTCAAAAGAATATCCGCATGCGCTTTCACTGCCGCCCGTAAAATTGGTCTGTCCGACGGGTCGCGTATCATTTGCTCATCATCAATCTCTGTTTCTGGCATATCCACCAGTTCCATTGCCATAAGCGCACTTAATAGAAACCGTTCTAATGAATATAATTTATCAGGAAATTTCCTACGAAAAATCCTATGTACCTCTTTCACATTCTGCTCGCAGATAATTCCCTTATTGGGATACGCAACCGCTTTTAAAAACGCCTTGTAGGGAGTACCCCTGGGATTGTATACTGCCAATATCAGAATATTGCTGTCTATCAGTATTTTCATCTTCCTTCTATTTCATTCCTCACTTCTTTCACAATTTCGTCAATACTTTCCTCCGATGTTAAACCACCTTTCTCCCACTCTCCTTCCATATCTTTCTGAAACATTTTCATTGCATATACAGCTGCATTCATCATAATCACCTGCTCTCCTTCACATATCAAAGTAACTCTGTCTCCGGTATTAACGCCCAATTTGGTTCTGATTTCTTTCGGCAGAGTAATCTGCCCTTTTGACATCACCTTTGCACTATCCACAATCAATGAGTTCATTGCCTTGACCTCCTGCATATGTAGGGAAAGTAGTATTATCCCTACTTACCCTACTTTCAGTATATTGATTATGCCCAAAAAAGTCAAGCGATAATTTCTATATTTTATTAAACGGCTCCTTATAACACGCCACGTTTCCAAGCTCCTCCTCAATCCGAAGCAGCCTGTTATACTTGGCGATACGGTCGCTTCTACAGGGCGCGCCCGTCTTAATCTGGCCTGCGTTTACCGCCACGGCAAGGTCTGCGATAAACGTATCCTCCGTTTCACCGGAACGGTGGGATATGACCGCCTTATATCCGTTTTTATGCGCCATCTCAATCGCCTCCATCGCCTCCGATACCGTACCGATTTGATTTACCTTGATAAGAATCGCATTTGCCACCTGTAATTTAATACCCGCGTCCAGACGCTTTGTATTGGTTACAAAAAGATCGTCGCCGACAAGCTGGATTTTTTCTCCAAGCGCTTTCGTCAAAAGCTGCCATCCATCCCAGTCATCTTCAAACAGACCGTCTTCAATGGAAATAATCGGAAACCGTTCTACGAGATTCTCATAGTAAGCAACCATCTCGGACGCGCTTCTTCTGATTTCCTCACCCCGCATCTGTGATTCTCCCGGAAAATAATAAGTATCGGATGCTTCATCATACAGTTCGCTTGCCGCCGCGTCCATGGCAATCTTAATATCCTGCCCCGGCGTATAGCCCGCCGCCTTAACGGAATCAACAATTAACTCCAATACTTCTATAGCATCCGATAATGACGGGGCAAATCCGCCCTCGTCTCCGACCCCTGTGGAAAGCCCTCTCTGGTTGCATATTTGTTTCAGATTATGATAGATTTCCGCACAGATTCTAAGACCGTCCGAAAAACTTTCCGCCTGTACCGGCATAATCATAAACTCCTGAAAATCCACGGTATTATCCGCGTGCTTGCCGCCGTTTAAAATATTCATCATGGGAACCGGCAAAAGTCTCGTATGCGCCCCGCCAAGATATCGGTATAACGGTATGGCGAGAGCCTGGCTGGCAGCTCTGGCGCACGCCATGGATACGCCTAACATCGCATTGGCTCCCAAATTACTCTTATTCTCGGTTCCGTCCTGGTCGATTAAAATACGGTCAATCATCCCCTGCTCTAACGCGTTCATTCCAAGGATTGCCTCCCGTATCTTGGTATTGACGTTTCCTACCGCCTTGGTCGTTCCCAGCCCAAAGTAGCGGGTTTCTCCGTCCCGAAGCTCCACTGCTTCAAACCGCCCCGTACTCGCGCCGCTTGGCACGGCGGCTCTTCCTGTTACCCGGTATCCGCCCGGCTCTTTTTCCACCGTCACTTCCGCCTCCACGGTAGGGTTCCCGCGGGAATCCAATATTTCCCTTGCATGTACTTCCACAATGCGCAGCATTTTTTCCATAAAAAAACCTCCTTTAAACATACCTTTTAGCATTCTGCTTTTCTAGTATGTCCAAAGAAAGGTTATTTTACTATACGAAGTTCCTATTCCGTACGAATTGCCGCCAGCGGGCTAAGGCGCATGGCGCGAAGCGCCGGGAAAAATCCTGCCAGCATACCGACCAGCACTGCAAAAACCAAAGCCAGACCGGCAAGCCACAGCGGAATATAGGAAATAGACGACCCCGTCATCATCATACCGCCGTCCGCACCCGCCGCCAGCTTATTAATCACAATGGAAAGCGTATAGCTTAACGCCAGTCCGATAATGCCTCCGATAAAGCCGATAAATCCCGCTTCCAGTAAAAATAAGGAACGGATATTGCGCAAGTCGCATCCTAATACTTTCATAACGCCGATTTCTTTTGTCCTTTCATAAATCGACATCATCATCGTGTTGGTAATGCCGATTGCCGCTACGAACAAAGACACCGCGCCGATACCGCCTAAAACCATCTGCACATAGCCAAGCGTTTTCTGCTCGGATTCTATCCACTCCGCATTGCTGTTCGCCTGATATCCCATCTCGTTAATCAACGCCTGCACCGTGGTCACATTGTCCATACTGTCGATATCCACGACTAACTGGTTATAAAAAATCTCCTTATACGGTTTGCCCGTTTTCGTCGAGGGCTGCCCGGGAATCACTTTATTCTTGAAAATGCGTTTCAATTCCGGAATCAGCTTCTCAATATCGCAGAACGTATACCATCCCCAGTTCGTCCATCCCTCTTCCGACGTCTTCTCTATGCCGCATGTCTCAATCATATATTTTTTCGGCGGCGCGACTGCCGTCCCGCTCTCTGACGGATACTGCGCATTCCAATACGCGTCCCTGTCGAATATTACAAAAACAGGGTCATTCATCAAATCAATATCCGGCAGTTCCCCGGTGCTGTAATAACCGTCCCCTCTGGCATTAGTAAAGTCCTGTAAATTCTGGCTGCCATAAAAAAACTTAAGCTCGCTGTCCGACGCTGACGGCAGACTGCCATCGCCCACTTCCATGTTAAGCCCTTCTAACGCTTCAATCGGCATAGCTCGCAGCATCAAATATTGATTTTGATACGCGCCGCATTTGGCAATCACATTCGTTTCCAACACAGGATAAACCGCCTTGACATGGTCCATACGCGAAATTGTCTCAATCAGTTCATCATCCAGTCTTTTTTCCTCCTGTGAACTATCGCCGCCATAATAGTAGGACTCATAGACCGAAATCTGCGTCACGCTTCCGTACGATTCATACTCCTCCAACAGAGAACGGCTCAGTCCCAGTCCTAAGGAAATCATAACCACAATGGAAGCGACGCCGATAACAACGCCCAGGACCGTTAAAATTGTCCTGACTTTTCTTTTCCAAAGGTTACTGCTGCTCATCCGCAGTAAATCAAGAAATTTCATGGCAATAATCCTTTCTTCCAATCCACATCATTCACTGCTTTTTTATCTGTTTAAATCATTATCTATGGACGATAAATCTTCCGCTAAGAGAAGCGCCGCTTTTTTCTTTTTCCTAAAATATAGAAACAGATAGATGCCGACGCCTGCCGCCACAATGGCAATCACTATTATCGCAATGATAAGACCTGTATGGGATTTGCTCTCTTCTTCCTCCATTCCCATCATCATATCCTCATCCATCATATAGTCGTCAAAATACTCTTCCGAAACATACAGCGTAACCGTCTTCGTCTCGGTTGTCACGTTTCCGGCGTCATCCTCATAAGAAATATCCACATTTACAGTGCCGTCGTCCATCGTCGCCGCGATTCCGGTCAGCATCACATCGACATTGCCGGTCGCGCCGGAATTGAGATTGCCGACAAAAGCGGTCGCCTCGTCGATGGAATCCGCCACAAATTTTACCTGTACGTTATATAAAGTCGTTTTACCCGTATTGTAAATGCTGAACATCACGTTCGACTGGGAACCGACCGTAATATCTGGCGGCACCACCTCCGGCGTACTGATATCAAAACGGCTCTCCTGATTAATCGGAATCGACACGCTTGCCGTATCCGTTAAATCGAACATTGCGCCCGCATCATATTTCATACTTACTTCCAGCACATACGGCTTTTGCGCCAAATCCGCTTTCGCCGTCATCTCTATTACAATATCCGCGGGCGTATTCGCCGAAATCCTGTCCATATAGACGGAACTGGACCCGGATGTTGGTAAGAAAGCCGCATAGGTATTCGTTTTATCCTCTCCCTCTACAGCCGCCTGCATATCGAATAATACGTTTGTAACCGCCATCTCCTTTGAGGTGTTCTGCACATGCACCGTTAAAACAAAAGTATCTCCCGCATACACCGTCGCCGGATTCGTCTCAAAACCGGTAACGACAATTCTCGGCTTCGCTCCGCTCGCCTCTTCGCCGTTTCCGCCTATCGTGCCGCTTCCGGGTTTACCGATAGTGCGCACATAGACCGTCACTTCCGCGGGTTCCTCACAGCGGATGCCCGACTTTGTGTACCAGACATTAAACTTCAACGGATAATATCCGCTCATCACATCATTTCTTGCCGTAAAATAAAAGGTAAACTCCCTGCGGTTTTCCATCGCCTGCGCATAAGTCTGGTTGCCCGGAATATAAGGTTCCGTCTGTAAATAACTCGTTTTATCCGGTATAAAAGGCCACTCCGATACCACGGTCGAAGTCTGCGGCTCGATAATTAAATCTGTCAGTTTCTCCGTGCCTAAATTGATAACGGGAAGCACGATAGCCACATTCTGCCCGTAACTTACCGTAGGCGTTTCCCAGTTATCGCCGACCTGCAAAAATTCGCTCGTCGTCACGCTCACATTAGAAACCGCAGCAGATTCCATATTCCCTTTCGTCGCCGCTACATAAGACTGTAATTCCGCGACCGTCATATCCGTATTGGCAATATAGTAGACCGCGCTGTCGAAAACCTTATGTAGATTTTCCATCACTTTCGCATCCAGGCGATAGCGCACCTCCAGACTCTGCATATAGTAAAGCAAGTCCTCGTCCGCGTCAAACCTGTCGTCATCATTAATGATACGGCTGCTGTCGTCTACCACGGGCTGATAGGTTGTCTGCGTGCTGGTAGATGATGTACTTGTCGTCTCCTCCGTCGCATACACCCGCGTCGATGCCGCCAGCAGACACAACGCCGCCAGCCCTACGCCAAGTATTTTCCTTTTCCACATTCTTCCCTTACACATAATCGTATCTCCTCTCAGACATATGATGCTGTTTCTAATGTTCAACTCTTTTTGCCCTATTGTCCTCTATCTGCACAATCTTCCCATCCTTGATATGGAAAATAATATCTGCAAATCCCGCCAGATAATTATCGTGCGTTACCATCACAAGCGTCTGGTTTTTCTCCCTGACAACTTTTTTCATCAAATCCATGACCTCGACGGAGGTATTAGAATCTAAGTTACCCGTCGGCTCGTCCGCAAAAATAATCTCCGGCTCCACGACAAGCGCCCTTGCAACGCCGACCCTCTGCTGCTGACCGCCGGACATCTGATTCGGCCTGTGCTTTTTATGTTTTGTAAGGCCGACCAAATCTAACATATCCTCCGCCTTTTGATTGCGGGTTTTTTTATCCATGCCCTGAAAGGTAAGCGGCAGCGCCACATTCTCTATTGCATTCATCGTACCGAGCAGATTAAATGACTGGAAAATAAAACCGATATGTTCCCTTCTGAACGCCACAAGCTGATTCTCCGTCTTTTGCTCCATATGCTCCCCGGCTATGATAATCTCGCCCTTGGTCGGCTTCTCCAATCCGGCGAGCATATTAAGGAGCGTCGATTTACCGGAACCGGACGTTCCCACAATAGAGCAGAAATTCCCTCTGTCTATCGTAAAATCCACGCCGTTTAACGCGCGTACTCTCGTTTCCCCTACGCGGTAGATTTTATATAAATCTTTTACCTGAATGACCGGCTGCGCCTGCTGTGTCTGCTCCATACTAATCCTTCTTTTATTAACCTATTGATTCTTCCCCACAAATTTGCCGCTTTCCACAAATTTTTGATATTATTATATACCATAACCCTGTAAAAAGATACTTAATATTTTCTTAATCTACAAATATCCTTTCCGTAAAAGCTCTTACAGCACGCGGCAAAACACCGGCGCATTTTACTCGTATCAAACCGCGTAAAACACACCAGTGTCATATTTTTGCCGCAGCCGTTATGCCCCAATTTTACCTGCGCCGCTGCGCCCGCTTTGTCCACTTCGATTCGTCCGCTACGCCCGTTCAGTTCCTTCGTTTCGTCAGTCCGCCTTATACGCCGTTACCTGCGCTACAAAGTCAGGAACCTGACCGCTTAAAAATTCATAGTAATAATATCCCCTGCCATATGGATATTCCGCATCCGGCTTAAAAGTGACAACAACGTCATAATTATCGTCTATCGTGCCTCTTTCGTTCCAGTATGTCTCAAAATCCTGCGGATAAAGCGCGTCTACAATCTTTTCGATATCTTCGGTATCCTCATAATATATCGTAACCGTAACGTCGCCGCTGTCCAAATCCCTGCTTCCTACAGGATGCGCCTGTGCGGTTGCCACCGACCTATCGTTATCATACGTTTCCTCCGTCTCGTTGTAGTGATAGTTGGTAATCTCCAGCTTTTCAATATCCTGCGCCCGCAGCGTTACCGGCGCATATGCGTTATGTTCTTTTAAAAACGCAATCGTATTCGTAAAGCTTTCGTATACCGGCAGCTCCCAATCGCTGTATCTGTTATAAAGCCCCCACTCTATCATGCCGCATATTCTGTTATTTCTCGCCATGGAATAGTCAAACTGCTCCATATCCTTGACCCACGCATCCCGCAATGCCTGCGCTTCCGCGGGCGGCAGACTGCATTCCAGCGCGCCGTTTGTATAATAAAGGGACATATCTCTTGTCATCCGTTCATACGGAAGTTCGTTATTAATAAACTGATAATAACCCTCCCTGTACTCTTTCGTGCCTATCACCCTGTTAAGCAGCTCTTCGGTGCTTTTATCCGCCAGGTTGACATAGAAGCATCTTGCCACCTCCCTGCCGGATTTTAAGCGGTATATAACATTTACTATCCTGGCATCCGTATCCTTATTATTTTCAAAATACGCTGCATCCATCGACTGTCCTTTTCTTGCCAGCTCGCAGACCGCTTCCACGTCGGTTAAGAACATATTTTCCCTGATATACTGACCGGCGCTGGAATAGGTCATGGACTCGTCCTCTTCAGACCACACCCAGTAACGCTGGTAGGAACCTATATTGACCGCCGCGCTCTCCACCTTATCCGCATCAGGCACATAGGCATCATAGCCGAATATATCAAAGCAGTAAACGCAGAACAATAAAACAACGCACGCCGCAGCGATACCGGTAGATACAAGATGTTTAACGGCGGCGCGGATATCGAATGCGTAAAAACTTTCCATCACACCGCAGCAGATAAGAGTTGCCGCTATCATGGCAAACAAAGAAACCGCCATATTCTCATAACTTGCATCCTGCATAATCCAGTATGCCAAAAGTCCGGCTATCACGGAAATAATAATTTTCACATACGGTTTGATGACCGGAAAGGCAACCGCCGTTCCCGCGCTTTCCGCCGGGCGTTTTACATAAGCGAAATAAGCGATGGCGAAAATTACCGCCGCAGCCAGAAGCCAGCCGCCATACAAGCGCAGCGCCTCCGGTACGATTACCGCCAGGCTTTTCATCCGTTTTAGTTCGTTTATCTGAATCAGATAACTCGTACAAATGGAATATTTATCCATCGTATTATCCACAAAGAAAAAATCCGCCCGTTCAAAAAACATACCGTTCATAATATAATACAGCCACGCTATGACATAGGCAATAAATAAAAAGATAGCCGTCGCAAAACCGGTAATCACAATATTGCCCGTCAGCATCACCGCCAGAAGCGCGGTATGGTAAACAACCAGAAAATATAATAAATTCCCGATAAAGCCAAGCGCGCATTCGGCAAGCACCCTTCCATCGACCGCTCCCTGCGGAAGCGCAATCAAAATTGCAATCGCCAAAGCCGCCACAGCCGGTACCGCATAAATCAGGACGCCGTTAGTATAAATAATGGCAAAACGCCTCTTATAAGGAACCGGCACGCTCTGGTACATATCTACTTTTTTCCTATCATACAGATACGAAAATCCCTGTACGGCGATTAATACCGCCAGTAACGTAAGCGGTACCACCGCGCCGGGTACAAATCCCGCGGCGTCCGCCGCCGCATCTTTTAGCGCTTCCTGAAAAAGTTCCGGCGTACGGTACTGCCCATCTTCGTTCCAGGCGTTGATTCTGCTTAGATACACCATCATAATGCCGGGATAGAAAAATAACTGCGTCAATGCGCTGATAATCCATACCCATATTCTGCGTTTATGATTTTCCCTGCTGTTAGCCGAGAATGAGTTTTTTGACATCATAGCCTACTACCTCCGTTTCGCTGATAAAGATTTCCTCTAAGGATAAAGGAAGCGCCTCAAAAAACACCGTATTTACCGTTGCAAAATGCGCCATTACTTCCTCTTTGGTACTTCTTACGGTAATCGTACATAAAGAGCCTCTCTGCTCTTTTTTCAATATTTCCAGACCGCTTAACGCTTTTGTCTCGTCCTCTATGGACGTAAATACGCACTGCACTTTCTGGATATTACACTTCATATCCTCCAAATCCTTGGAAAGCAGTACGCCGCCCCTGTGTAAGAGTCCGATATGGTCGCAGATATCTTCCAACTCCCGCAGATTGTGGGAGGCTATGACCGGCGTTAAACCGTTTTCCTCCATCTCCTTTGCAAAGATGCTTTTAACGCCCTGGCGCATCACCGGGTCAAGCCCGTCAAAAGTCTCGTCGCATAAGAGATATTTCGTATGGGAGCAGATTCCCAAAAGCAGGGCGAGCTGCTTTTTCATTCCCTTGGAAAAGGTATTGATTTTCCTGTTCTTATCCAGATTAAAGCTCTCCAGATAATGATAGTATTCCCCTTTATTAAAATTGTCATAGACGCTGCTATAGTAGCGTTCCATCGTCTCCGGCGTCGCCGTTGCAAAAAAGTACGGTTCATCCGCAATAAAGAACATCTTCTTTTTTGCCTCCACATTATCATAGACCGGCATATTATCGACCGCTATCATGCCATCGTCCGGACGCAGCACACCCGCTACCATACGCAGCATAGTACTTTTTCCCGCGCCGTTTGTGCCGATAAGACCGAATACCGTATTTTCCTTAATCATCACGCTGACTGAATCCACTGCCTTAATGGAATCAAAGGTTTTCGTCACGTCATATATCTCAATCATATGTTTCCCCTCCTCATTTTTGAATTGCCGCCAGAATTTCCTCTCTGGTAATGCCGTATTCCAAAGCCTCCTCCACCTGTGCCAGAAGCTTCTCCATACACGCCTGTCTGCGTTCCGCCAAAAGCTGGGCGCTGCCCGATACAAAATTGCCCCTGCCCTTGACCGTATAAATAAATCCATCCCGCTCTAACTGCGCGTAGGCTTTCTGGATGGTATTAGGATTGATGGATAATTCCATTGCCAGATTCCTGACGGACGGCATCTGCTCATCCGGAGATAATGCGCCTTTTAAAATCAGAACCTTGAATTTCTCGCAGACCTGTTCATAAATCGGTCTGGTATCCTTGTAATCTATGATAATCATACGCTCCTCCTTTCCCGTGAATTGTTATCCGTCGATAACATACGCTGCGGCATCCTGTTATCGCTCGTAACGTCAAGTGTACTATCACTATTAGTACACTTGATATACTCAATATACACAATGCCGTCTATACTGTCAAGTAAAATTTTTACATTGCTGAAAATAATCTCTTAAAACCGTAAAACTTCTATAGCACACAAAAAAGCGCAAACCCTTATGGTCTGCGCTTTTCTAAATTACGCTATAATATAAATCATTTCAGCAATCCTTTTCTAACTTACCACTGCTTTTTCCTTGTGCATACACTCCTCAAATTCTTCTTCAGGCATCGGTCTTGCGAAGTAATACCCCTGAATCATATTGCAGTCAATGCCCTTTAAAAATTCGTACTGGTCTTTGGTTTCCACACCCTCCGCCGTCACTTCGATGTGCAAATCCTGCGCCATCTGCATAACGCGGCGTATAATCCGCTCGCCTTTCACATCATCATAATCGTCCACAAAACTCTTATCCAGTTTCATCACGTCTACCGGAACGGATTTTAACATCATCAGCGAGGAATAACCCGTACCAAAATCATCCATCAAAATCACAAAGCCAATCTGGTGCAGCTTCTCCATAATATTGATGAGTTCATCCTGTTTGTCCAAAATCGCACTCTCCGTAATTTCAAGCTGGATATATTCAATCGGCACGCCCGAATCGTCCAGTATCTTCTTATATTCGTCGATAAATTCCGGCGTCTCGATGAGTCTTCTGGAAATATTAACGGAAATCGGCACAATAGGGAGTCCCTTATCCAGCCACCGTCTCTGCGCCATACATACCTCTTTAAAAATATATTCATCCAGCTTACGGACAAAACCGCTTTCCTCCGCATGAGGAATAAAAAGTCCCGGAGAAATCATCTGCCCGTTAGGCTTACGCCAGCGAATCAACGCTTCCGCGCCCGCCAGCCGCTGTGTCTTGGAATCGTATTTGGGCTGATAAAACGCCACAAACTCATGGTTCTCATACGCGTGTTCAATCTGATCGGAAAGCTGCTTTTTCTCCACAATCCGCTCTTTCATAATCTCCGAATAGACCTTGTAGATACCGCTTTTTTCCTGCTTTACATGATTATGCGCTAACGTCGCGCAGTCGATGATGCCATCCACGTCCTCGTCATATCTGTCCACATAATAAATACCAAAAATGGGATGCAGAATATAGTCCATATTTTTCGGCATAAAACAATGCTGTATATCCGCATTTAATTCTATAATCCTGTCCTCGATGTCTTTCTTTTTATCATAAAACAGCCACATCATAAAATGATCCGCCGCACCGCGTCCCGCCAGTTCCTCCTTGCGGCAGTTGTCTTGAATCGTTTTCCATATATAACCCAAAACCTTATCGCCCTCGTCATAACCGAACAGTTCGTTGATAAGCTTAAAATCATCCAAATCCATCACTACCAGCGCGGCGTTGTCATGCCCCTCCGCAATTTTTGCGGAAACATCCAGTTTGAACTTGGCAAGCGTACTGCCGCCGGTCAGTTCATCCACATAGAGAAGATTCTGCATCTGCTGCTTTTTGCTGCGCTCCTCCCGGAAAATCAGACACGCGGCAAGCACACAGATAACGGCAAGCACCGCACAAATCAGATACGTTCTGTGAATAATGACGTTCGATGTGCTTTCCATAAAATCGACGGGAACAACGTCAATCAAAAACCAGTCGTTGATGCCAAGCGGCGTCGCATACATATACTTTCCGATTTTATTATAAAAGATAACGTAACCGGTCTTATTGCTTTCCATCAGCCTCTTTAATTCGTGGACAACCTTGTCGTTACGTTTATCCGCCTCCTCCATGGAGGTAAAGATATTCGTCATATTCTGAAAGCTTGTCTCATTGACGGAATCCACTATTTTACTGCCGTCGCGCCGTACGATATAGGTATATCCCTCGCCCTCAAAAGAAGTAACCGCCAGAACCTCCTTTAGACTCTCCACGCGGTAGGTCGCTATCACGATACCGATAACTTCCTCTTCGTTTTTTACCGGCATACTGAACACAATAATCTCTTCGTTATCGGTCGGATCGAGGAACAAATCCGATATATAGGTCTCCCCCCGGATAGACGTCTGGTAATATGCGCTGTCGGAAACGTCATAAGACAGACCGTCCGTCGTATGCGCCATACCGTCCGTCCGGGCAAACCCCATTCTCTTAAAGGAATAACGTTCCATAGCCGCTTTTAAGGTACGCATAACCTCGTCGTCATCTTCCTCTATGGAACCAATGCGTTCCGCAATCTCCGTCAGTGCATTGATATCCCCCCCGATTTCTTTCTGCACGACAAGCACATTCTGGTTAGAAACCTCTTTTAACGTATTTCTAACCAGCTCCCTCAATTCACTTTTCAAAATACCGGAGTACCATACAAAAGCTAAAACGCATATCCCCAATAACACAATGACCGTACTAATTCTGAATACCCATTTTTCCCTCGTTTTCATACTGCTACACCTCTTATCTTCGGTCATAATACTAATACTGTGCATTACATCTATCAG
This sequence comes from Bacillus sp. (in: firmicutes), assembly GCA_023666125.1. Lineage (GTDB taxonomy): Bacteria > Bacillota > Clostridia > Lachnospirales > Lachnospiraceae > UBA3282. The sequence continues at coordinate 174,626 of JAMPCN010000001.1, read as the reverse complement.
ATATTCTTTTCCTCAGATAACCTTCCCCAATTACGAGAGCGGAACCTACTTTATCAGTAAGGATTTCCCTGTCATTTCCGCGGGCTGCTCCATGCCCATAAGTTCAATCAACGTTGGAACGATATCCGCCAGGCATCCGCCTTCGCGAAGCTTATATGACGGGTCCGCATTGACTAAAATAAACGGAACCGGATTTGTCGTATGCGCGGTAAAAGGCGCATTCGTTTCATAATCGATAAGCTGTTCAGCATTGCCGTGGTCTGCGCAGATAAACATGACGCCGTCCACCGCTTTCAACGCTTCCACCGCTTTGCCGACGCATTCATCCACGGCTTCCACCGCCTTAATCGCCGCCGCTTCCACGCCGGTGTGTCCAACCATATCCGGATTGGCAAAATTGATAATAATAACGTCATACTGCCCGGACTTAATCGCCCCCACCAGTTTATCACACACCTCATATGCGCTCATCTGCGGTTTCAAATCATAGGTTGCAACATCTTTAGGCGAGTTGACTAAAATCCTGTCCTCTCCCTCGTTCGGCTCTTCCACGCCGCCGTTAAAGAAGAACGTAACGTGCGCATATTTTTCCGTCTCCGCGATTCTCGCCTGTTTCATATGGTTTGCGGCAAGCCACTCGCCAAACGTATTCGTGACCGCAATCTTATGGAACGCCACTTTCTTATTCGGAATCGTCGGGTCGTAATCGGAGAAGCACACATACGTTATGTTTAATCTCTTTCCCCTGTCAAAGCCCTTAAAATCGTCATCACAAAAACTTCTCGTAATCTCTCTTGCCCTATCCGGCCTGAAATTAAAGAAGATAACGGAATCTCCGTCCTGAATGGTTGCAACGGGCGCGCCGTTTTTCATAACGACGGTAGGCTTTACAAACTCATCCGTTTCGTCTCTGTCATAAGACGCCTGAATGCCCGCCGGCGCGCTGTCCGCCTGTAAGCCCTCGCCCTTTGTTAAAGCAAGATAGGCTTTTTGCACCCTGTCATAGTTATTATCTCTGTCCATCGCGTAATAGCGTCCCGTCACGCTTGCCACTTCGCCGACGCCGATTTTTTCCATCTCTTTTTCCAAATCCTCTACAAATCCTTTACCGCTTGCCGGAGGCGTATCGCGTCCATCCAAAAAAGCATGGACGTAAACTTTAGAAAGCCCGTTCCTTTTCGCCAGTTCCAATAAGCCGTATAAATGCGTATTATGGCTGTGTACGCCGCCATCCGATAATAATCCGTACATATGCAGCGCAGAATCATTTTTCTTACAGTTGTTTACCGCATCCAAAAGGGCGGGATTTTCAAAAAATGTGCCGTCCTGAATTTCTTTGGTGATTCTCGTTAATTCCTGATATACAATACGTCCTGCGCCCATGTTCAAATGGCCGACTTCCGAGTTTCCCATCTGTCCGTCAGGCAGTCCGACTGCCATGCCGCTTGCGTTTCCTTTCACATAAGGACATTTCGCCATCAATTCGTCCATAACGGGCGTCTTTGCCTGTGCGACCGCGTTCCCCTCAGTTTTTTCATTGAGTCCGTATCCGTCCAAAATCATTAATACTGCCGGTTTTGTTCCCATCTTTTTCTCTCTCCTTTACCTTTCACACTTTCTAATGTATCGTCATTATTTATGTGGAATAATCGATTTCCCATTCATGTTCGCCGCCCCAGTCTCCGATTGCGGTCTTTATCATACCATCCTCCGTGGAGGTCTGCGTTGTAAAGCGGTAATTCATCTGTACCAAGGTTTTGTTTTTGAGTACGTTGCTGTATTCATAGGTAATGATATATTCCGTATGCGGATAGTACGCGCCGTCCTCTCCCGCGGGTTCATAGGAAATGGTTGTCCGCTGTACGCCGTCGTCTAAGTGCCTGCTGCCCCATACGGTAATCACGCCCTGCGAATCTTCATAGTCCTCATAATCCAGCCAGAAAAAAGTATAACCGTTTTCCGTCTTATGAAGCGCCATCTGTTCTTTATTCACCGGAATTAACGCCGCTCCCTCCCAGTAAGTATTCTCTCCCGCGATAAAGCTGTCCTGCGTCTGCTGGTACATATCGCTTATGATAAAGTCCCTGGCGCTTTCAAAATTGCCCTGTTCAAATGCCGTAAACATCCCGGCAAAATCAGACGACGTTTTTTCGGCATAAGCAAGACAAGCCGCCAAATCGCTTGCCGCCGCATCCGAAGAGGCCGCCGCGACATCTTCGATTAACGTGTGATAATTTGTCAGATGCGGCATACTGATATAGAGATATTCCACATCAGGCATCGCATATTTTATCAAAGATTTCCGTAAGGCATCCGTATGAAACTGCTCATACAACGCCAATAGCGAACGCACTCTCTGTTCATATTCCGTATACAGGCAGGTATCTGCCTGGGGATTTGCATCCATGAAAATTTGGGAAACATTCTCTTCTTTCGCAATAAGCTTTTCATAACAGGCATCCAGCACTTCATAGGCCCGTCCGCTCTCCGGCTGGTCGCGTAACACCTGCAGACACATATCAACCGTATCCAGACCGCAGTTACCTTCGTTTATCTGCGTAACCGCCTCATTCAAAATAATGGTACAGTACGACTGTAACAGATTTTCGTCTTTCGTCGTCTCCCATCCCGTATATAAGATTTCCTTTGCGGCATTGCCGTCGTTTTGTTCTAAATTATTCTGTGCCAGACACTGATAAGCTTTTACGGTCGTCGGGTCAATCTGCAGCGCTTCCTCGTATGCGCTCTGCGCCATTTCGTAATCACCTTTCTCGGTATACTTATCGCCCGCCGATAACTTCCTGGATAACCTGAAAGAAGCCTGGCTCAAAATAATACCACCGCTTATGCCTCCTATGAGAAGTACCAGAACCGCTGCGATGATAATTTTTTGTATCATGACCTTTCTTCTGCGTTTCGCGCGTCTTCTGGCCCGTTCTTCCTCTACCTTCCGCCTGTTACGCTCTCTTTTGCCATTGCTTCCATCGAAGTCACTCATGCTGCCTGCTCCTGATACTTACTTAATTTACTGCCTGTTTATGGCATTAAAATACATCTATTGTTTATAATAACACATTTCCTATTGATTTACAAATAATTTGTGGTAAAATTAGCCAAATAGGATATAAAGAAAGGAATCTGTCATTTATGCAATTATCTATTTCCATAACTTATAACGGTTCTTCGTACACGCTTCCTCTTACCGTCATTAGGAGCAAACGCTATACCTATTCCATTACCGTAAGGGAAGACTGCTCTATCATTCTGCGTGTGCCGCTACAGGCAAGTAAGCAGCAAATCGAACAGATTGCAGAAGAAAAAAGCCACTGGATTATTACACACTACCTGAAAGCCCGTGAGGAAAGAGAGAACAGCCCCCATTCGGATTTGCCCGAGGCGCAGAGAATCGCCCTGGAAAAACGCTATAAGGAAGCGGCGCGCAACTATATACCGAAACGGGTCGCTTACTATCAGCCCTTAACGGGCGGAACCTATAACCGCATTACCATCCGCAGCCAAAGAACAAGGTGGGGAAGCTGCAGCGGCAAAGGAACGCTTTCCTTTAACTGGCGTCTTATGCTGGCTCCGCCCGCCATACTGGACTATGTCGTCGTACATGAACTGTGCCATTTAACGCACATGGACCATTCCCCCGCTTTCTGGGAGGCCGTAAAGTCTGTCTATCCGAATTATAAAAGCGCCAGAAAGTGGTTAAAAGAACACGGCAATGAGCTAATCGTATAATGATTATTTTCTGTCCTGTTTCTTGGTTTTAATCCGAAGAGAAGCGTATCTGCCGTTCCTATCGGCATCCCGCTTCTCGCCGCCTTTGCCCTGTCTGCCTTTTGCGGGATATTTTCTGTCAGAACCGTTATTTCCTCTGTACCGCTTTTTGCCCTGCGCCATCCAGTCAAGCGCAAAACGCTCCGGCCTTATCTCCTCTAACTCGTCGCCTAACTTCATCTTCATAAAGGCCGCCGCATACTGCAGTGCGCCGTATTCTCCCTCGCTGCACCGCTCCATAATATATTGCATGGCGTTGTCCAGATTTTGTCCGGCGATAACGGTTTCCGCCTCTTTCAAAATCTTTTCCGCTTTTTTCGCCATAATATTTTCCGCGGAGGGAATTTTCCGCTCCCTTATCTTCGTATGGCATATTCTTTCAATATCGCGCAGTTTATAGATTTCCTTTCCCGTCACGAGCGTGAATGAACGGCCGGTCTTTCCCGCGCGTCCCGTTCTGCCGATACGATGCACATAATATTCGATATCCTCCGGCACATCATAGTTAAAGACGGCTTCCACGTTGTCAATATCAATGCCTCTCGCCGCAACGTCCGTCGCGATAAGCACCGCCGCATGTCCGCTCTTAAAAAGGTTCATCACCGTATCGCGCTGGTGCTGGGCAAGGTCGCCGTGCAATCCCTCCACCGCGTAGCCTCTCTCTTTCAAATGCTGCGTCAACTCATCCACCATCCGCTTGGTATTGCAGAAAATCAACGCGCGCGCCGGGTCGTAGTAATCCATCAGACGGCATAACACTTCCTCTTTATCCTTATGCTGCACCTGATAATAAGCCTGTTTAATAAGCGGTATCGTCACTTCCTTCGGCGTCATTTTAAGGAACTGTGCGTCCTTTTGATACTTTCTGGTAATCTCTAAAATCGGCTTCGGCATCGTGGCGGAAAACAGCGCCGTCTGCCTTTCTTCCGGAACCTCTTTTAAAATGGTCTCGATATCCTCCCGGAATCCCATGTTTAACATTTCATCCGCTTCGTCTAAGACTATCGTATGCACATTTTCCATTTTTAACGTATGCCGCCGCATATGGTCCATCACCCGTCCGGGCGTGCCGACTACAATCTGTACGCCGCCTTTTAAATTCTTAATCTGTCTGACGATATCCTGGCCGCCGTAAATCGGCAGTACCTTAATACCGTGCATATATTTGGAAAATTTACGCATCTCATCCGCCGCCTGCATCGCAAGCTCCCTTGTCGGGCATAGGATAACCGCCTGTAAATTCTTATTTTCCGGATTGATTTTCTCTAAAAGGGGAATGCCGAATGCTGCTGTTTTTCCCGTTCCGGTCTGCGCCTGTCCGATTACGTCCCTGCCGGATAGAAAAACGGGAATCGCCTGTTCCTGAATCGGCGTCATATTCTCAAATCCCATTTCCTCCACCGCCCGGATAATTCTCTCGTCAATGCCGGAATCCCGGTATTTTAACGTTGCTTTTTCCTCCTGTGCTTCCTGTTCGTTTTTCTCTTCTGTTTTTGTTTCCATTTTCTGATTTTCTTTCAACTGTGTTTACTCCTGTTTTCTATTTTTTGATTTGTTCTCGTTTCTATTTTTATCTGCGCTGTCTCTTCATGCATCTTCCATTCTCTTCTTTTCTCATGAATCTGACAGCAGACGGTTGATGCCTTTCGCGATTCTTTCGGGAATCTGCTTAAAATGATTGCCCTCGTTCATTTCAAAAATAACGATTCTTTCATCATCCTGCAGCAGGCCTACAATTTGTTTTGTGCATACAAAAACACTCTGCATGATTCCTCTTGCAGATGCTGCCTCTTTATCTCCTAATGAAAAATAGATTTTGTCAGGATTTTGCCCGAGGGTATGATTTTTCACATAATCCAAAAAGCCCTCATACCATAACGAGCCTGATATAGAAGCGATACCGTTAAAAAGGCAAGTCTGATACATGGCGTATGCGGCAAACAAACCGCTCAGGGAATATCCCGCCAAATACCGTTTATCCGGCTGCAGGTGACAGGCTTTTTCTATCTGTGGAATCAACTGCCCTGTCAAAACTGCAAGATAGTCATCTGCCCCGCCGCTAAATTCTTCTCCTTTTGGAAAAACTTTCTCATGCCGCCACGGCGTCAATTCCCGGTTCCAGTCAACGCCTTCTATGACAATCAGGGCAAAGTCCTGTTTCGTCAAATTCCAAACAGCCTCTGCCCCGCCCTCCGGCATATGTAAATAAACTACCTGTTTTATTTCCTTATCAGCCGGTAAATAAGAAGTTATTTCGTACTTTCCTAATGTGATGTGCATATTTTGCGCAGCCCGCTTACCGCCCTGTCTCTAATCAAACATTCCCCATGCTCTTCCAGATAAAGAAGCTTCTCCTCCGACGGCGCAACAAGTCTTGCAAATTCAATGGCCTGTGCGCTGATTTTATTAAAATTCTTCTTGGAGAGACGCTGCTTTTCAACGACAAGATAATAAGCGTCCTTTATTTTATACAGATGGCTTTTCACCGATAAGCCCGCCGGAATCGCCGCACAGTATTTCATAACGTGATTCATGGAAGCAAACAAAAACATCCTGCACGTATCATCGAAAACAGCGCCGTCTCCGGACGTGTTCCTGCCCGCTATGGCACGCGCCGCCTCCCGCATACTCTCCGGGTCAAATCCTGAAAGCACTTCTTTGATATGCTCTAACATATTCTGGAAACCGGCCATTCCCTCATCGGAAAAAGTAATCACCAATCCCTCATCCCGAATCGGCGTAATCTGCATGGCAATATTGTCACCGTTTAAGCGGTAGCCGACTTCGTCATGCGCTCTTTCCACAACATCCCGTAAAAAGCCCTCTCCTTTTTCATTTCTCTCAAAAATGTCCGCCAGCGTCAATCCGTATTCTTCCATATCTTCTCCCGAAATAATACACTGTACGGTCGCTTCATTAATTTTTTTATATTTCATTTATCCCCAACTACTTTCTGATTCGTGATATACGGCATACGCCGCATGGTATTATTATATCACACAAATTCCGATTGTGGAAGAGGTTGTTTGCCGTAATGCAATAATTACCATCGCGCGCGGAACTAACTGCTTATTCAAAAACAGGTTCTATATATTCCCCGGCCTCATCCTTACTGACCGCAAAATGCAGATGCGCGCCTGTGGAACGCCCTGTGCTTCCCACCGTGGCAATCCTTTGTCCGGCGGTGACGTTTTCTCCTTTTACGACCAGAATATCCTGGCACGCCGCATAGTGCGTATACTCTCCGTTTTGCGCATGGTATACGATAACATAATTTCCGTTTTCAGCATCATACCCGGTCTGATAGACCACACCGTCCGCCGCGGCGACAATATCCGCCCCCGCCTCTGCCGCCAAATCTACGCCGTTATGCTTTCTTACCTCATTCGTTATCGGATTGATGCGCTCGCCAAACGTATCGGAAATCCTTGTATAGGACGGACAGGGATTGCAGTATGCCGCATCGCTTACTAACACCGCATCCGTCTGGTTTTGTATGTCGTCTTGTATGATAGGATTCAGATGATCGGTCTCTATTACCGCTTCTCCCAGACTAATCTTTCTTTCCCCAAACTGCCCGCACGATACCTGAAAAGAGATAAGCGGCAGACCCCGGTACCAAAGCTCATCCGTATTATCAAAGCGGATTCCCGCAGCTATCAACAGTTTTAAATCATCCTCGTCCGCGCCAAGTTCCCAACCGACCATGGACGGATTTAAGAAAACGCCTTTTACCGTTGACGCATCCGCCACAAAACCGGCGGCGTCTATTTCACCGATTCTCTCCCCGTTGTCATAGACGGCAATTACAGGGCTTTTATCCGCTTTCGATTCCATAGAAAACCGCAGTCTTTCATTTATCTGCTCCATATAGCTTTGCGCCTCAACCTGATACATTTCAACCGTTCCCGTATCATGGCGGTCGCATAAATATAAATTCCATACTTCCGTATCGGAAGTATTCTCCACTATCATCTTAACGGCAAAAGTGCGCGCTCTATTATCCTGCGTCTTTTCATAGACACGGATATTCTCATCCCATCCGTGCATCCCCGATACCAGCCATGTCTCGTCAAAATCAGCGGCGTCATCCCCGATAAGAATTTTGACGCCCCTGCATCCGTACTCTTTCGTATACATACCGTAGACGCTAATATCGACGCCGTCCGCGCCCTCCATTTTTTCCAAAAGATAAATGCCCTCTTCCAGCGCATTTTCGCCCTCTGCATAATACGCCTGCACATAATCGTCCAGCATTTTTGTCTCATCATAAACAGCAAGCATTTTCAGCACCGCCGCAAACTCCGCTTCCGCCTGTGCTTTCGCTGCCAGTTCCTGCTCTGCTTCCTCTTCTTTTTGTAATTCCTGCTCCAGCGCATCAAGCCGCGCCTGTATGTCTAACTGCGCCTGCCTATCCTTTAACTGTTCTTCTATGTCTGTGCCGTCCGCCGTCTGCGCCAAATCCTGCGGCGCGCTATCCGCCAATATGCTCTCGTCTGTATTCTGCGTGTTGTTCCTGCCTGACGCATCATCCTTTTTTCCTGAAAAAGTAATAAGTACGGCTCCTACGGCAAGCAGGACAACCACCGCCGCCGCAAGCGCCGCATAATTACGCTTTGCGGCAATCCGGCAGATTCTTTCCCGAATGCCTTTTTCCCCGCCGCTCATGGTAGAGGCGAATCCTATCCGGTTTCTTTCCCACCCCGCTCCGGCAATCAGCCGCAAAAGCGTCCTGCCGTATGCAATTCTTTCTTCCTCGCCCAACAGGCGGATGGCAGCTTCATCACAGGCAAGTTCGCTGTCCTGTTTGGAAGCGTAAGCCGCTGCCCACGCAAGTGGATGAAACCAGTAAACAACTATCAGCACGCACCTGACAACCACCCACAGTAAATCGCCTTGCCTATAGTGGCAGTATTCATGCACGAGGATATGCTGCAACCTTTTTTCATCCGCCGCCATCTCCTTTGTCAGGTAGATGTTTCGTCCGCATAAACAGGGCGAGGGAAGCCCTTTGACCGTATAGACAAAGAGTCCATGATATTGTTTCATGCCTTTTAACGGCTTTCTGTTATGATGCAGATACCATTCCCATTTTATCTGATAAAAAAGCATATATCCACCGCACAAAATCATGCCCGCAATCCAGACGATACGCAGAATGGCGACCAGCCGCTTTACATGGGCTGCGGTAAAAAAAGCTGCCGCCCATGATTCCTCCGGCACCGACTGCCCGGATAGCTTGCTATCGATAGCAGTATGTCTGTCAGTATTTATCCCGCTGTCTGCATCCGTACCGCTTATGTCTGTCTTCGTAGCATCCCCGCCTGCATCTGCGTCAGCATCTATACTTTTCCCGTCTATCTCCGTATCTTTTGCTACTGTACCTGAGGCATCCTTAGCTGTTTCGGTATCGCTTGTATTTATTCCTGCACCGCTTCTATCTGTCTCTGTGCCGTTCTGCTGCCGCAGCGCGCTTTCACTCTCTGACGACGCTTGGTAACCGGCCATACCATCCGGCAGATAATTTAAAACGCCAAAGCCGCTGCTCCATAAAGGCACAGGAAGCAAAAGCCTGACCGCTACGGGAAGCCAGAGCGCATACTGCAGCGCCGGATGAATCTTTCCTTTTGTAAAAAAACGTATCAGAAAAATAGCCGTTATCAACACAGAAGAAGTAATAATAATATCTCTCATAGCCCGTCCTCCTCCGCCTTTTTCAAAATATCATAAAGTTCGCTAATCTCTTCTTTGGACAACGCCTTTTTTTCTACCATGGTATTTAGCATCAATCCCAAACGCCCGTCAAATACCTTGTCCAAAAATTCCTCCGTCTCCTGCAGTACCGCCTCTGTCTTTTCGACATCAGGATAGTACAGCTTGGCGCGTTCCCCCTCTTCATAGTGGATTGCGCCCTTTTCCTCCATCCGTCGCAAAAAAGTCATAACGGTATGCTTCGTCCATCCCGTCGTATCCTTAAAATGAGCCGTTATCTGCGTCATTGTCTGCGGCGCGCTCTCCCATAACAGATTCATTACCTTCCATTCCGCTTCCGAAAGTTTTATCATCGTTTCCTCCTTTTGTCTATCATATTTGCACAACACAAAAGGTTGACAAATGACTACCCATTGCTAACTATTAGTATAGCAGTTAGGTAGTCATCTGTCAACCTTATTTGCAAAAAAATTATACCGCCGCGCATCAATTAAGTTTCACTCAATCGTCTTTGAGATTACCCTTTCTGACATGCTCTTCAATTATTTTCTCTGCGTACTCCCAGATTATATTTGAACCCAGTTTAGTACTCATATGTCTTTTCATTACCTGGCTTTTTCTAATTTCATGTTCCCGCCAGTCTCTGCCATTGTTGGAGTGATTCAAAAGTAACGGCTGAAAATTATCCATTACACGGACAAATCTTGCTTCCGGCGTTTCAGACGCTTCATATTCCTGAAACAGACTTTTCAATTCTTCTCCCTGATTATCCGGCAATAAGCCATAAATGCGTTCCGCCGCCTGTTCTTCCCGCATTTTTTTAGTTTCCCGTCCTTTTACATCATAGGCATAGGTATCACCCGCATCAATCTCTACAATATCATGAATTAAAGCCATCATCATTGCTTTGGCTACATCAAACTCTTCATTGGCATACTCTTTTAACAAATAAACCATAATTGCCATATGCCAGGCATGTTCTGCGTCATTTTCACGCCTTCCGTTTCCACTCAGATGTGTCTGGCGAAGAATATTTTTTTCTTTATCCGCTTCTAAAATAAAATCAATTTGTTTCTTTAGCCGTTCCTTGTCCATGGTGTACATCCTTTCTTCATAGTCTGATTTGTTCATCCAATTATAACCTGTTTTTAATGAATGTACAAAACCAGAATTGAAAACTTCTAATGGTAGCTGTATCATAATCTGCTTATTAGTCCAAAATCGGCAAATGATTCAGGCAGGGCGGCAAGTGCATCATATGATGGTTTGTCATGGGCGTTAAAATCATACCTCCCCTTGTCAGCCTTCCCCAAAATACTAATAACCACACCGAACGGAAATCCGTAGTCACTCCGCCCTCTTCCAATATTCGCATGACCCATTCTTCAGGAACCATAGATTGTATCTGCTTCAATGTTAAACTTTCCAATATGCTGCGCGTATTTTTTCCTACTGTAATCATATAATCACGAAGCGCAAGAATATTTATCTTTTTTCCAAATTCTACTGCTTCATCAAATTCCAGTGCATTTCCGGTATCTGTAATGGAAGCGCCGATTTTTTTCTGCCACTTTGTGTTAAAAATCTGATTTTGATTTACCATTAACATATTGCTTACCATATCTTCAATGCGGTATGTATGCCAGAACTGCCAACACATAGGAACTTTTCTTGTTCCTGCATAATGCAAATCCACATAACCATTTTCTCTGGGTACTATCGCGTTTTGATTTCCCTGCAGCATATACTCTAAAACATAATCTGCTATCGTTTTTTCACATCCTCCGGATATTTCGGCAGGGTGTACCATAGCATGGACTTCCAATGTCAATTTTCTTATATTTTCAATATCCGTTCCCTTTAAAGCCTTTTTCAATTCATTCTGTTTTTCTCTGATTGGCATCACTAATTCTTCTTTTTTCATAAAATCTAATTCCTTTCCCATATTAGTATTTTATGATATGATACACAATATCCGCGACATCTATATGTCGTAATTAGATAAAAATTTTTTTGCCGTTTCAATCAGCTCTGTTTTATATTCCTCGGGTTCTATTATCTTAACTTTATCTCCAAAGCTAAGCAGCAATGCCTTCCACAATCTTTCTTTCGCCGGAACGTCAATAAAAATGCGGCTTACGGTTTCTGTCAGTTTTTCCGCCGGACAATCGGGAAAATATTCCGCCATCAGGTTTGTATGCTCGTTGTCAAACTGTACTTCAATATGAATACAGGTCTGATAATATTTCTGTTCGGAATCTTTCATCAGTTTTTCAATATCCCCATGCTCCATAACGGAAACCGTATCGGTGATATGCAAATCCTGTATCCGGGCAGTTTTAAATGTCCTATATTGTTTCTTTTCAGGAGAATAGGAAAACAGATACCAGGCGTACCATTTGTAATGTATCGCCAATGGCTCTATATATTGCTTCGATTCTTTCCCATCCGCATTCCGATAGTGAAATGCGACATGCTTTCTTTTTACAATAGCCTGTTCTAACATCTGATTCATGTTTTGTACATGATTATTTTCCCTTGTTACACCAAAATCCCAAAATACTTTTTGCCCGCCCTCTTTTTCTATGATGGCATTGTATTTTTCAATCAAAGCTTTTAAAGTATCACTTGTATAGGAAGTTGCCAGACTTTCCAGCGCTTTTATAATCATCTGCTGTTCATCGTTCCTGATATCGCTGTTTTTTATTTTGTAAATTGGCAAAATGGAATATCCCCCATATTTCCCGCTTTCTGCATAAACAGGTATGCCAATCGACGAAATACTGACCATATCCCGCTGTATCGTCCTAACGGATACATGAAAACGCTCTGCCAAATAACTTGCCGGAACATTGTCATGGTTGATTAAATAAATTATAATTTCCAGTATTCTATCCACTTTCATATCAAAAGCCTCCTGCATAATTGTATATTTTTACTAAAATTTTTCAAAAAACCCTATAATATTTCTCATTTTTGCCGATATATAAAATAGAACAAACAACGGACAGAACGCTGTCCTTATGTTAAAAGTATTCCAAGGAGGGAAAAGACGCATACGGATATGAAACGCTTTATAAAGTGCAAGCGGTCACGGTGATACCGCGTCCGAAGAAACTTTCTTCTGAAGACCAAAAGCACCGGTCCAAACAGGAGCAGTCCGGTACGCTGGCAAAGAAATTTTTTGCAGAGATACTCGACGAAGCATGTGAAAGGGAGCAGCAGAAAGATATCAACATCTACACAAACGGATATACCAAAAATGCACTTCCTTACTGCAACTTTATTAACATGCGGGAATATTGTTAGCCCGCCGATGCAAAAACAAAAGGTATCTTGGTATTTCCGAGATACCTTTTTAAGTGTCTTATTTTATGCTGCGCAGTCCTTATCATATCTTTCCTAATTCTTTTTTAAACGTCTCTATATACTCTTTCGCCTTATCAAGATTATAATGATTTTCTTCCATTAATTTAATAAAATGCGAGCCGACAATACACCCGTCGATAATATCTTTCATCGGCGTTACGTCCGCTGCGGTGCGGATGCCGAATCCCATCATCACGGGAATTTTTGAGACATTTTTTACTTCCTGCAAATAAGCAACGACATCCTTGTGGAAATCCGCCGCCTGTCCTGTCACGCCCATGGAAGAAACGCAGTAGACAAATCCTCTCGCATGTTCCAATAACATCGGTATTCTCTGTTTGGAAACCGGCGTCACAAGCTGCAATAAAAGCGGCGCATCCTGCGTCTTATGTAAAACCTGCTGTAACGGTTCCTGCTCCTCATACGGCAAATCCGGCACAATCAGTCCGTCCACGCCCGTCTGTGCGCATTTTTGGGCAAATTCTTCCAGTCCATAATATAAAATGGTATTATAATACATCATAAAGACAATCGGCAGCTTACAGCCGTCCATACGGACACGCTCCAGCATGGTAAATACCTTTGCAAGGTTCGTTCCCTGCTGAATTGACTTATAGGACGCCGCCTGAATCACCGGGCCGTCCGCTACCGGGTCTGAAAAAGGAATACCCAGTTCCAGAATATCCAATCCCGCTTCCTCCTGCGCCTTTATTAATGCAGCACAGCCATCCATGTCGGGAAGCCCCGCCGTAATATAAGTAACAAATGCTTTTTCGCCTTTTTGTTGTAATTGCCCTAATTTTTCCTCTATTCTGTTCATCTTAATCTCCCATTCTTACTCAACCTGCGAGTTTGGCATACGCTTACTATGCCTTTCCTTTTTGCTAATTCAAATATCCTTTTCCGCTAAAATAGGATTCTATCGTATGGACGTCCTTATCTCCCCGTCCCGACAGACACAGCACAATCGCCTGGTCTTTTGTCATGTCTTTCGCCTTTTTAAACGCATAGGCAAGCGCATGTGCGCTTTCGATTGCCGGAATAATGCCCTCCATCCTGCAAAGCTCCCTAAGCGCCGCCATCGCCTCGTCATCAGTAATCGACACATATTTTGCCCTGCCGCTGTCTTTTAAATAGGCATGTTCCGGTCCGACGCCGGGATAATCAAGCCCCGCCGAAATGGAATGCGCAAGCTGCACGTTGCCGTCCTCATCCTGTAACAGATAAGAGCGCATACCATGCAGCGTACCGGGCTTTCCAAGCGCCATTGCGGAAGCGTGTTTCCCTGTCTCAATGCCCATACCCGCAGCCTCTACGCCAATCAGTTCCACGTCTTTTTCCTCTATAAAATCCGCGAACATACCGATAGCGTTAGAGCCGCCGCCCACGCAAGCCATCACTACTTCCGGCAGTCTGCCCTCTTTTTCCAAAAACTGCTTTTTCGTTTCCGCGCTGATACATCTCTGGAACTCTTTTACCATCTTAGGATAGGGATGCGGCCCCACCGCGGAACCAATAATATAAAATGTATCCTCCGCTTCTTTCGCCCATGTGCGGATTGCCTCGTTCGTCGCGTCCTTTAACGTATTGCTGCCGGATTCCACGCTGATAACTTTCGCGCCGAGCATCTCCATACGCATCACATTAAGATGCTGTCTCTCGATATCTTCAGAACCCATATAGACTTTACATTCCATGCCGAAAAGCGCCGCTCCGGTAGCCGTCGCCACGCCGTGCTGTCCCGCGCCCGTCTCCGCGATAACCTTGGTCTTGCCCATGCGCTTCGCCAGCAGAATCTGTCCGATAACGTTATTGATTTTATGCGCGCCGGTATGGTTTAAATCCTCACGTTTTAGGTATATCTTCGTGCCGTATTTTTCGGATAAGCGCGCGGCATAGTAAAGCGGCGTCTCCCTTCCCACATATTCTCTCAGATAATAATGATACTCTTCCCAGAACTTGTCATCCTGAATCGCCTCTTCAAACGCTTTCTCCAACTCCGCCAATGTGTTCATCAATGTCTCGGCCACATACTGTCCGCCGAATGCGCCATAATATTTATCACTCATCTTCTCTTACCTTTCTGATAAATTCTCTTATTTTTTCTCTATCTTTCATCACTGTGCCGTCAGCCGTAACATCGTTCCTTTCCACGCCGCTCGATACGTCCACGGCGTCGGGATGTATTTTCTGCACTGCCTCTTTGACATTGCCGCCATTTAGCCCGCCCGCGAGAAATATCATTTTCTTACCAAAATTCCCGCTGCCTCCGGCCGCGTTTTCAGCCGAAGCGGTCTTTTCCAACAAAGCGGACAACAGAGTCCAGTCAAATGCCGTTCCGCTGCCGGGGCTTTGCGCGTCGAATAAATACGCCGCTATTTTCGGGCAGCCGTCATATTGATGGCAGGCGTCCATCTCTGCCGCGGTAAAAGCCCTGATAACCGGAATGGAAACCGCGTCCAGCGTCTCTCCGGGCAGCTCCCCATGAATCTGTATCATATTGAATCCGACGCTTTCTATCTGTCTTATCTGTTCGGGCGTCGGTGAGACCGTAACCGCCACCGAGACAGGCGCGGCAAAGTTTTCATCCTCCCGCCGCCTCTTTTCGCATTCCGCCTGACAGACGGCAAGTAACTTTCCTGCGTTCTCTATGCTGTTATTGCGCCTGCTTTTCGGGAAAAATAAGACGATACCGAAATAATCCGCCTTTTCTTCCAATATCCATTTTACTTCCTCCTGCCTTGTCAGGCCGCATATTTTTACCTGCGTTGTCTTCTCTTTCATATCCTTTTCTCCGGCTTTTGATAATCCTTATCCTACGCCAGTTCTTTCCACTTCTTTGCCAACAGTTCCGGCTCTTTTGCTTCCATAAAGACGGTGCCGATTAACAGTGCATCCACGCCCGTCTGTTTTAAAAAGATAATATCCTCATCTTTTGTAACGCCGCTTTCCGATACGAGAATCGTTTCTTTCGGCATCATCTGCGCCAGCTTCTTCGTTGTATGCAAATCAATCGTAAAATCTTTTAAATTCCTGTTATTGACGCCGATAATTTTCGCATCAAGGCCAATCGCGCGCATCATCTCCGTTTCATCATGCACTTCCACCAGCACGTCCATACCGAGTGCGTAAGCAAGTTCATAAAACATTTTAAGCTCCCTGTCGGTCAATATCGCGGCAATCAATAAAATGCAGTCCGCACCGATAACCTTCGCCTCAAAAATCTGATACGGGTCAATGATAAAATCCTTACGAATCATCGGCAGCGGGGTAATCGCACGGATTTTTTTAAAATAGTCCACACTTCCCAAAAAGTGGTCTTCTTCCGTCAGACAGGAAATGGCGTCTACGGAAGCGTTATATTTATCAATTCTGTCCGTCAGCTCTATTTTATTATCCATCTTCCCATGGCTTGGCGACGCTTTCTTAAACTCTCCGATGATGGAAAGCCCGTCTTTGGCAAGCGCCTGATAGAAGCTGATGCTTTCCCTGTCGCAGTCCGCCGCCAGCTCTTTCATCTCTTCTTCCGATATTCTTGCCTTATGCTCTATGAGCCTTTTTTTCTTATCCGCTACAATCTCATCCAGTATCATATCTGCGCCTCCAAAACAATCACCGTACGCGGCGGTATTTTCAGGGTGCTTTTATATTGAAACTCCGTCATCGCCTCTACGTCCTGTCCGTCTTCATACGGTATAAACGTATTGACGCACACTTTCCATTTCATACCGTTTGGCAGTTCCGGAAGCTGCATGATAACAGTCTCCCAATATGCGTTCATGGCATAGAAAATAATGTCGTCTTCTTCGTTCTTTTCATCCCTGCCCGCATACATAATGCCGATAAGCCTGCCGTTATAATCCATTCCAACATTCCACGGATGACCGTTATGGATGCTGATTTCCGGCAGTTTGCTCGAAACCTGCGGCGTAGACTTTCTTAAAATAGCATGTTTTTTACGGAACGCTATCATATAGCGGAAAAAGTCATGGATTTCCCGATATTCATCCAGCCTGTTCCAATCCAGCCAGGAAATAATATTATCCTGGCAGTATGCGTTATTATTGCCAAACTGCGTATTGCAAAACTCATCCCCGGCATAAAACATCGCCGTTCCCCTGCTGCACATCAAAGTGGCGAACGCATTTTTTACCATGCGGCGGCGAAGCGTTTCCACCTCAGGGTTATCCGTCTGCCCTTCCTCGCCACAGTTCCAACTGTTACCGTTATTATCTCCGTCAGTATTGTTCCAGCCGTTTTTCTCGTTATGCTTCATATTATAGGCATATAAATCATAAAGCGTAAAGCCGTCATGACAGGTTAAGAAATTTACGGAAGCGCCGTGTCCTCTTACCTGTGCGTCATACATATCCTTAGAACCGGTAATCCTTGTAATCGCCGTTGCGGCCATGCCCTCGTCTCCCTTTAAGAAACGCCGCATATCGTCGCGGTACTTTCCGTTCCATTCGGACCACCTGTTAAAAGACGGGAAATTCCCTACCTGATACAGCCCTCCTGCATCCCATGCTTCCGCAATCAGCTTTACTTTCCCCAAAATGGAATCGCAGGCAATCGCATGTAAAATAGGAGGCTCCGCCATAGGCGCGCCGTGCTGGTCTCTGGATAAGATAGACGCAAGGTCAAAACGGAAGCCGTCCACACGGTATTCCGTCGCCCAGAAACGCAGGCAGTCAATGATAAAACGGCGGGTTGTCGGATGATTGCAGTTTAAGACATTGCCGCACCCGCTGAAATTATAATAATATCCGCCCGGCGTTAAAATATAATAAATATTGTTATCGATTCCCTTAAAAGAGAAGCAGGGTCCGTCCTCGTTTCCCTCCGCCGTATGGTTAAAGACGACATCCAGAATCACTTCGATGCCGTTTTCCTTTAGTTCATAAATAAGCTGTTTTAACTCGTCGCCCTCATGATTATGTTCCACAACGGAAGTATAACTTGTATTCGGCGCAAAAAAGCAGACCGTATTATATCCCCAATAATTATAAAGCTGCTGCCCGTCCACTACTCTGGCGCTTTCCATTTCGTCAAATTCAAAAATAGGCATCAGTTCCACCGCGTTGATTCCCAAATCTTTCAGATAAGGAATCTTCTGGCGCAGTCCTTCATATGTACCTTTCGCCGTCACGCCGGAAGAAGCGTCCTTGGTAAATCCTCTCACGTGCATCTCATAAATCACCAAATCCTCTACAGGATGTTCCAACTGCCTGATATTGCCCCAGTCAAAGTTATTCTCGACAACCCTTGCATGATAAACAAAACCGTTGTCGCTTTCCGGTCTGTCTCCCCAGTTTCTCTGTCCTGTCACCGCCCTCGCATAAGGGTCTAACAAGATATTGTTTTTGTCAAAAAGCAATCCTTTTTCCTTGTCATAAGGCCCGTCCAACTGAAAAGCGTACTCAAATTCCTCAATTTTTAAATCAAAAACCAGCATGGAATAAGTATTGCCGATATGATAGGACTCCGGAAATTTAAGTCTTGCATAAGGCTCCTTTTCATGCGGATGAAACAGTAAAAGCGTACAGCTTGTTGCGCCGAATGAATGAATCGTGAAACTGACGCCGTTTGACGCTGCCGCCGCACCGTCTCTGTTATAAAATCCCGGCCGGACCTTAAACCCGTCAATGATATCAAGCGGCTGTAAACCAACGCCTCTTTTGGGTTTCTGCTTTGTAAAATCCATATTTTTTCTTCCTTTCAGGCTACTTCGTAAATCAGATATCTTTGCCGTCTTTTTCATTATGTGTATCAATTTTATGTCTAATCTCCTGCATCTGATAATCTAAAAGTCCAATGGAATCCGCACAGGCTTTTAACTGTTTGACAATCGCCTCCGCGTCTTCCACATCTTTTTTATATTTCAACTTATGTTCCAGACTTGCCCAGAAATCCATGGCAATCGTCCGAAACTGCACTTCCACTTTCCTGTACTTTTTTTCATCAGACAAAAAAATCGGAATACTGACGATTAAGTGAAGGCTCCGGTATCCGTTGGGCTTGGGATTTTTGATATAATCCTTTTCTTTCACCAGAATGATATCGTCCTGTCTGACAAGAAAACTCGCCAGCCTATAGATATCGTCCGGAAAAGAACAGATAACGCGTACGCCCGCCACATCCGCCAAATGCTTTTCTATATTGTCAACGGTAATGGAATACCCTTTGCGCTGTAACTTTTCATAAATGCTCTCAGGAGACTTTAACCTGCTCTTAATCGACTCAAACGGATTGCGGTTATATGCCCGGGAAAATTCTTCGTTCAACACCTTTAATTTGGTCTCAATCTCCATAATGGCACAGCGATACTCCATCATCAGATGGTTAAAAGACTCTGCGCCCCTTAGTTTCTCCGCCTGCATTTCTATAATCTGCGACTGTTTTTTGACTTTGAGTTCCAGCCTGTTCTTATAGGCAAAAAGGTCTACCGTATTCCTTATCCTGTTTTTTACAACAGACGTTTCAAAGGGCTTATGGATAAAATCCAAAACCCCCAAAGAAAAGCACTGATTCTCAATATCCACCGCATTCTCACTGCTGATGACAAGCACCGGGATTTTACTTAACCATCCGTTTTTCCTAAGCGTCTCAATAACCGCAAACCCATCCATTCTCGGCATCTGCAAATCCAGAATGAGCGCGGACGTCTCTTCCAGGAATTCCTGTAGTTTATCAAGCGCCTCTACGCCGTCTTTTGCAGTATCCACCAAATATTCATCTTTCAGCATCTCGCGCAGTATCTCGCGGTTTACCTCCGCGTCATCCGCGACCAGTATTCTGCTCTGCATGGTATTTTCTTCCCCTGATTTTTCTTTTGTCTGTCGTTTGAGAGACATCTTTTACACAACTCTTATATTTTAGCACAAAACGGCCGTCATGACTATGCCAAATTCTTTTCTTTGTTATCCGTTCTGCCTCCTAATCTGTTCTTCCAAAATCAGCGGATATCTGATGACCTTTTCTGCGTCCAGATTCTCTAAGTGCATATCGACCGCCGTAATCTGGTGGTTATCATAAGTCGTATAATAATAAATTCCTTTATCCGCATTACAGCAGGACGTATAAATCGTAATCTCATATTTCCCGCCACCCATATCACAGCATCCCCGCTGCTGGTCTACGCTGCCAAGAATATGGAAAAACTGGCTGACGCTTTCTGTTTCGGAATCACCGGATACCGCATTCATTTTCGTAAACGCGACCCTGACAAAGCGCGACTGGGAAGATAAATCCCCGGGCAGCCCTAACGCGCCCATGCCGCGGCTGTATGCCTGTAACGGTAATTTCTCCGAGAAGAGATTCTGCGGCGCTTTCGCGGATAGGTGCATGTAATTATTGAGTGCAAACATCTGCTCCGGGAAAGTCGGGTTATTTGTCAAAACGCCCGCCGGATTGTCATAGATTTTGATACCGTCCTTTACGGATTCCAACACTATCGCTTCTTCTTTATCCGCTATTATCCAGTGAAGCTGCCCCAAAGGAAGTTTTTCATGAAACTGCGTATTAGTCAGATTCATATTCGCAAAAAGCGTCCTTGCCTCTTTTACGGTGGCGCATTTGCCAAGCGCCCATAATATCAATTCAAACTGCGCCACATTATCTTTTCCCTGCATGACGTCCTTATAATCCGCATTGCCGACAAAATTTAAGCCCGCTATGCCAAGGCCTTTCTCATTTACGGCATCATAATAGAGCGGATAATCTCCCTCCATATGCGCCATGCCAATCATGGCGTAGTGATTTCCCATGGGTTCCATATGCCGAAATTGAAAACCATAGTTTCTGGGCGTAATCACCACTTCTTCCCCATAGGAAAATTCATAGTCCAACGTACGCCCGAAATAAAAATCTTTTGTCTTATAAGTTGCAGCCGTACACATAAGCGCATCTCCTTTTATTCATAGATGATTTTGTCTTTCTTTTCAAATAAAAACCGCTCCGGCAGTTCCACATGGAAAGCCTTTCCGACATCCCTGAAATTTTCCGGCGTAATGGTCTGTAATTTTCTCGGCGATACGGAATATATCTTAATCAGGATTTCCGCTGATTTTTCCACCGTATGCAGCAGACCGAACGTCAAATCAAAATCCTCCCCCGAACAGAACATGCCGTGATGCGCCCAGACCGCTACGTCATACTGCTCCATCAACTTACTCGTGGCAACCGCAATTTCTCTTCCGCCCGGAACCATCCAGCTTACAACGCCCACGCCCTGCGGAAAGACAACAGGACACTCCGTCGCCGCTTCCCATAATTCCCTTGTAAAAATGATATCGTCCAACGGCAGGATAAAAGTCAGCGCAATGATATTCGTCGTATGCGCATGATAAATAACGCGGTGTCTGCCGTCCGTTACGCGTTTTTTCACCTCATGGTTCATCAGATGGGACGGCAGCTCGCTCGTCGGTACGCCTCCCTCTACCAGTCCCCAGCGGATACGGTAATTTTCTCCCTTATCATCCAATTCTATAATTGCAATACACGCTTCCGGGTCTACAATAATATTACGAAAATACTTGCCGCTTCCCGTCACCAGGAAATATTCGCCCGCAAGTCCCGGAACGCTTACGCCGATAGGTATCCATTCGCCGTTATCGCTGAGTCTCGACTTGATTCCCTCTACCTCTTCCGGTTTTAAGCGGTAGGATAAATTACCGCCGTTTCTCTCATGCCAGCCCTGCTGAAACCCGTCGTCCGCCATCTTAATAAATCCGCGCACAAATTTTGTGTCCAATATTCTCATATGATATACCCCTCTCTTTCCGATAATGCGCGCTCATACCGCCGCATCATTTCAATATATTATTTGCATAATCCTATTGTAACACAAATTTCCACTATGAAAAGTAGAAAAAAGCTTGCAAAAACTTTAAAATCCCGTATGATGAAAGTAGCAGGTAAAATTTAAGAAAGCAAAGAGGATATGTAAATGGCAATCAAAAAAGGAAAAGCAGCCCTTATGCGGGCCGTCTCAGAACTCAAAGATACCGATTACTCCAAAGCGCCTGAACTCAACAAAATCTATACAAGGCTCTTTCACGGACGACGACAGTTTGCAGAAGTTTTTGAAAAAAACATCAAAGCCGTCATGCAAATCAGTTCTCTCGACCTAACCATGCAGCATCAAACCGAAAAAATAATGGACATTTCCCGGAAAGTCACCAAAGCAACAGAAACCATCTTCGGAGCGTCCTCCGGAGGCGAAAAAGCAAATAATCAGCACGAAGAACTTACCAATAATATCATTGAAGTCTCCGGCGCGACAGATGAAGTCTACCGTAAAATAGAAGCCGGACAGAACGAACTGACAAATATTAAAGATTTGTCGGAACAGACTATTGCCGTTTCCAAGGAACTGCAAAATGACATGGATGAGCTGGTAAATATCATTAATCAGCTTAACAATGTCATTTCAGGAATCGACTCCATTTCCTTACAGACAAATATTTTAGCGCTGAATGCTTCCGTGGAAGCCGCAAGAGCCGGCGAATCCGGGAAAGGCTTTGCCGTTGTGGCAAGCGAAATCAGGACGCTTGCAGAAGAAACGCAGAAACTGACCAAAGATATGAGCGTTTTCGTGGCAAGCATGAAGGACGCTTCCGAAAAGAGCGTAACCAGCTCCTCCAGCACCATCCGGTCATTAAGCGCGATGGCGGACGGCATCAATAATGTATGGGAGCTAAACGACGAAAGCAAACGCTATGTTTCCAAAGTAAATGAGTCCGTCAGTTCCATTGCTGCCGTCAGCGAGGAAATCAGCAGCTCCATGACGGAAATGGAAAACCAGTTAAGAGACAGTACGGAATTTATGCGCCAGGTCGGTCAGGAACTGCAGAAAGCTTCCGAACCGGTCGTTGATATCGAAAAGACGCTGGACGAAACCGTAAAGCAGATGGGCGATATGACAAAAGACGCTTTCTATCATTTGAAAGCGGAAGAATTTTCCCAGTATATGCAGAATGCTATTTCCTCCCACCATACATGGTTAGGCAATTTAAGGAAAATGGTAGATGAAAAAACCGTCAATCCATTACAATTAGATTCTTCCAAATGCGGATTCGGGCATTTCTACTACGCCATGACGCCCGATATTCCCGGCGTTTTACCGCTCTGGGAGGGGCTTGGACCCAAACATAAAAAATTCCACACCTATGGAGCCGCCGTTATCGACGCTATCCACAGCGGTTCCTTCGCAGAAGCGGAACAGATATATTATGAAGCGGAAAACTTTTCGCGCAGCCTGATTGCCGATATGGAAAAAATATTACAGCTTGCGGGATAACAGAAAACGTCTATTGGATATAATTCACAGCAAGAATTGCCGCGCCCAAAACGGCAAGCACGACGCCCGTAGCACGGTTTAAAACAAGCGCGCTTGCCTTATTGGCAAATTTAGCGGCGATTCTTGCCCATAACAGCGTGGAAGCCACGCAGAATAACAGGCACCACAAATCCGGCATACCGCCGATAATAAAGTGGCTTACCGCGCCTGTAAAAGCCGTAAATGCCATAATAAAAACGCTTGTGCCAACCGCCGTTTTCAGTTCATATCCCAAAACGCCCGTTAAAATCAGTAACATCATCATACCGCCGCCCGCGCCGACAAAACCGCAGATAAAACCGACTATCACGCCGCTTATCAGCGACTGGATAATCCTTTTTCTGCCGTCTACTTTCTCCATCGCCTCTTTTGTCGTCATAACCGGTTTGACGATGAACTTAATGCCTAAAAGCAGCGTCATAAACACCGAAAAACTCCCCATGGTCGTATTCGGAACCAGACTTGCCACAAAACTGCCGACAAAGGTAAACGCTAAAACCGCCGCCATCATAACCAGACCGTTGCGGATATCCAGATTCTTATTTTTCCCATAAGTATAAGCGCTGATGGCGCTTGCTAATACATCGCTGGCAAGCGCGATACCGACGGCTTCATATGCCGGAAGCCCTAAAAAAGTAATAAGCATCGGGCTGATAACGGCGGCGGCGCTCATGCCCGCAAATCCCGTGCCAAGCCCCGCGCCTATTCCCGCGATAAAGCAGATGATGAATCGATACATACGTTATTCCTCGTTTTTCAATATCCTGTTAATCTCGTCAACCATTTCATTAATGGCGCTAATCTGTGTTGTCATTTCCGAGATATCGCTTACATTGCTTTCCACCATGCTATTAATGGACTGGAACTGCTCATTTTCGTTTTGGACGCTCTCCGCAATCTCCTTATTGATGGAAACGGTATTTTGTATTACCATGGTCTGTTTATGATGCGCCTCGCCCATGGCATTAACCGCATTTACCGATACATCCAATAACTGCGTCATATCTCTTATTCCTGCAAATACGTTGACAAAATATTCATTCTGTTTTTCCAATTTTCTGGAGTTTTCGTTGATGTGCATTGCTATCTCATCAACATTGTTTTGTACGCTCTCTATTACCGTTTCCACTTCCTCAAGCGACCTTTGCGTACTGCCCGCCAGATTTCCCACTTCCTGCGCAACTACCGCAAATCCTTTGCCCGCTTCTCCTGCTCTCGCCGCCTCTATGGACGCGTTTAACGCCAGTAAATTGGTCGATTCCGATATTTCATTAATCAAACTGAGCGTTGTGCCAATCTTATCCACCGCTCCCGATAATTTCTGCGATACATCCGTTGTCGCAAGCATAGATTCTGATAACTCCGCGTTGATTGCTTTTAAATTGGCAAGCATCTTTTCATTTTCTTTGGATTTATCCAATAAATCTTTGGACGTTATTTCTACCTTTTCCACGTTGTCCGCCATAACATTTTTCCACTCGTCCAATTCATTTAGATTCGCCATGCTTTCCTCTGTCTTGCCGCCAAGCATATTACTGTTTGCTAAAAGCTGTTCGCTTGTGGCGGAGAGTTCTTCCACCGAAGTGCTTTCATTCTCCGATATCTGCGAAAGAGCCGTTCCCGCACTGAAAAGATTCTCTGACAATGCCTGCACGGAATCAAGAACGTTTTGCACTTTTTCATTATTGCGTTCCATTTCATCTTTTTTGGCATTCACAAGAAAACGGTTGACAAGATAGGTTAAAAGCACGGTTGTCGGTAACGCTAAAATAACGCTGACAACTCTGTTTATCATATTGGTGATAAACATGGAACCCGCCTGCGGCAGTAATACGTCCGCCTTTACAATCCATGCCACGCCTAAGGAAACGGCTATTTCCACAGATGTAACAGCGACCATTTTATAATCCAAAAAGAAAGTCGTCAGTACGACAAAAAAGAACGCGAATCCCCAAAAATCCTTGGCCGGAATCATATAAATAATAAAATTAAACTGCGTGAACATGATGACTACAAGAAAAATTTTTCCCGCCTTCAGCTTGGAAGTTCTCACAATGCCGTCCATAAATCCCGTCTTAATAAAAAATATGCCTGCTGCCAGATAAATAAGGCATGTAATATCAAATATAATCAATGCCGCCCAGCTTACTTCCGGCATCCATCCCATAATTTTTTCAAAGGTATACACAATGCCCGCACACTGGCACGCTCCCGGCACTAATAACAACACCAATACATATACCTTATTAATGTATTCGTCCAATGCTGATAAATTGACTTTCTTCTCATTCATAACCTTTCTTATCCTCCTTTTTACCGTCATATATGATTGATAAAGATGCTTCTTTCTCTTATAAGATGAAACCTGATTTTCCTGATACGCCGCTCCGTCTACGCCAGTTCATATTCGGAAAGCAGCCTGGCAAACAGACGATAGTAATGAAGATTCGACCGATTCCATGTCGTTAAGCCCTTTACGGACTCGAGGCTTAAAATGGCCGGAACGCCGTTTTTATCCGTCAGTTTTATCTGTATCAGCGAACAGATACTAAGCTTTCCCAGCAGCTCATATACATCGTTAAGCTTATCCTCCAGAAATTTTACATTGTTCATACAGAAAACGCCGTCCTCATCAAACTGTTGCAAATAGCCATCTGCATTGATGTAATGCTGCGTTTTTGCAATCAACTCCGCTTCCGGACGCTGCTCTCCGGCTACGCAGGTAATGCGATAAGGCTCTCCCGCATGTATCATGACCCGCTGAATGCCAAAATTAATAACAAAATCATCCAACAGTCTTTCCAGCGGATATTCTTTTTTTCTGTACACACTGTCCATCATGACGCAGAGAACATCCCCCATCGACATATTTCCGCGGCTGTCGATTTGATTATACTCTTTTTTCGTATTGCGTATTTCCTCCGGGTCTCCATGCTTTTCCTTATTAAAAATAATATATCTGTCACGGCCCTTTTCCTTGGCACGGTATAGGGCAAAATCGGCAAGGAAAAACAGGTCTTCATAAGTATCGCCATCTTTCGGATATGCCGCGCAGCCCATCGAAAGCGTAATCGCAGGCTGTCCTTCTATGCCCGGCGGAAAAGAAGCTTTCACATTGTTCTTAATACATTTTAACCGTTCACGCATATTCTCCATGTCATCCGCATGATAGAATATAATGAGAAATTCGTCGCCGCCGATACGGCCGACCAATCCGTTATCTCCAACCTCTTTTTCCATAATGGCGGCCACTTTTGAAAGCACCTCATCGCCGCACATATGCCCGTATGTATCATTTACATTTTTAAAATAATCAATATCCACAATCGCCAGGGTAATGCCCTTGACTTTCTTAACATTGATAATATCAATCGCAATACGCGTAATATCCGCTTTTGTGACCAATCCGGTCAACGAATCCAATTCTATCTTTTTTCTAATATCCTGCCCGAAATCCCGTCCGATATGAATACAGCCCACAGCAATGGAGAAAACGCCTTTTTCATAAACCGACTTTATACCTATCGTCATCAGGCAGTCTTCGCCCTCCTCGCTTATCAGATTTTTGCCCGCGCGCATTTCAAATCTGCGCATCCCTGTCTTGATATTCACAATAAGCTCGTGGACGTCTTTTTTCTGATTTTCATCGGCATGAACCGTAAGCCTGCGCTCAAATTCCTCCAGAGGAAACCGCTCCACGTTCTGCTCGCCAATTTCCATGGTATACATCCGAATCATGCCGTTTTCCGGTTCATATTCAAAATAGGTATCGTTATACATTCCCAGAATCGCATTGCGTATGGAAACCGTTTTTTGTAACTGGCTTCGTATCTCTACAAGGGATTCCGCATAGAGCAGCAAAATCTTGATACTGTTTTCGGACGGTCCTTCTTTTACTCTGGAAAAATAAACGCCCTGCTTTCCGTTTTCCCCGACAAGACGCATCATAAACCGCTCACCATTACATTCTTTAAATTCCCGAGAGAATACTTTTTTATCCTCCTCCATGACAAGCTTTTCAAAAGGAAGATAGAGCCGTTCTCCCATAAAAGAATAAAACGCCGCATCCGCCGATATCGTCTGCATATTATCTTTATTAACAATAACCTCATGTATATTTGTGCTTTCCATTTTGCAGCCTTTCTCTGTATAACCCTATGTCGCCCGATTACCATATATTATAGCAGATTCGGATATGAAATTAAATATATTTTTGTACGATTCATTTATCTTTCATTTAAAAAGATGACATCTTGCTGCGAATATCCGCAAGCCGCTCTAACGCCGCCTGCAGAGTGGCGTCCTGTTTGGCAAAATGGAAACGGATATACCTGTTTTCCGGCTCCTTAAAAAAGCTGGAACCCGGAACCGCCCCCACGCCTACTTTTTCAGCAAGTTTCTCGCAAAAAACGATATCGTCTGCGCAGCCGAATTCACTGATATCCACCAGTACATAATATGCGCCCTGCGGACTGGTAAAGGAAAGCCCGATATCTTTTAACCCGTCCGTAAACAGATTTTTCATATGCGTGTAATGCTCCCGCAATTCCTCGTAATAGGAATCGGGAAACGCTAATCCCACAACCGCCGCCTCCATCAAAGGCGCTGCCGCTCCCACCGTCAAAAAATCATGCACTTTTTTCACTCTGTCGGTAATTTCCGCAGACGCTATCACAAATCCCAGACGCCAGCCGGTAATCGAATATGTCTTGGATAAAGAATTGCAGATAAGCGTCCGCTCCCTCATACCCGGTAATGTGGCGATACAGGTATGCGTATGCGGTTTATAGACAATATGCTCATACACTTCATCCGTTATGACATAAATGTCATATTTGATGGCAAGTTCTGCAATGGTTTTCAATTCTTCTTTTGTAAATACCTTCCCGCACGGATTCGAGGGGTTACACAAAATAAGCGCTTTTACGCCCGGCTGCTTTATCGCGTCCTCCAGTTCGTTTCCGTCAAAATCGAATGCGGGCGGCTTTAGCGGTACATAAATCGGCTCCGCCCCCGACAATATCGTATCCGCGCCGTAATTTTCATAAAAAGGCGAAAAGATAACGACTTTATCGCCAGGATTGCAGACCGACATCATGGCTGCCATCATCGCTTCCGTGCTTCCGCAGGTAACAACAATTTCCCGGTCGGGGTCAACTTTCATGCCGTAAAAATGCTCCTGTTTTTTTGCCAGCGCCTCCCTGAAATTCTGCGCGCCCCATGTCAGGGCGTATTGGTGCGGTCCTGTCTTCGCAGCCTGCGAGAGCCTGTCCGTAATCTCCTTTGGCGGGTCAAAATCCGGAAAGCCCTGCGATAAATTAATGGCGTTATATTGGTTCGAGATTCTTGTCATTCTCCGGATAACGGAATCCGTAAATCCTGCTGTTCTTTTGCTTAACTCTTTCATAATCTACTCCATTTCGGAGCGTTTTCGCGACGGGGTGGCGACGCAAATCTCAAATTTGCGTCTGCCATCAAGGCATATTTGTGACGCTCCGGCACAAATTGCCGATTGAAGAATAAGCTATCAAGATTATTCTTCAATCTACTCCTCTGCTTTTTGATACATCATTATTGTACCACAAATCAGGGCTGTCGTATAGTTCCTATCCATACCGTTTTTACTATTCCGAAAACACCACATCCCAATCAAGATACAATCTGTTGCAAAAAAAGTGCAAATGATACCCTCCCATATACCCGTTTCTCTTTGTTTATGATATTTTGTTTATGATATATGAAAATATACTGAAGAAACAGGAGAACCACTATGGAAAAACAAATGAATTTTTTTGAACAAAATGACCGGAAAGTATGCAAACGTTTAGCCAAAGTGCTGCTATGGATGACGCTGGTATTCCCCATATTATTTCTAGCTACCGCCGCCGGTATTTTTCAGATTCAGTATAAAGACTTAATTGTGCTATCGGCAATCGGCTGTGTATGTACGATTGGACCGACCATTTTACAAAAAAGCGGTATCTCCTCCGGCGTCATGAAATATGTAAGCGTATTGGCCGTCGGTTTTATCGTTATGCTCTTAGGCGGCAATTCCGCAATCGGCATCTATATGACATACGGTCTGGCAATGCTTTTCAGCTGTATGTTTTATGATAAAAAATTCACGCTTCGCATTTCCGTTATCAGTTATTTTTTTCTCCTGATATCTTTGTATCTGCGTTCGTTAAATGTCCAACAGATTGAATACCCTACCAATATGGAATGGTTTTTTACCCGCTCCATGGGCTTTACTATCGAACAGGTCGTTATGGCTGTCGTATTCATCAATATCGCCGGCGCCTCCAGAACCATGCTGGAAAACCTGCACAACGCCAAACAGGTTGCGGCGGTGGTGGAAACCTGCGGGAAAGTATCTTCCGAACTGGTTACCATGACGGAACAGCTTGCCGAAAACATGCAGGAATCCAAAAAGGCCACCCGCTCCATTATCAATTCCGCTCAGGAAACAACCGAAGACTGCAATAAAAGTCTTTTGCATGTCAATTCCATGCAAAATTCCGTTGCAGAGATGGTGAAGTCTATCGACATGATTGACGAGCGGACAAAGGAAATGCTCGATATCTCCGACGATATCTGGCAGCGGATGAAAGGCTATGTGGAAATTATGGATTCTGCCGTAGACAGTATGCGCGAGATTGAAAAAACCGCGAACCTTACCGGCGAATCCGTTCAGGAACTGGAAAACGTAATTACCGAAATTTCCACATTTACCAGCGAAATTTCCGCCATTACATCTAAGACCAATATTCTTTCCCTAAATGCTTCCATTGAGGCGGCGCGCGCCGGAGAACACGGAAAAGGCTTTGCCGTCGTAGCGGAAGAAATCCGCGTATTATCAGAACAATCCAAAAAAGCCAGCACATCCATTAAATCCGTAGTGGACAATGTATTGGCTATGTTAAGCGAAGTAAAGGATTCCAACGCCCAAAACCTTACTTCAGTCAATGCCGGTATCACGCAGATTTCAACCGCAAGAGCAGAAGCGCAGGAACTTGGGCAATTACAGGCGGATTCCCGTGGCAAAACGGAACAGATTACAGCGAACAGCGAACAGACCAAGCAGCATAGCGAACAGGTACGGGAAATGGCGGAAGAAATGTCCGATTTAGTGCAAAACTCTCTAAACCGCGCCGATTCCATCGTAAAAGAAACCACCAACCAGGAAAAAATCACGGATATGACCGGACAGACATTTTCCAGTGTCGAGCAGATTGCCAAAGAATTATATGAACTCAGCCAACTGGAGGAAAAAAAGGAGTAGCAGAATCGTCGGGCTTACTGTCTATCTTCCCAGCAATAGTTCTTCCACCTGCTCTCTTTTCTCATACAAAACGCAGCCGCCGGCATGGTCATCCGCAAGCAGGTCGCCATTCCTTAAAGCTTGAAACAACCGGGAATTTACTGCGTCTTTTAGCGAAGTATCCCTCACATTAATGTCCGAATACGGAGAAAACGGACAAGGTTCCGCCCCGCCATGCGAATTGATATGGAAAAAACCTCTGCCCGCTGCGATACAACCGCCGGAACTTTTTTCATCACCCGGAAAAGAGACAAAGACCATCTCCGGATATTCCTCACGCAGCCGCTCAATACCGCTTCTTAACAGTTCCCGCTCTTCCTCTCCGGGAGCCAGTTCACTGCTTTCTTTGGTAACAGGTACAAACTCAACATAAACCACAAGCTTACATCCCCTGTCCGCAAGACTGTCCAGAAACTCATCGGAAATGACTTCTTCCACGTTTTCTGTCGTTACTGTGACGGATACCCCGAACAGCAGGCCTTTTTCATGTAAACTGTCCATATTGGAAATCAATTTATCATAGATTCCCTCTCCCCTGCGCATATCCGTTTCTTCTCTTCCACCCTCGATGCTCATGACAGGAATCAGATTCCGGCACTCTTCCAAAAGCTTAAAATACTTTTCATCCATGTAAGTCCCGTTTGTAAAAATCGGGAAAATAATATTCTGCATTTTTCCCGCCGCTTCTATAATATCTCTCCGAAGCAGAGGTTCGCCTCCCGCAAGCAGGATATAGCTTACGCCAATCTCATCCGCCTCTTTGAAAATGGAAAGCCATTCCTCACTGGTAAGCTGCTCCACCGGCGCTGCGTCCTGCGTCGCATGGTTACATCTGGAATAACATCCCGCACAATGCAGATTGCAGCTGCTGGTAATGCTTGCAATCAAAAAAGGCGGAATATGTATGCCGTTTTTTTCTTCTTGCGCCCGAATCTTGGACGCCTTTTTACTGGCCGCTGCGAATTTCACCATAAAAGCGCTTTCCCGCGGGTCTTTTAATGTCGCTTTCAAAGAATCGGCTACAATCCGTTCCACGCCTCTTGTCATATATGCCTGAATATCAAAGTTCTCATCCATAAAAAAACCCCTTTTACTTTTCTACAATTTTCTTTGCAAATGCCGCGGCATTTTTACAGTCGTTTTCATCCGGTTTTCCCTTATGCATCGCTCCAAAAGAACCTTTACAATAAAATTCTTCCTCCGCCTGCAAAATTCCCTTTTCTTTCAAAAGCTTTCCTACCTGCTTATATGTAGATTTTATCAACGCCGCCGTACTGACATTCACAACTTTCCCGACTTTTACATAGATGCCTGCAATAAATCTTTTGACGCTTTCATCTACGCCATAAGCATAGACCGAACTGCACAAAAAGAGGATATCCACATCCTCCGTAAGCGGTTTTTCGGTTGTTTCCGCTTCCACACCAACTGCCGCTGCAATCGCCTCGGCAAGTTTTTGGGTATTCCCCGACCTTGTGTAATATCTTACTGCAACCTTCATAAATTCACCTCTTATGCTCTTAAAAAATGCTTTACTCTTATTTCCGTATCGTCTATAATTATATTGGTACGGCAGATACGTGTCAATTACCAAGTTATTTATGAGTAAGTAAGTAAAAAATGAGTAAAGGAGGAAACGCCTATGTCAGTCAGCCACACCTGCCCCTGTACGGAAGCCTGTCCGCTGCAAAAAGTAACAGATGCTCTCGGCGGAAAATGGAAACTTTCCATTCTATGTTCTCTAAGCGCCAGCGGCGCTACACGTTATAACGACCTGAAAAGAAAAATAAAGGGAATTTCCAATACCATGCTTGCCAAATCGCTCAAGGAACTGGAAGATAACGGATTGATAAAACGCACCGAGTATATGGAAGTGCCTATCCGGGTAGAATACGAAACAACAGATTTAACACAGGACTTGCTTCCCATTTTGTCAGAATTGGCGGCATGGTCGGTCAATATTAAATGAAAACCGCTCCTGTCCTTATCTACCGACACAAAGCTTTTCCAACTCTTCCCGTGAACCCCGAAATACATCCATATCGATGTACTTTTCCGTTCCCTGATACCCCTCTAAGACCGCAGTATCCGTATACTGCCAGAATGTCCATCCGCTTTCCGCTGTTAGGAGAGGTTGATAATATACATTCCTAATCCACAGAGGATATTCTGCAAACGTATCTTTGATATAATCATCATAGACTTGATATGTCGTATAAATCACGGGCTTAACCTGATAGTATTCCTCCAATGTGTCTAACATCTTTTTAAGCTGCGCTGCCACTTCTTCTGTTGCCGGCGGATTTTTTTCCTTATCCCCATAAAACTCCACATCCACCACGGGCACGAGTTTCCCGTCTAAATCGCCCACCGTATCAATAAAAAACTGCGCCTGCCTTTCGCCGTCACTGTCAAAACTGAAAAAATGATAAGCGCCGATAAAAAGCTTTGTCTTTTCGGCATCATTCCAGTTATCATAAAAGCATTCGTCTATGTGGCTGCTGCCTTCCGTCGCTTTTATAAAGGCAAAGTCCAAATCCTGCCCGGCAAGTTTTTCCCAGTCGATATCCCCCTGATAGTGGGACACATCAACGCCTCTTACCTCAAATCTCCTGGCTAACACGGGAGTTATCCTGATTTTTTTCGCCGCCGCTAAAGCTCCAATGACTAATATAGTCAACACTATAAACAGCAAGACCAGATACCTTTTCGTCTTTCTCATCATCCTGGCGCGCCCGCAAAGAGCGTCCTATCCTTTCTGCCGCTTTGATATTACTATTTCATTATGTGGTTACCAATGATAATAGTCAAGTCACAAACCATTTATTGATTTTGTCACAAAAAAATAGTATAATAGCGCTGTGTAAAATAAATTTTTAAAGAAATATTATTTGGGGAATCATCATGGAAAAGGAAAAAAGAAGTAGGATACATAAGAAGTGTATGCTGGTTGCCCCTTTTATTGCCGTTTTTGGCATATTAGGGGCAGTTGTTTTTGGCGCCTCAAGACGAATATCCGTTGAGATGTCGGAAGCGGCAATCAGCAATCTAAGTGAAAATCTTGATTTAATCA
>JAMPCN010000001.1:70752-140929 GCA_023666125.1 Bacillus sp. (in: firmicutes) | reverse complement strand
AAATATACATTGTCTTTCACAGTAAAATACAGCCGGAAGATAATATTTCCAAACAAGATGCTTGCAATCGGTATCAGGCATAAATAACACAATTCCTTTATATATAATTTCGATTGTTTCTTTTGCAATCTGTACCTTACAATGTATAGCATAACAAATAAAAGAATAAACCGGAGCGCCATAGTAACCGAATAACTGATAACCGCATTACGGTATATAAGATTTTTATCTGTCAAACCCTGCACAATTCTCTTGCTGAATACATAATTCAGGCTTTCTGTTATCAGTCTGCTCATCTCCTTAATACTGAAAAATAGTGTGACAAGCAGAAAAGTATCGTTTTTTTCCATACTTAAAAATCCGGAAGCTGCCATTAACAGGACAATCACAATTATCATGCGCAGCCATCCGAGAACAGAAACCGCTTCGCAAATAAGGTATACCAGCATATAAGCAAAAAATACGATTGCAGCTTTTTTTAATACATTCTTCGACTGTGCTTTCCTACTTACCATAAATGGATAAAAAACAAAAGTCATTCCGGCTGCATATAAGACTGTCTGCATTCCATCCATTATATTTTGAAATAACACAAAACCCGTTTCACTCAAAATTTCCCCTCCTATTGCATGAACTGCAGATATGCTGCCGCAAAGTCATCATATCTTTTTGAAAGGGGCAGTCTGTTCCCGTTTGTAAGCATCACCTCGCTCTTATCATAACCCTCAACATAGGCAAGGTTGACAAGGTATCCCCGATGTATCCGGTAAAACTGCCCCGCCAATTCCTCCTCCAAATCTCCGATTTTTGCGTAGTATTCTATTTCTCTTTCTTTTAAGTACAACACTACCTTATGGTTTCTGCTTTCCATGTAATAGATATTGTCTAAGGGTATGGCTCTGCTTTCACTTCCGCACTGAATGATTAATGTTTTCTTTTTCTGCTCTGTCTCAGATAAAACCTGCCTTGCCGCCCGGCTGAAAACCTCTGCGAATTTCTGTTCATCAATAGGTTTTAACAGATATTGGAAAGCATCCACATCAAAAGCATCATAAACATATTTTTCATAGCCTGTGACAAAAATGATAATCGGTTGTCTGGCTAATTCCATACTCCTTATCCGCTTTGCCATGCTCATGCCATCCATGCCGGATGCGGAACTATGCAGTTCTATATCCAAAAACAGAATATCATGCCCTGCTCCGCCTGACAGATATTCATCAGCGGATGCATACTCTGTAATTTCACACTCTTTATCCTGCTTTTTGACAAGTGTGCTAAGG
This sequence comes from Bacillus sp. (in: firmicutes), assembly GCA_023666125.1. Classification (GTDB taxonomy): domain Bacteria; phylum Bacillota; class Clostridia; order Lachnospirales; family Lachnospiraceae; genus UBA3282. The sequence continues at coordinate 139,646 of JAMPCN010000001.1, read as the reverse complement.
TAAGCCCTTATGTTCTTTTCATCATCACAGATTGCAATTCTTATCACATCCACCTCCCTTTGATTTTCATCTTATATATCGAAAAGTTTGAAAATTTATCTAATAACGATAGCGTGAATAGCGGATTTGACAGCGTAAAAAAATAGGAAGTGACACCATCATTGTCACTTCCCTGTCACCTCGTTGTCACTTCCTATTTCTACCCTTTCAACCCCTCAATCACCGCCTCATAATTTTCCGGTTGATGTGGAAAAGTGCAGCCGCTGCAGTCCTTAATACGCCTGCCGTTTTTTTCCAGATAACGGGAACTGCCCGGACAGTTTTCTTTTTGATACAACGGGCAATAACAAAACAGGCAGTTAAAATCTCCCGTCCTGTCATGACAGGGGAAATATTCGCATTCTTTATTTTCAAAGTAACGAGATGAATTTTTCATATTTATAACCATGCCTTTCCTCGACCCTATTTTTGTTTCCCGGCAAGATACAGCTTCTCTTGATAGTTCCTGGCTTTCTCGACAAACGCTTTAGCAAAAGCCGGATTCGACGGATAATATAAATGTGGAAATCCCATCCAGTGCGTCTCATCTTCTATCATACAGGAATATTCCTTTCCTGTCACCGGCTTTACCGCGACAGCGCCGTCTCCATTATCGCCGCTGTCATAATAGTGAAATTCATGTCCTTTGATTGTTTCGCCCTCCGGCAAAAAATAACTTTGCTTTTCCCGCAGTTCAATGTAGCCGAAGCGCACCAGCTTTCCGCTGTCAAAACACGCCGCCTCAATCACGCCCGCCATTTCATGGCAGTTTCCCTCTCTATCCGTGATGGAAGAATGTAAGTACATAAAGCCGCCGCACTCCGCTACAATGGGCATACCGCTCTCCGATGCTTTTTTTACCGCCGCCCGCATGGTGTGGTTTTCGCTTAAGGCATCGGCATACAGTTCCGGATATCCGCCGCCAAATAAAAGCGCATGAGCGCCATCCGGCAGTTTTTTATCATGCAAAGGGGAAAAATAACAGATGTCCGCCCCGTTTTCTTCCAGCAGCCGTATATTTTCCGCATAGTAAAAACAAAATGCTTCATCCTTTGCCACCGCGATAATAGGTCTGCAAAGACTGCCGCCTGCTGCCGTACTGCTTACTGTCATGCTGTTTTCCAGCGTATCTATCCTTGCACTCCCCGTTAATTTTGCTACCCGCACAGGTTGTTCCAATTCCTCCGCCCGCTTCGCAATTTCCACAATACTTTTCATGGAAACCGTCTTTACAAATTCCTGCGAAGCTGCCGCGATTCGCTCTTTTATATCCTGCAATTCATCGGGCCTCACAAGGCCCAAATGTCTGCTTTCGATATGTAACGCTTCCCGCTCCGGCAAAAATCCCAGCACCGGAATCTTGAGTTCCTGCTCCATCAACGGCTTGATACTTTTATAAAAGGCTTCCGACATCCTGTTAAGTATCACGCCCTGAATTAAATGTTCCTTATCATAAGCAAGAAATCCCGCTGTCATGGAGATAACGGAACGCCCCATTCCTTTTGCATCTATGACAAGCACAATCGGCGTCTTTGTCACTTTCGCCAGATGATAGGAAGAACCCTCCTCTCGGACGCCGCCCAGTCCGTCGTATAATCCCATCACGCCCTCTAACACCGCAAAACTGTTGTCGTCTATCCTATTTTCTGCTCCATTTTCCAGCCGCTTTAAAAAAAGCGCTTTCGTTTCTTCCTCTCCCGTAAAAAAAGTATCCAGATTGCCCGCCGGAACGCCAAGGATTTTTTCATGGAACATCGGGTCTATATAATCCGGTCCGCATTTATAGGAAGTCACGGCATAGCCGCTATTTTTTAATGCCTGCATCAGCACGCACGTCACGATGGTTTTTCCGCTGCCGCTCTTTGGCGCGGCAATCATAATTCTTCTAATTTTCGTAGAAAATTTTTTCATAGAAAAGCCCTGCCTTTCATGCAAAATAAGACGAGGGAAGTCCTGTCTCCCACACAAAACAAAATAAGAAATGCCCTGCCTCTCACGCAAAGTCAAATGAGCAAATCCAGACCGGATTTTCGCCCTGCATCAAATGATAATCTCCCGCCGTTTTCGCCCTGCTTATCTGCACCTGTATGACTTCTTCATCTTTTATCCGATATTCGGACAATACTTCTTTTATTTCGCAAATCGTCTCCATGCTGATGGCGTTAATCACAATCCGCATGTGAGGGTTTACTTTTTTAAGCGCGTCCAGTATTTCTTTTAATCTGCCGCCGCTTCCTCCAATAAAAGCATGTGTTGCCGGTGGAAGTGCGGATATTTTATCGGGAGCGGCAGCTTCCACTATCGTTATGTTGTCCAGTCCAAACTTATCTTTGTTTTGCCGTATCAAAGAAAGCGCTTCCTTTTTCTTTTCCACTGCATACACTCGTATATCATCGGAAAGGGATGCCATTTCCATCGCAACAGAACCTGTTCCGCTGCCGATATCATAAACTACCGAATCTTCCCGTAATCGCAGTTTACAAATGCTGACCGCACGCACTTCCTCTTTCGTCATGGGAACTTTATCCCTTATGAAATTCTTATCGGCAATGCCCGGCGACAGTTTTCTTTTTACTGCATAAGGATTGCTCACAAAACAGGCATACAAACCCTCTTCTTTTAACTCGCAGCATTGCGCAGGCGTCAGTTCTTCTATCCGCTGCTCTTTGTAAGATAACTGATATCCCGTTACGACTCTGCAGTCCGTCATGCCCGCCTCTGTCAAAAGTTTTCCCAGCCTGTTTACATCCTTTACGCCGGACATCAAAAGAAATGTTTTCGCATTGCTTTTAATTTTGCCGACAAGGTTTAACACCTCTTTTCCGTGCATACTGTATACAGCCGCATCCTGATAACTGACTCCAATACACGAAGCCAGATATGAGACCGAAGAAATCCCCGGCAAAATGCGCATGGACGCTTTTAGCTGCCCATTACAAATTTCCTTTTCCAACGCTTCATATAATAAGCGGCAGCCACTGTAAAATCCGCTGTCGCCGGAAAAAAGAACGACTGCTTTTTTGCTTTCCATAAACAGATTCTGCACTTCTTTCAAATAAGGAATAATCTGTTCCGCCTGATAAAAAGGATATTTTTCCTGTTTCCGCACGGACACGGAAGATACTTTTTCCAGTAATCTTTCCGTGCCCATTAAAATATCCGCTTCGTTTATTGCTTTTCCCACTTCTTTTGTCATGCAGTTTTCATTTCCCATGCCGATGCCTGCCAAAACAATTTCCAACTCTCTTTCCGGCAGAATCTTTTTGTCACAGATTTTTTCCAGCTTGCCGCACAACTCTACAAAAGAATAGCCCTCCTCTTTTTGCGGACGTCTTATTACATATCCCTGTATGCCCGTTCTTTGTATCGCTTCCAGTTTTTCCTGATAACCGCCTGACATTCCGCTTTCTTTCGTTACAAAATGCGCTATCTGATATTGCTGAATGATTGCTTCATTCATTTTGGCAGTAAACGGCCCCTGCATGGCAATTATCTGTTTCCCGCAGATTCCCTGTTGCGTACAGAGCGCAATATTATCTGCATCAGGAAGCAGTCTTACATACAGCCTGTGTTTTATCTTTTCTAAAATGCAGTATGCGGCCAGTTCCTTGCTGCCGGTCGTTAAAAGAATATTGCCCTCCGTATCCTCCAGCGCTTTGGCACATGTCTCGTTTGTCTCAAAGTATCGGATATTTTCTTCTGCACTTTTTTCTTTTTGTTCGATATCCTCTCTATTCAGCCGCAAATAACAAATATCTGTTTCATGCGCACTCAAATTTTCTACTGCCGCTTTGATGTTATGCGTAACCTCTTCGGCAAAGGGATGTGTCGCATCGATAACAACCGAAAATTTTTCTTCCGTAAGAAAGGCTTCCATTTCCTCCCGGTTCATTCTTCCCTGACGCACTGTGACAAGAGGATGTTTTTGCAACACAATTTCTCCGTATTCCGTCGCCACACAAACGCTATGCGTTATGTCTGCCGCCGCCAGACATTCCGATAATTTTCTTCCTTCCGTTGTTCCCGCAAATATTACGATTTTTTTCACCTTGTTCATACCTTTCTCTCAACGCAATAGCCCCGTCCGGTAATAAGTTTCCCATTTATGATTTCCGAACGGGAATTTCCGATAAATACCGTCGTAAACATATTGACCTCGCGTTTCTTTAATTCTGCCAAAGTACAGGTCGCCGCTTTCGTTCCCTCTCTTCCTATGTTTTCGACATAACCGCATACCCGTTCCTTTTCTATGCTGTGCAGCAAAATATCACAGGCTTTTTCCAGATAATCTTTTCGCCTATGGCTGGACGGATTATAAAGCACAATGACAAAATCACCCTCTGCTGCCGCCTGCAGTCTCTTTGCAATCTCTTCCCACGGCGTCAGCAAATCGCTTAAACTGATAACGCAAAAGTCGTGGTTAAGCGGTGCGCCAAGAACCGCCGCCCCGCTGCTGGCCGCGGTAATGCCTGCAATAACGCATAACTCCGTTTCCGGATAATCTTTCCCGGTTTCATACATCAAAGAGGCAAGCCCGTAGATTCCCGCATCTCCGCTGCACAGTAAAGCTACTTTCTTCCCTTTTTCGGCCTCCTTAAAACAAAGCCTGCACCGTTCTTTTTCCTGCCGCATCGGCGTAGATAATAATTCTTTTTTCTGAAAGCGTTCTCCTAAAAGCTGTAAATACAATGGATATCCGACAATTACATCTGCATTCTCCAAGACATTTAACGCCTCAGTCGTCATCATCTCTTCCCTGCCCGGCCCCATTCCTACGATATAAATTTTATTTGTCACCGGTTAATCCCATCCTTTCCAATCCGGAGTCCAGCCACGTTTCGCGATTGCAATCGTCATGCCGTTTTCCGCGTATTTTCCCAGAATCAGTTTCCCGTCTTCTCCACAGGCTTTTAACGCCGCCCGCTCGCACACGTTGTCAACGCCTACTTTACTTTCCACAAAATCCGAATGCGCAAAATCTCCTTCGACTTTCTGCAATTCTTCCGCGCTATAAGTCAAAAACGGAAGCCCCTCTTTGCGGCACCATGCGACTATTCCTTGCTCGTTCCGCTTGTTTGAAACAGACGCTAAGACAAAAACCTGTTCCGTAGAAATACCTGCTTCTTTCATTTGTCTTATAAGCAAATCCTCTATCTCCTCCGCACTTTTTCCCTTTTTACATCCTATCCCGATAACATATTCCCTTGGTCTTAACAAAACGGCTGCTCCAAAATCATCCCCGCCGGACGTTACGATAACGTCAACGAGTTCCTTTGGCGGATAAGACACAAGGCGGACTCCCTGCGGCGGACAATCTCTATCCGTCAGACGGCTTTCTTCTACTACACCGCTGCCCCGTTTTTTACTGTCCTTTTCATACCTAGGTTCCATGGATATCGTAATCTCTTCTCCCGCCAAAACTTTCGCCGAAACCGCTGCGATACCATTTTTGTTTTCAATGAAAAGATGATTTTTTTTCGCAAACAAATCCACCGCAAATTTTCCGTGAATATCCGTTGCCGTCGTAATAATCGGTTCCGCTCCCATCTCTTTTGCCAGACAGAGGGCAAGTTTATTTGCCCCGCCCATATGGCCCGATAAAATGGGAATCACATAGCTTCCCATTTCATCCATCACCAACACCGGAACGTCATGCAGCTTATCACTGATATACGGCGCGACTGCCCTAACCGCAATCCCGCATGCGCCGATAAAAAGCAGCGCATTTTTATCCTGCATCTGCACTTTTGCCCAATCACTGACAGATTGGTCCACATACAAGACAGAGTGTGGCATATCGCCCTGCGGATAAGCTTTCCATTTGGTATACAAAACAACCTCCGTTCCACTTTCGATATGACCGTCTTTGCCGCCGCGTTCTGTTTCGCCTTTCAGCCGCAAACGGATTTTTTCCGCAAGCTTTAATCCTTTTTCCGTAAAACTGATAATGCTTATTTTCTCATTTTGCGGCAAGGAGTGCATTGTTTCCTTTTCGATTCGTGCGGGGCGAAACGCCGTTGCAAAATCGGGTGCATACAATCGCGATTTATGATAATTTTGATGTGCAATCGCATCTCCGACTAACACCAGCGCAGTCTTCGTAATACCATGTGAAACCGCGGTCTCATGCAATGTCTTTATTGTGCAGATATACGCCTCTTCCTCATTCCATGTCGCTTTATACACAATCGCCGCCGGAGTCGTTTCCCGATATCCTCCCGCAAGCAGACGCCTGCTTAATTCCTCTGTCATTCCCGCGCTTAAATAAACTGCCATGGATGCCTGATGCGCCGCAAAGCATTCAATGCTTTCTTTCTCCGGAACCTTTGTTTTTCCCTCCATCCTCGTAATAATTAAGGACTGGGAAATTCCCGGCAGGGTATATTCCAAATTCAGGGAAGCGGCTGCTCCGAAACATGCGCTGACTCCCGGACAACTCTCGTAAGAAATGCCAAGGCTGTCCAGTGCGTCCATCTGTTCTCTGACCGCCCCGTAAACACTGGGGTCGCCCGTGTGTAATCTGACAGCCATTTTCCCATCCGCTTCCGCATTTTTCATTATCTGAATTACTTCCTCCAGGGTTAATTTTGCGCTGTTATATATCGCACAATCTTTCCCTGCATAGGTAAGCAAATCAGGATTTACCAGAGAACCCGCATAAATAATCACATCCGCCCGCTCCAACAGCCGCATTCCCCTAACCGTTATCAAATCTGCTGCGCCTGTTCCTGCTCCAACAAAGTAAACCATTCTTCTGCCCCCCTGCTTTTTGCCAGTTCTCCATACGCATTCGCATATAAAATACAGTCTGTTTTCAGTTTCCCTCCGGCGCGGTTTTCCATATAAAAACAAATCCGCTCTGCAATCTTATCCATTACCGGCTGTAATTTTCCACCGCGCTCCAAAATCGGTATTGCTTCCTCCGTCGTTACGCATTCCAATATGTCGTATGCCTGCTTGGCCGTTATCCCCTCTCTTATGGAAAATGCCGCCAGAAGTTCCATTCGACAATCCGCCTCTTTGGAATGCGTATTCATAATGCCTCCTGCCACTTTAATCAACTTACCGATATGACCGGTCAAAAGCATTTTCTGAAAACCCAGTTCCACCATCATGTCAATGGTCTCTCCGATAAAATTGCTGCATTTGACGCTTCTGTCCAAATCATATCCATACGTCTTTTTCATAAAATCCAAACCATAGTTTCCCGGTGAGATTGCAGCATAATCAAACCCTTCCGCTCTTCTTTGCCGCAGTTCCACCCGAATCGTATCCAAAATCGCCTGACTGCTCATCGGCTCCACAATACCGCTTGTTCCCAATATTGAAATGCCGCCGACAATGCCCAGCCTTGGATTAAACGTATGAACGCTAAGCTTTTCTCCCTCTGGCGCGGAAATTTCAATATATAAACCGCCCCTGTAATCCACGGCCCTGCACACTTCCAGCACTTCTTTTTCTATCATTTTTCTTGGCACATGATTGATAGCCGCATTCCCTATCGGCTGGTCGAGTCCTGGTCTTGTCACTCTTCCGATGCCGATTCCGCCTTCTATTATAATTTCCTTGTCGTTTTTTATTTCTTCCTGCTTGGCTGCCTCCGGATAGGACACTCTGGCATAAATCAGCGTACCGCTTGTAATATCCGGGTCATCACCGCCGTCTTTTTTTACCGCGCAGCTTACCTCGTTTTCGCTGCGTCTGATATCCAAAATCCCGGCCGTATATAAAATCCCTTTCGGCGTTTCGATTGTGATTTCTGTTTTAAGCCGCCCTGTCAATAACATATAGGAAGCCGCTTTTGCCGCTGCCGCCGCGCAGCTTCCGGTCGTAAAACCGTATCGCATTCCGATGTTCCTTTCTGCTTTTTATTTTTCTGCATCCCGCAGTTGATACAATACAGCGTTGCAAATGGCCGCCGCAATCGTACTGCCGCCTTTTCTTCCTACATTGACAATGTAGGGAATATCCGTTTGCAATATCAGTTCCTTGGCCGCCTCCACATTGACGAATCCTACCGGCACACCGATAATGAAGGCAGGCTTCCATCCGCTTTCTTTTATCATTTCATATAATTTTATCAATGCTGTCGGCGCATTGCCGATTGCGAAAATAATCGGTTTTTCTATCGCCGCCGCCATCTCCATGCTGACTGCTGCCCGCGTTGTCTTTCTTTCCTTTGCCAGACGCGCAGCTTCTTCATCCGCCATAAAACAATGTGCCTCTCCACCAAATCTTGCAAGCACATTTTTATTGATTCCGGCTAAAGCCATATTGGTATCCGTTACAATATCCGCACCGTTTTTTATCAATTCCCGCATCTGCGTGACCGCCCCTTTTGAAAAGCGGAGAGTCTTTGCATAGTCAAAATCCGCGCTGGTATGTATGACTCGTTTTATAATCGCTTCTTCCTCTTTTCCAAGTACAATTTCCCGCTGTGCAAGTTCGTTGTCAATTATCTCAAAACTGCGTTTTTCAATTTCCTCCGGCAGTACATGTTCTATTTTTTGATGTTCCACTTTTATATCCGTTCCTTTCCCCAATTCTCACCCGCTCGGTTTTCATGTTTCAGGCTTTCGATTGCTTTCAGTAAAATCGCATTCTCTCCTCTGCTTTTCACTGCAATCCGATAAAATCCTTTCCGCAGCCCCCTGAAATTTTCGCAATCCCTGATTAAAACGCCTTTTTGTAACAGTTTATCATATAACCCCTCTTCCCCATATATGAGAAGAAAATTCGCCGCAGAAGGAAACACCGTAAATCCCTGTTTTCTTAATTCGTCCGCTAAAAACGTTTTTTCCTGTTCCACAAAGCGCCTCGTTTGTAAAATAAATTCATTCTGCACGGCGCAGACGCATCCTGCTTCCTGCGCAAAGCAGGATAGATTCCATTCGGGAAGCTGTCCGGCTATCCTTGCCAGAAGCGCAGGATTTTTACAGACCAAATATCCTAACCGCGCGCCGGGAATCGAGAAAATTTTCGTAAAACTTTTAACAAGTATCAAATTGTCAAATTCATCTATTTCCGAAAGCATGGAAAAATCGCTGCCTGCAAATTCAATGAAACTCTCATCCAACACCACATAAATTTCTTTTTCCCGGCAATGATAAAGCATCTTGAAAAGCTCGTCTTTTTCGATAAGCATTCCCGTAGGATTATTGGGATTAGCAAGAAAAACAAGGTCTGTATCCTTTGTCAGCGTTTCGCAAAAATCACTTGTGATACAAAAATGATTTTCCTCTTTCATCACATAATAAATAATTTCACTTTCCGCCGCCCCGGCCGCATATTCATATCCATAGAAAGAGGGAACCGGTATTACGGTTTTTTGCGGTTTTAATCCATGCGCAACCGCCATAAAAAGTTCCGAAGCCCCATTCCCGAAAAGCAGATATTGTTCCGGTACATCTAACATTCTGCTGACCGCTCTTTTTAGTTTTTCCGCTTCCATATCCGGATACCTGCCGCACATTTCGACGGCTTCATACATCGCCGCCTTTACAGCCTTTGGCATGCCAAGCGGATTGATATTTATCGAAAAATCAATATCGACATGATTTCTATAGATATCGCCGCCGTGAATACTCATCCGCTCATCCCTTTCCTATCATTATTTGTACGCCAAGCAATACTATCAGGCATATTGCTTCACACATCCATGCCGTAACATACATAAGGCGGTTGGCGCGTTTGATATCCTCGTATTCCACATTCCGCAGCGCATCGCCTATATATGGCTTTTTTACCATTTTGCCAAAATAGCTGGCATCTCCCGCCAGCCTTATGCCAAGCGCACCGGCGCATACCGACTCCGTCTGCGCCGAGTTAGGACTCGCATGTTTTTTTCGATCTCTTTTATAGACGGCAGCCGCATGTTTTCCTGAAAACTCTCCCCCTGTGAGAAAAGCCGCTGCAATCATCAAATATGCGCTGATTCTTGCCGGAATGAAATTGACAATATCGTCCAACTTTGCGGCCGCCCTGCCAAAGTATAAATATTTATCATTCCGATATCCAATCATGGAATCCATGGTGTTTACCGCCTTATAAAAAAAGCCAAGCGTCGGTCCGCCAACCGCCAGATACAGCATCGGCGCAATGACGCCGTCGGAAGTATTCTCCGCCACCGTTTCCACCGCTGCTTTCGCAACTCCCTCTTTATCCAGACAGTCCGTATCCCTGCCCACAATCATGGAAACGGCCCTTCTGGACTTATCCAAGTCGCCATTTTGCAAACACCGGTACACTGTCATGCTCTCGTCTTTTAAACATTTCGCGGCAAGAATCTGATATGTCATAAGACATTCTACCGCCATCCCCAGATAAGGATATATCCGATATGCCGCCAGCAAAAGTAAAAATGCTGCCGCCGTAACGCTTGCCAGCACAATAAATACTAACGCCGCTCCCCGCCGGATCTGCACTTTAACGTTGTCTGTCTCCGATTTTCGCAACGCTTTTTCCGTTTTTGTTATCAGCTTTCCTATCAACCGGATTGGATGCGGCAGCCAATGCGGGTCTCCGAAAACCAAATCCAGTAAAAATCCGGTTAAAAATGCTATAATATGATATCTCATATGTCTGCCTCTATCTCTATTTGTATATCCATTTTTTCTGACATGCTCCCGTCATACCACTTTTTCATGGTACATAGATAACCTCTTCCATTTAAGGTCTGATAATCAAAATAACTCTTCTTCTCTTTACGGGAATGATAAATTCCATACACGCTTAGTAACGACATCATCGTGCCGCCATGAACAACCAACGCCGTCCGAAGTGGCGCCTTCACGCCGTCATCCACACTTTGGCGAAGCATACCGCACATCCGCCTAAAACCTTTTTCACAACGCCAGGTGAAGTTTTCCCTGCTTTCCCCGTCCGGAAAAGCCAGCGTTCCACCGCTGTCAATCCACGCCTGATACTGCCTGTCATCTTTTAGCTCCTCATAATTTTTATATTCAAAGCGTCCGAAGTCTATTTCCCTCCACTCCGGAATAATGACCGGCGTAATCTCCGGATAAAGAATCCGCGCACTTTCCAGACATCTTTTCATAGGGCTGGTAAACAGATATTGTACATCTGGATATATGCCTTGCTTTCTATATGACAATAGCTGCCGGATGCCCTCCTTAGACAGAGACTCATCCGTTGTTCCTAAATATCTATTCTCCTTATTCGCCTGCGTTTCGCCGTGCCGGATAAAAGCCAGCGTCACTTGATTTTTAGTCCGATTCCACATATGACGCGCTCTACCTCCTCCGCTCTTTCGGCAAGCGTTACCAGAATCCTTCCCGTACGCTCCCGATATTCTCTCTCGAACGCATCCACCGGCACAATGCCGTTTCCAATCTCATCACTGATGATGATGCAGTCCGCGTGACTATCCAGAAACGCCGCCGCTTCCTCTGCCGGACATCCTCCGGCTAAAATACATTCTTTTATCCATTTATGAAAATGATTGATAACGATTGTCTGCTCCGACGGGGTACTGCTCTCCGGCAGCCTGCCATCCCATACCACATCTTCCGCCAACTGATATTTTTGCAGTACATAGTGCAGTTTCCCCTGCGCATATCCGCCTATGATTAATTTCATCTGTTCCCCCATGCCCTTTCCCGGCCTGCACATCCGCTTATCAAACGCCGCCTGCCGCACGAACCCAGATATCCGATAAAGCCGCTGCCGCTATCATGAAAACTTCGCAAATCAAGATAAAACAGCCCGACGTATCGCCGGTAACGCCTCCAAACTCTTTCCCGGCGCGATAGTAATAATATCCAAACATCACGAAAGCCGCTGCCACCGCAAATAATCCTGTCGAAACGGAAAAAAAGAGCATCAGACCGATACAGATGGCGCTTTCTATATATAAGACGACTTTCACAATATTTTTTCCGGAACTGTCTGCGAAAAGATACAGCGTACCGTCTTTTTTTGCCGTCGGAAAAGAAACTGCGCTGATGCCGCAAAGACAGCGTGACAAAAAAAAGCCGCTGCATACGATTTTTAACGACGCCTGACGCTCTATTTCCGAAAATGCCCCCGCATAAATAAGCCCATAGGCAGCCAGCATAATAACCGCAAACGCGCCGGTATGGGAATCTTTCATAATTTCCAGTTTTCTTTCTCTGTCTCTATAGGAATGTACGGCATCCATCGTGTCCATGAAGCCGTCCATATGAATGCCTCCCGTTAGCAAAAGCGGTATGAGCGCATCCACCGCCACCCGGCACAAAACCCCGATATGATATCTGTCACACAGATAATTCCCCAGATAAATTCCTGCGCCAATCAAGGCACCTATCCATGGAAAAAAGCAGAAAATATAGTGCATATCCTCTTCTTTCCACACAAACTGGGGAACCGGAATTTTGGAATACATGGAGACCGCTATGAAAAAAGATTTTATCACCCGCATATTTTACGCCTCCCAAACATCCTGTCAATGTTTCAGCATAACAGGCATCCCTGTCATCACTTCCACAACCTGTTCGGCTATAGCGGCAAGCTTTTCATTAACCGCCCCCATTGCCTCGATATATTCCATCGTTGTCTCATCATAAATGATGCCGTCTTCAAACACATTGTTGCTTACGATGACAAGATGGGTTATCTCTTTTTGCAATATTTTTATCCCTGCTATCACACTTTCAACGACCTGTTCTTTTGTCTGTGGCTTTTCTCCGGAAAACATTTCGTTTGCCGTAAGATTTGACATGCACTCCAACAAAACGGTTTTCTCTCCCGGCGCCATTTGCGCTAACGCTTTCTGAATTTCCACCGGCTGTTCTATCGTAATAAAATCTTTGTCTTTTCTAAGTTCCCTATGCCTGTCCGCCTTACGCCGGCTTTCTTCATCCGAAATCTGCATTGTCGCCAGATAATATTTTTTCCCGGGAAACTCTCCAACCCTCTTTTCCGCATAAGCGGACTTCCCGCTTCCGCTCCCGCCAACAATCAATATCATCATTTTTATACGCCGCCTTGCCTTTCCTGTTATTGATATCTCTTGTACTGCTCTATTTGTATATTTTCAAAAGTGTTTTTTTCATGATAAACGCATAGGGCCGTCTCTAAAAGCGACAGCATCATGACCGCACCCGTTCCCTCTCCTAACGCCATCCGAGCGTCAATAACAGGCTCTAACTTCAACTCTTTCATTAATTTTTCCACCGCCGGTTCCTTCCCTTTATGCGACGGTATCAGATATGGTATGACACCCGGGACAAGCCGCTCGGCAAGCAGCGCCGCCGTCATACTGATAACGCCGTCCAACACTATCGGTATATGGAAAACCGCTCCGCCGATACAAAGACCGGTAAGCCCTGCAATATCCAGTCCGCCGACGGTTTCCAACACGCAAAGCGGCTCTGCTTCATAGAGTTTGTATTTGGCAATCGCTTCTTGAATCACTTGCTTTTTCCGCTGTAATTTCTCGTCGCAGAGACCCGCGCCACGCCCGGTTACCGCCTCCGCTTCACACTTTAAAAGAGCCGCCGCCACGGCGCTGCTTGTTGTCGTATTGCCAATGCCCATTTCACCCGCAGCCAGAATGCGATAGCCTTTTTTCTTACAATCAGCCACGGTTTCCATACCTGTATAAATTGCCCTGACAGCCTCTTTCCTTGTCATAGCCGGTTCTATTTTGAAATTTCCGGTTCCCCGGCGGATTTTTCTATCGAGTATACCCGGTATCTTTTCTTCGCTGTTGATTCCGATATCTATGGGAATCGTATCCGCGCCTATCGCCGCCGCCATTTTTCCAACCGAAGATGCGCCTTTTGCCATCTGTTTTGCCACGGCCAGCGTCACTTCCTGTCCGGACTGGCTGACGCCCTCTTTTACGATGCCGTTATCCGCACACATGATAACGACCGCCTTTTTAGCAATATCAATTTCCTCCGTACCTAAAACCGCTCCTATCCGTGCCGTCAGCGTTTCAAATTTTCCCATGCCGTCAAGCGGTTTGGCTATGGCATCCCAGTTTTGCAATATCTTATTGTATATCTCCCTGTCCGGCGCATCCACTGATAATTTTAACAGCGCCTCTTCCATATCGTTACCGCACATGCGCCTCTCTAAGCATTCCATAGATTTCCTCCATGTTCAGATATTCCGATAAGATATCCGCCAGTTTATCATACTGGGTTTCTTTATATTCCTGATAGTCCATATAAGATTCTTTTGCCGTTTCCGCGCCTTTATCCGTGACAATTCCCTTTTTTTCTGCCAGCGTTCCCACAAGCGCAGACGCAACCGCTCCCTTATCAAAAATGCCGTGTATATAAGTTCCATACACATTAGAGTTTTGCCCTGTTATGAATGCTCCGTCCGTATGTTCCATACTCTGCCCCATATGTATCTCATAGCCCTCATAATCAAGCCCGGAAAGCGCGGCAAAGACGCCCTCCAGCTTATTCACTGTTCCATGTACCTGACGGCGCACCTTTTCATGCTGTAATTGCGTTGTTACGGAAAGCAGTTCCATGCCCTGTATCGCTCCGCCCGCCTCCAGATTATCCGGGTCTAAAATCCGGCTGCCCAGCATCTGATATCCGCCGCAGATACCGCAGACCGGTATCTTTTCTGCCAGTTTTTTCACGGCGTTTTCCAATCCGTTCCCACGCATCCATTCTAAATCACTCATGGTATTTTTACTGCCGGGCAAAAAAAGGATATCCGGCCGCCCTAACTGTGACGGTGATGTAACATAACGCACCGATACATCTTCTATTTGTTCAAATACATTAAAATCCGTGAAATTGGAAATTCTGGGATATCTGATAACCGCTATGTCGATTTTTCCGCTTTCCTTTTTATCGAAACGGTTCGTCAGACTGTCCTCGTCCTCCAACGCTATCTCCATATAGGGGATGACGCCGCATACCGGAATACCTCCCTTTTGCTCCAATATCTCAATTCCGGAATCCAACAGCGAGCTATCACCCCGGAATTTATTGATAACCAAACCTTTTATTCTCTCTTTTTCCTCCTTTGACAAAAGCATTAATGTTCCCAAAAGCTGCGCAAACACGCCGCCTCTGTCAATATCCCCCACAAGTAAAACCGGTGCGTCAATCATCTGCGCCAATCCCATATTGACAATATCATTTTCACGCAGATTGATTTCCGCCGGGCTGCCCGCACCCTCGATAACGATAATGTCCGCCGTCTCTTCCAGTTTCCGAAATGCTTTCTTTATCTCGGGAATTAAATTCTTTTTATAGGAAAAATACTCTCTTGCGCTCATATTCCCAAGAACCTGTCCGTTCACGATTACCTGTGAACCGGTATGGTCTGTCGGCTTTAACAAAATCGGATTCATACAGACAAGCGGTTCCACGCCCGCCGCTTCCGCCTGCATCACCTGCGCCCTGCCCATTTCAAGCCCCTCCTTTGTGATAAAGGAATTGAGCGACATATTCTGTGATTTAAAAGGCGCCACCCGATATCCATCCCGCTTCATTATCCTGCACAGCCCTGCCGTCAAAAGACTTTTGCCCGCGCCGGACATCGTTCCCTGAATCATAATAACCTTTGCCATACTTACCCACCTGTCTGATATACGCCAGAAATTTTTCGTTTCCCGCAAAGCTATCCTTATCTATATCAAAAAGCCTTTCTATAAAATCCGCTTCAAAAATCTCTTCCGGCGTGCCGTAATGTTCGACATACTCCCCTTTTAAACAGAGTATCTTATCAGAAACTATCTTTGCCAGTTCCAGTTCATGCAAAGACATAACCACGGTAAGGTTTTTCTTTTCCCTCATTTCCTGTAATACGGATAAAAACTCTAATTTATACCTGATGTCCAGATATGATGTCGGCTCGTCCAGTATGATAATTTCCGGCTCCTGGCAGATTGCCCTTGCCAGCATCACCCGCTGTCTTTGTCCGTCGCTGATTTTACGAAAATCCTGTCCGCTGATATTCGTAATATGCACCAGTTCCATTGCTTCTTCCACAATGCGTTCATCCTCTTTTGACAACACGCCGAACCATCCCGTATACGGATATCTTCCCGTCGCCACCACATCCCGGCAGCTTTGCATTTCCGTTCTTAATTTTTCCGTAAACAAGACGGACATTTTCTTTGCCAGTTCTTCTCTTTTCATTGCGCCTACGGCTTCTTCTCCCAGATAGACCGTTCCGCCCAGCAGACGAAGCTGCCCGGCGATACTTTTTAACACCGTGGATTTTCCTGCGCCGTTGGGTCCTATTATTGTTAGAATCTCTCCTTTAGGTAATGCCATTTCGATTTCTTTTATCAATGGCTTATCGTCATATCCTACGCACATTTTTTTCGTAGAAAAGTAATAATCATTCATGCCTAATCCCTATTTCTCTTTTTGCTTTCTTATCATAATCCAAAGCACTACCGGCGCGCCAAAAACAGCCGTTACCGTGCTGATGCTCAGTTCCGTGGGCGCAAGCATCGTTCTGGCAAGCAAATCACAAAACAGGCAGAACGCGCTTCCCCCCAGAAAGCAGGCCGGTATCATCCAAAGCGGTTCCGTCGTATGTAAAAGCTTTTTCACAAGATGCGGCACTGCAATTCCTACAAAGGAAATCGGTCCCGCAAAGGCGACGATACACGCCGATAAAATACTGGAAAAAATGACAATGCCAATTCGCAGTAAACGGATATTTACTCCCAGATTCTGTGCGTATGTCTCTCCCGTCTGATAGGCGCCAAGCGGTTTCGATATCAAAAAAACCGCTATAAACGTTACCGCCACCACTACCGTCATCACCTTTACGTTCTCCCACGTCATCCCGGAAAAACTACCGCGCGACCAGTTATGAAGATTGACGATATCGGCATCATCCGCAAACGTTACCACCAGTTCCGTTACCGCCGAACAAATATATCCAATCATAACGCCGCTGACGATTAACATCGGCATACTGTTAATTTTACGTGACAATACCAGCACAAATCCCATAGATAACATGGCTCCGGCAAATGCCGCAAGAATCATTAACGCCGAGGTTACCCTGACCGCTTTCCCCATCAGAAAAACCATCACCAGTGACACAACCATTTTGGCTCCTGAAGAGATTCCCAGAACAAACGGGCCTGCAATCGGATTATGAAAAAAAGTCTGCAAAAGATATCCCGCAAGGGAAAGTGCGCCGCCGAGTATAAAAACTGCCGCCGCCCTTGGCAGTCTGATATCGTATAGGATTCTTTCTGCCGTTTCAGCGTTTTTTTGTCCGGCAAAAACTGCCAGCATATCCGGCAGCGTAATCTTCACGCTCCCGATACAGACATTTAATATGAAAAAGAGCAGCGCACCAAATATCAGTAAAACAAAAGCCCCCGCATATCTGCGGTTTCTATCTTTGTACATACAAATACACCTTTCTCCTACTGTAACCGGAAAAGATAGTGCATCCCATCATTTTCCCCTGCAATCATCCTGTGAATATCCTCGATTAAATAACCGATAGAAAGAGACTGCTGATACATGTCGTTTGTCGTACACCAGACATTTCCCTCTTGTACTGCTTTAAAATCCGCTAACAGTTCACATTTATCCAAAAGTTCCTCCACACTGGAAACGCCTCCATCAATGGAACTGTTATAAATCAAAAAATCCGCGTCCTTTGCACCGTTATAAAACTCCTCCACCTGCATATTTATCGTGGAACGCTTCGTTTCTTCGTCGCCCAGATTTTCAAAGATATAGTTTCCCCCCGCAAGTTCTATCATCTTCGGTACATAATCAGATGACTGGCGCACCTGCATCAAGCCGTTGGATGTTACAAAAAAGAATGCGACCGTCTTATCCGTCTGCTTCTCCGCCTCGACTTTTTCAAGAATATCCGTCTGCTCTTTCCATATTTTTTCCGCTTCCTCTTCTTTTCCGAGAAGCGCACCGTAAAATTTAATCCATTCCACTCTGCCAAGCGGATGGGATTCATAACTGGAATACTCCACCATAACCGGAATCCCGAAATCCCCCAGTTTCTCCATGACCTCAGGTGAATGGGAAATCATCATATTTTCTATCGCCAGCTTACAGTTTTTAGAAACAATCAATTCATAGTCCGGCTTGCTGTATTTTCCCGCATAAAGAATATCTCCGTCCGCCATGGCTTTCCTTGCGGCTTCAATATACCATCCGTCTTCTTTCTGTCCTGAAAAAGCAATAGCGTCTAACCCGTCCAATTTACTGAACATATCCATTGCCGAAGACGCCACCAGATAAATATCTTCTATCGGACGCTGTAATATAACAGCATCTACATCCTGCGGCGTTTCCTTATCCTCCGGCACAATTAAAAATCTCGCGCCGTCCATAGTCGTTGTCAGCATGGTATATCCGCCCTCATAGTAATCTACCGTAAAATTTTCGGCATACTGTAAATCCATGCTGCTTTCGTAAACCAGCGTTTGCGGCGTTTCCTCCGTCAGCTCCCAAGTCGTGTCCGTTTCCAACTCCGATATGGTATTTATGCCTATCTCAACATCAGATATCGGTGGCGCAGCATCTGAAGCTTTTCCACAGCCATATAGTCCTAAAAGTCCTGCCCACGCAAGAAACCAAACTGCTGTTTTTCTTTTCGCTGTCTTTTTTTTCATGATTGTTGTCTTTGTTGCTCTTTTCATTTTTTCTGTATGGTGTCTAAGTGGAATGTTATTGTATATTCTATTTCGTGCGGCTTACTCATAGCCACGGTATCGCCGATAATGTCCATCGGCTCGCCAAATACTAAAACCGGAATTTCAAAGACACAGTTTCCTCCCGTATTGACCGGAAAATACTTTTCCCCATTCACTATCATATAGTCATAATTCGGACTGCTCCACGTTACTGTCGCTACTGCTTCTCCATCCGTCACCGTAATTTCTGCGGGAGATACAATCTCCGCTTTCCCGCTTCCGCCCTCAAAGGTTATTTCTATACTGTAGCTGCCGTCCTGCAATATGTCCTGCGCATCTTCCTCTGCCGGAACCGGATTGGAAACACTGACTTTGTGGTCATACCATTTCCCTTTCGTTCCGATTAATGCCAAATCAAATTCTTGTTCCAGCACAGGAACAGGCACATCGAACCCATAGACTTCCTCTGTCATGCCGTCGCTATATGTAACCGTATCTTTTGTCGGCATAAGTAACTGCGCGCCCTCTTTGGCGGCGTCCTCGGCAAGTCCGGGATACAGGTTTAAAATTTTCTTAGAACCCAGGGAAATGTGTATTACCATTTCCCCGTTTTCTACTGTTAAAGTTCCTTTATTATCATAAGCCTCATTGACATGGAACATACTGCTGTCCGTTGTAAACTCCGCCGTGTAAACTCCGTCCGGCAGCGCCGATGCCCTGCTTTGCATCCGGCTTCTAGCGAGAACCGCCGCCGTATGCGCTACATACAGTTCCTGAATTGCTTTAATGGAACCCAGACCGCTAATCTGCACATCCACACTCTCAAATTTTCCGGAGGCGTTAAACATACTAAGCCATGAATCCTCATCTTCTCCCGCCATATCATTATTGGCATGGTCGCCTGCCACTACCATAAGCGGGCGAAGAATGACTTTCTTATATCCCATTTCGGAAACCGCCTCTATGACTTCTTCACATGCCGTCTCTTCCGGCTCTCCCTCCACGGTTCCGATAAAAGCATTGACGCAGCCGATATCTGTCAACTGTGTCTGCATCTGGCTGTAGCTTACCTTTGCCGTATGGGAAGTGCCATGCCCTAAAAATACAAACGCCGTGCCGTCCTCCTGCGCTGCCGCCAAACTCTCATATCCTGCGTCCGCAACCGCCGCCGTAAGAATTGCCTCTGCGACCGCCGCCTTATCCGCATTGACAACCGACGCATCCGCGCCAACTTCGCCAAGAAGCGGCTCCGCAACCTGCACGATTTCAAATTTATCCCGATATGCTTCGACGGATTCCATCAACTCGTCATACTCCGCGCCGTGCATCAGGTGCGTAGGCTGTATCACCAGATTTTTAACGCCGTTTGCCACTGCGCGCTCCAATGCCTGCTGTACATTATCAATTTTTTCCCCGTCTCTTGCCTGCACATGATTAATAATAATCTGTGCGGTAAAAGCACGTCTTACCGACCAGTCAGGATTCGCCTCCTGTATCGCGTCTTCAATTCCCTTGATATCGGCCACGCGGCTGTCATTAAAAGAAGTTCCGAAACTCACCACCAAAATCTCGTTTTCGCCAATATCATCCTGATTTCGAGGGTCGTCTTTGGAGGCGTCTCCGGTATCTCTGCCAAAATAATCCGGGTCTGCATTCTCACCCTCTACCAGTTCTTTCTGTGCATCCGTCAAAGCATCCCATGCCGCCTTGGCCTGGGCGCACTGTTCGTCCGTTTCGTCCGTTCTTTCCTGCACATATATAGCATCAATCAACGCCGCAACCTCGTCAGCCGCCGCCTGGTCGCTTTCCGCGTTATCTGCGCCGGACGCTTCGATATTATCCGCCGTCTGTCCTGATGCGTCTGCCTGGTCGGCATTATCCGCCGGTTGCGCCGCTGTCTCCGCCTCTTTTCCACTGCCGCAGCCTGTCAGACAAAACGCTCCCACCATAGCTGCCATTAATATTGCTGTCACTCGCCTCTTCATGTCTCCTCCTTCCGGCGTCCGCCGCGCCGTCATTTCATCTTGATTATTTAGATATCGGCGCAGACATTTTATGCCACAAAAAAAGCATAAAAAATCCCTCACCGCAACGAAAACACAACTACGGTAAAGGATTGCAATACAAAGAAGCCCGCCGGATATCAGATACAACAACAAAACGTGCAGCAATGATTCTGCTCCGGCAAAGTCAAACGTACAACCAGTTACTCGTGGTCTGAAACAAATGTTTCCGTACAACATGCAGGCAGGTCTCCCGGCTTAAAGTTCGTGGTTTATCAACCAGCGCATCCGCCATCTTCCCAGTTTCCCAGTGATATATCGGCTTCTGCTCCCTAATTACGGTGACGAGTTCGTACAGGATTTCCACCTGTTTCCCTTTTCACCAAAATCAATGTTTTTTTACGCATTGTTTTGACACCTGTATGTTATCTATGTAATTGTCCAAAGTATATCATATTTTTTCTAAATGTCAATAAGCCCGGCAATAAGTATGTTAAACAAACGTCAATGATACTTTCCAAAAATCCGGCTATAGCCGTATGGCAGCGGCATATCCGTCATGAATGCTATCCGCCTGTGTTCCGGGCTGCCGTCCTCTATTCTGTTCTGACAGCTGGTATTTTGACACCCGATGCAGACAGCCTCGCATTGCACTTTTTCATCCTGCGTCAGTTCAGCGACAAAGGCAACGCTCTTTTTCGGCAGCATACAGAAAGCGGCATTACAGGTAACCTCTTTCGTCACTTCCCGCAGCATATGCGGAAGCATATCTAACGGGAATTTTTCTTCACTACCGGGAAAGTGATATTTTGCAACATGCCAGGCTGTATTTTCTTTGATATAACAGTTATAGGCATCATACCCCTTTAACAGTATCTCGCTTGCCAGCACCTCTAACATATAGCTTTGTGATAACAGTCCTTTCCCGCTGTAACTTTCCTGTAATTCATCCAGTCCGGCTCCCAAAGACATGACAACGTTCTCATATATCACTGTTTCATCACTGTCTTTTTCCTGTTGTTCCAAGCGGATTTCTTTCCACTCCCAGAAAGCCTCTTTTTGCATCAAGGGAAGCATCTCTTCCGCCACCGCCCGTAATTCGGGTATCTGCGTTTCTCCGTAATGAAATTTTTCACATACATGCGCCAGAAAATCCGGCGATAAAAATTCGTCCAGTACATCCGGGGAAAAAGCTGCCATTTTAGTCTCTCCAGTTCTCATACCCTATCTGCTTTGCCTCCACATGGTTATTCTCAAACACAAAATCCGAAAGCAGATATTGGTCGTCTTTCGGCGTTACGCAATACTGCGTCTGACATTTGCAGTTACAGTTGCGCATTGCCACATGTTCCGCACGGGAAACCGGCATATCCGTACGCCCTTTTAAATCGAAGAACTGCGTCCACGGATTGATATTCAAAAAGTTTGTCACAGAACCCTCAATATCCTCTACTAAAATATATTCATAATGCTGAGGCGTATCCGGACGCAATTTCAGCCAAAGCAGGTTCATAGCGTTAGATACCTTAATGCGCCGCATGATGATATTCCGGTTATGGATGGATTCGGAACCAAGCGTCAGGCAACCGTGACAGAAACCGTAACGGCAGTCCTCAATAATAATTCTTCCGTTGGCTCCGTTTTCCGCCGCTTCGTCCGCCCACGGACCTTTGCCGCCTTTTAAAACAACAGCGTCGTCATTAACTTCCATATAACAGTTTTTCACAAGAACATCCATGCAGGCGTCAATGTCAATCGCATCCGTACTCGGCGCTTTCACGGGTTCTGCGGGGGAATATATCGTGCAGTTTATGTATTTTACATGATGTGATTTATAAATGTGGTTTGTCCAAAAATGAGAATTTTGCAGACGAAGCCCTGCTACCAGTACATTACTGCAATTTGAAATATAAATAAGACGCGGTCTCTGCTCGTCCTTATTGGTACATTGCGGATTCCAGGCGCGTCTGAGCCAGAATGCTTTCCACGCTTTTAACCCGTTTCCGTCAATGGTTCCCTCTCCCGTCATAATAAACCCATCAACGTTATCCACATTTATCAATGCCGGAAAATAGCGGCACGTTTCGCCCTCAATCCGCGTTTCGCATACGGGATAATCGGATATATCATCGCTTCCTTTTAAAACGCCTCCTTCGGACACATACAGATGAACGCCCTGCCCAAAATGAAGCGCTCCGGTCATATAGGTTCCTGACGGCACGACAATCACACCGCCGCCATTTTTTGCCGCATCATCTATCAGTTTTTGTATTTTGTCCGTATAGACTTTTCCATCATCATAAATCTGATAATCGGTCAATACATACTGCTTCCCCAACTCTGCAAGCGTGGGAATCTCTGTCTGATAAAACCATTCGTCAATGGCTGTGCCGTCTGGAAAAAATTCCTGTGCGTGTCTCATTGTTTCGCCTTTCCACATACCTGTCTGCTGCCTTTTAGTATTTATCTGTCTTTAAAGTTTCAGCTCCACTTGAATATTTTTATCCGCCGTATTCAGATAACCTTGAAAATCGCTGCCGTCACCCGGCTTGCCGATAATGCTTCCATAATGCGTCGGAATGACTGCTTGTGGTTTTTGTTCCAATCCGGCAATATAATCCGCCGCCTGCTTTTTATCCATTGTATAATGCCCGCCGATTGGAATTATCGCTACATCGCATTCCACTTTTTGAATATCTTCATTCACATCCGTATCGCCCGCCACGTAATAGCGGACGTCGTCCATCTTTACGACATATCCCTGCCACTTCTTCCCTTTCGGGTGAAACGGCTTCATTTTATTATATGCCGGAATGGTTTCTATCACGACATTATCCAGTTTGTGCGTCTCGCCGGGATTGTAAAAAACGCAGTTTTCGGCAGAGACGCCGGACTCGGACAGGACTTTCTTTTTCATGGATTCCGGCGTTACCAAAAGCGTGTCTTCTTTTTTCACTTTCGCAATAGACTCCGGCTCAAAATGGTCGTAATGCTCATGCGTAATAAAAATAATGTCCGCATCATGAAGAGCAATCTCCACCTTAAACGGGTCGAAGTATAATACTTTACTTCCCGCTATGCGGATGCTGCTTTGCGTGTTGACTGTAATATGATTTAGGTTCATTTACTCCACTCCTTTTTTATACTTTTATCTGATAAAATTCATCCGCTGGAACGGCTCTTTTTCCGGTAGCCCATAGGCTTCTCTGCCAAGCGCAATGCTCTTCATCAGAAACGCCATGTTCCGCGCCAGCGTGCGCATACTCTGCAGACCCTCGACATCCTGCTGCGCTTCTCCGTGTTCCCTGCCGTGGATGCTGTTCCAGTATTGACCGGACGCTACCGGCATTCCTGCAATGGTGAAGAATTTATTCAACTCGTCAAAGGTAGAGGACAAACCGCCTCGTCTTGCCGCTACTACGCTTGCGCCGACTTTCATGGTTTTATCAAAACTCGTGCTGTAAAACAGTCTGGTCAGAAACGCCACCAGCGTTGCATTCGCGGAAGCATAGTAGACAGGGCTTCCCACTACCAGTCCGTCGCACGCTTCAAACTTAGCCGCCGCTTGATTGACAGCGTCATCAAATACGCATTTTCCATTCTGCGCGCACGCGCCGCACCCGATACAGCCCCGTATGTCCTGATTTCCGATATGTAAAATTTCTGTTTCAATTCCCTCTTTTTCAAAAATCTTTTCCATTTCATGTAAGGCAATATAAGTATTGCCCTTTGCCTGAGGGCTTCCGTTAAGCATTAATACTTTCATTTACATTCTCCTTTCTGCCGAATTTTATAAATCTTTTTCCTGCGCGTATTTATATTAACTCTTCATTATCGCTTTTTTCGCCGCTTTGATATCGGTAACGCCGTTCGCCGCATTAATCTCCTGTACAAAGCTTTGCGCAAACTGCATGAACGCCGCCGCTTCTTCTTTCTGCTGAATGTTTACCGGATGATACTTATCCTCTTTCGTATTGCTCGCTACCACAAAAAGATTTATCGGCATTTTCTTGTCTTTTTCATATAATGTCAGCAGACCGTTCATACATTCCGCCAGCGCATAGTTATCTTTTTCCATATGAACAGGCTCGCCGTAACTAATATCCCCGCCTGCAAAATCCAATGGAACAAGATATAAATCTCTCTGCTTAAACGCCACGCCATAATACCAATACCTGGTTGTGGTGGTGACTCTCCTGCCGCCTCCGCCTAAAGAAAATTCTTCTCTCGTACCGTATGCTATCGTATACGTTTCACTATCCGGCACCGTCTTTTTCACAATATCATTAATTTTCCGCTTTTCCTCGCTGTTTTGTCCTTTTTTTTCATCGATGGTCATCTTTATATATATAATCGCAAAAAGAACTACAGCAGCAACAATTCCTATCACAACATAATTATTCATCAGTCTCTCTCTCCTTTTCCTTAAATCGTGTCCATATACGCACGGTTAAAATTCTTTTTTCCATCTTTTATATATGTCATATCAAACTTCCTTGCCGATGTACACATATAAGTCCGTGTAAACATCGAATAATTGGACTTCATATCCGCAAACGATATCTCGCCCAGTTCGTCCAGCGTCCATTTTCTTCCTCCTGCCACAATGCCGTTTTCAAAAAACAGCACGCAGTCTTTCAAATGAATCAATGGAAAAAACACCCATGCCGCAGCGCCTAAGGCAATCAGCAGCACCAAAAATCCCGCCAGAAAACTCACCGGCTTTCCCTGCGGCGGATTCCCTCTCACGCCAGCCAATATGATAATTCCCGCCAACAAAACGCGAAGCGACGTCCGTAGTATAATTTTCCCGATATTGGCATGCGCTTCTGTCAGCTTCTTACCCAATGTTTTTTCTTCCTGCACCTTATGCCTTACCCCCTCTCTTATGTCTATGATGCAAGTCCTTTTTTGTGTAAAACATCGGTTCATTATAGCATATCTTTCCTGCTGTTTTCAAGCATGTTATTGGTAAATACTTATCTATGATAAATCTTTATCTATATTAAGAATTTATCTATATGCCTATAATAAAACGGTAAAGGAGGTAACTCTATGGTTTCCTATGCCCCTTTTTTTCACACATTAAAAGAAAAAAAGATATCCATTTATACATTGGTCCACAAAAAAGGCATTAACGCCAACACGATAAACTGCATTAAAAAGGGAAAAAGCATTACTACCTATACGCTTAACAATCTGTGTAAGGCTCTTGACTGCCAGATTTTCGATATTATAGAGTATATTCCCGATAAAGAATGCAGCCCGTGTAAGGTACTGGATATTTTTTCATGGCTGCCCGCAAAAGAAATCAGTTTAGAACGATTAGAACAAATTTTCATGGATTACAAATCCGGCTCTTACAGCAATGAATATGATGTTTCATTCGAGCTGCCCGGTAATATAACCGAAAATATTTTAAACTGCAAAAACAAATTACTGGAAGAGGGAAAAAGCGTCGCCTATATTTTAAAAGAAGAAAATGTCATCGCTGTTATTGGGTATAGAGAGTAGGGTCAGGGGAATTCTGATGTATTTTCACTTACTTCTTTTAAAGACATCATCTCTGCCTCTTTGTAATATGCAAGCATCTTGTGCCCTTACAATTTATTTTTCCCACCTATACCATATTCAGCATCTTCTGCCACCATCAAAGATTCTGTTTGGGGGCGAAAATCATAAGCAACTGATTCCGGTTTGATGTTGCCGCTCATTAGTTCCGCCTGTTTAATCACGATATCAATAGCCCCTTTCGCTTTCTCCGGCGGATACTTATACTTTCGCAAAAGATGTTTTACCTGTGTTCTCATATAGGCGCGGGCGGATTCTTTTTTATCCCAATCGACTGTTCTGCTTCTGCGGATTAATTCCGTCAATTCCTGCGCCATTTCCACTAAAACTTTATCCTCCATCTTTTTCAGGACTTCGGGGTCTGCTGCAAGCGCATCATAAAAAGCCAGTTCCTCCGGCTGCAAGCCTTTTTCCTCTCCGGCTCTATAAGCCTCTGTCATTTCTTTTGACAGATTCAACAATTCCTCAATTACTTCCGCACTGGTAATCATTCTGTTATTATATATTTTTAATAAGTTCTGCATCTTCTCCGAAAAAAGCTGTGACTTTACAATTCCGGTTCTTGCAAATACGCGAATATTATCCTCCAGCAATTTCCGCAACATCTCCGCCGCAATGTTTTTGTGCTTCATTCTGCGGATTTTTTCCATATACTCTTCTGACAGAATAGAAATCTCCGGGTTCTTTGTTCCCGCCTGTGCAAATATATTATAGACACCATCCTGCTCTATTGCCTGTTCAAGCAAGGTCATAATTCTGGAATTAATTTCATTCGAGGTAATACCTACCCTTCTCCCACATTTACAAAGCCCGGCTTTTACACTCTTAAAAAACTCTATCTCCTGCTTTATTTCCTTATCCAGCATACTTCGGCATAAGGTCTCCGCCTGACTCAGCGCAGTAGCTTCTTTGATATATTCTTTTTTCTCATCTTCCTCAAATTCAAGCGCAAAATTTACGCCATCCGCAATAACCGTCAGACGCGCCGCATCCGAATCTCCAAAAAACGGTGAATAATCAAATCCATAAAAGAAATCTCGCATAATCTCCAATTTTGCCATAGCAATCGAATATGCCTGCCCTAAGTCAGGTATCTTATCCTGGTCTCTTTTAGTATACCGGTTTAAAGCAGTTTTTAACTCCGCCGCCATACCGATATAATCCACAATCAATCCGGCTTCTTTGTCCTTATATACTCTGTTTACGCGGGCAATAGCCTGCATCAGATTGTGACCTTTCATCGGCTTATCGATATACATAGTTGCCATTGAGGGAACGTCAAAACCAGTCAGCCACATATCTACCACTATAGCAATTTTAAATTCGCTCTTTTCATCTTTAAATTCAAGCATAAGCTGGTCTCGGTATGTCTTATTGCCAATCATATCGTGCCATTCTTCGTCATCCTTATTGCTGGAAGTCAAAACAACCTTAATCTTATTTTTCCATTCAGGACGCTTGCCTAAAATAGTTTTATATAAATTAACCGCAATCCTGCGGGTCATGCACACAATCATTGCCTTTCCCGTAAGAACATACTGCCTGTCCTCATAATGTGCAATAATATCGTCCGCCAGCAAACTCAATCGCTCCTTTGAACCAATGATTGCCTCTATGGATGATAAATCAGATTTGGATTTTTCTATTGCAATTTCGGACGCCTCTGCCGCCAGCGTATCATACTCGGCATCTATTTTCTTCAACAAGTCTGCATTCAGCTTTATTTTTGCGGTACGGTTTTCATAATAAATAGGCACAGTCGCACCATCTTCCACCGCTTGCGTCATATCATAAATATCTATGTAATCGCCAAAGACCTCAACCGTAGATTTATCATCAAAATCAATAGGCGTTCCGGTAAATCCTATAAATGCCGCATTGGGAAGCGAATCGCGCATATATTTTGCCATTCCATATTTCCACTCGCCGGTTTCCCTGTCCAGCCTGCCTTCAAGTCCATACTGTGACCTATGCGCTTCGTCAGCCATAAAGATAATATTACTTCGTTCGCTTAAAATTTCATTGCTTTCCTCAAACTTCTGAATCGTAGTAAAGATAATTCCTCCCGCCTTAACCCGTAATAACTCTTTTAAATCTTCTCTATCCTGCGCTTGTTTCGGCGTCTGCCTTAACAATAATTTGGAACTGGAACAAAATGTTCCAAAAAGCTGATTATCCAAATCATTACGGTCTGTAAGGACAACAATGGTTGGATTGTTAAATTCAGGATTGCTGACAATACATCCCGTATAAAACACCATGGACAGGCTTTTCCCGCTCCCCAGCGTATGCCAGACTACGCCAACCTTACGACTGTTTTCATGCAATGATTTCTTAGTGCGTTCAACCGCTTTCTTAACTGCAAAATATTGATGATACCCTGCCATCATTTTGATTGTTTTGCCTTTGTCGTCTTGAAACACAATAAAATTACGCAGAATGTCCAATATTCTTTCTTTCGGAAACACTCCATTAATAAGCATTGTAAAATAATTGACACCCGACTCTTCCGGTCTTTCCCCATTTTCTGATTTCCATGTCATGTATCTTGTAAAATCAGAAGTGATTGTCCCTACCCTTGTATCTAAGCCGTCGCTAATAACATTAAAAGCATTATAATGAAACAGTGTGGGAATATCCAGCTGATAATTTTTTATCTGCTTATAAGCATCTTCTATCGTCGTATCGGCATTCACCATGTTTTTCAATTCAAAAAGCGCCATCGGAATACCATTGATAAAAACGAGTATATCCGGTCTTTTGTTCTTGTATTCTATAATGGTATACTGATTAATAACCTTGAAGTCATTTGCCTGCGGATTTTCAAAATCTATCAGATGTGCCGTATAAGTTGCCGGTTCGCCATTTACACGGTAAGAAATTGGTACGCCCTCAACCAGATATTTATGAAAGGCTGCGTTCATATCCTCTAACTTAAGCAAGCCGAGATTTTTTATTGTTTTATAAGTTTCTTCTATTATCTCCATGGTAATGCCCGGATTTATTTTCAGCATAGCGGCAGCAAAATAATCTTTCAGGACTACTTCGTGATAATCTCTGTCAATATCGGGACCATAGAGATATTCATATCCTTTTTCCTGTAGTTTTGATATGATGACCTGTTCTAATGTGTTTTCGTTTATTGGCATAAAATTTTGTCCTTTCTATGGTTGCGCTATTACTCATCGACAGGATTTATATTTCCGCCTGGGTTAGGCTTCCAAAATTTCTCTCACCCTGAAATATTCCATATACATACGCAGAACTTTCAAGATATAATCCTGTTTCGGCATCCATAAGTTTATCAAAAGTCTGTGAATCATAAAAAATCTGCATAGCATTATCATATTCAATCCCAAAATCCTTAACAATATATTCAATGATATCCTGAATACTATACTCAATCAACTGTTCCTGCTTTGTCATCATAACACACCCACTTTCTTTAAAAGAGCAGCTGCCCTCTCTGTATGAAAAGAATATTGATTTGTTGTCTCCCGAAATGTCATGCCCTCAATCAACGTCTGGAGTGTAATTAAATTATTTTGATACTGTCGAAAAAGCATTGTCATGTCATCATTTGCAAT
Source organism: Bacillus sp. (in: firmicutes) (assembly GCA_023666125.1). Taxonomy (GTDB): domain Bacteria; phylum Bacillota; class Clostridia; order Lachnospirales; family Lachnospiraceae; genus UBA3282. The sequence goes on along the minus strand of JAMPCN010000001.1, from coordinate 109,833 downwards.
CGGTCCAGATACAATATCAAATTTACAGTCAAAATTGCAATCCATACTTTTAAAATCCGTAAATGTTTTACTTCGATTATTCATTACAAATAACGCCCACTTTTCTGAAGGAACTTTTCCCAAATCTAATATCTTTAATTCCCTGTTTTCTATAAAATTTTCATCTATTTCATATATATTTACAATCGGATTTCCACCATATATTTTCGCAACCCGCTTTGCCATTTTTTGTGCCTGCTCCGGTATTTCTGTCGTATAAAAACCTTTTCCAAAATCCTTATATGGACGGCATAATGCCAAGTCAATTACTTGAATGTCAATATTCGTTCCGTGATATAATATCATCCCAGCACACCCCCATTCTTTTTGCATATTTCTAACATATCACTAAGCGCGTCATCCATAGACAAAGTATGTTCAATATCATAATGTTCTTTCAAAAACTCTATTGCTTTATATTCAAAAAGAAATTGACATGCTTCTTTCACGGGCATATTATGTTCGCGTGCAAATTCATGGACACAGGCAACTGTATAATTTATTTGTTTTCTTTCTTCACTCATAATCTTTCCCCTTAATATACATTATATTTTCATTTCTGCCGCTTACTCCTGTAGTTTTGATATGATAACTTGCTATAATCTTAATATAATGCCTTACGTCATTCGTGCAATAAATGTTTCTAAATTGTTGCAAAGCCACTTTAACTGTTGCTCCTGAATTTTATCTATACCATAATCATAAGAGTTTATTTTTTCCTGAACTAATTCTAAAATTTCTTCCATCATAATCACATCTTCTTCTACAAAATCCGCTTTTTCCGCATACCTATATACCGCAAATAACATATCCCTAAAATCGTCTATTTGCTTTGCTGAAGCATGAAAAAGCATTTCTACAATTTGATTAGCATTATATTCACTAAGGAATTTATGATTTTCTTTCCATTCCTGTTTTTCTTCTATAACACGATTATACAAATTTTCTATTTCATCCGGATTATATGAAAAATCATTCCGAGAATCTCTAATATTCATAGATTCCGACATTTGCCTAATAAAGTTCTCCAATTCTGTTTTTTCTTCTTCTTCAACATCATACATTGGTAAAAATAACAAATTAGAACTAATATTATCCCCTTTTCCACTAATATTTTTAGTCATGAGTTCTTTACAATTTGCATAATCAAATTCAAGTATATGATTCATTTTTACAAGATAAGCCGCCAATTTCCCATAATTATAAAATCCTATATCCTTTGGATTATTCAAACGCCTTTCAATATTTTTCAAAACTTCCCTTACTTCCTTTTCCGTCCTCCTATTATAGTTATATAGAATCTGCAAATCCTTGTCATTTCGATCAGCTCTTTTATCATATAATTTCATTTCCTCATACTCATCTCTAGTATTTGAAATTTTATCTATATTTATTTTCTGCCACCTTATATAATCATAGCAGAACCTAAATAATGGATACTGACTTGTTCCCAAAATCACCGAAATATATTCTGTTCCCTGCCATATAGGAAATTCTCCCTCTTTAATTTTTGCCGAAAAAGAAATCATTCCAAAATAAATACACTTTAAAAAATCTTTATCATAATTTTCTTCTATTTGATTAAATATATCAACGGTTTTTTGTGTTGCAAATATGAATGTACGAAAATTTTTATGACATATTCCCCTTACCATTGATACAAGTTCTTTAACAATGTCATTATCTTCATCTAAGATTTTCGTTATTTTTTCGTTCCCAAAAGTCTTTACAATATTTTTTACTGCTTCACAATAATTACTTTCAAAGAAAATGGTATCACTAATCGTCTTTTCTTTTATCCTTAAATACTTTTGAATATTCTCTGGAATACTTTTTTTATTATTCTCTTTATTATTATTGGATGCAGAAGTGTTTACTAACGCTACAAAATTAAAATTGAATGTTTCCGCAGTCTTATTTAATATTTCATTTTCATTTGCCACAAGAAGAATTTTTACGCCATCTCTTTCTACAAGGTTATTTATATACCCCAGCACTTTTATTAATTCTATGTTGCTTCGTTCCAAATCTTCAAAAATAAGCAGTTTCCCGCTTAAATCAACAGAAGAATACAAATTCTGTAAATCATCCTCAGACATACTTACATCAATTCCCAATTTTCCGGCTACTCCCTTAACTACTGTTTTTGCTACCAACTTTCCAGTTGCTTTCACTTCCGAATTTTTTTCAAGCGTTTTCATTTTCAATTCCATATATATACTTTTACTTATATCTGAAATATTTTCAAGCCCATATAAAGAAACAACAATACATCTGTTCTTTTTATCTTGCAAAAATGGAACAAGGACATTTTCTATATAATATGTTTTCCCTGACCCCCATTCTCCCGTCAGCATTATGGCAGTATGCGTTTTATCTTCTTCAAGATAATGCCTTATATAATTATTTAATTCCGTTTCTGTCATAATAGCTTTTCTCCATTTAAAAATTGATAGTCCTTGATAGGATTAATTTACTATGCTGACACTTACGATTTTCTTGAGATTAGAAAAATCGTCTGCAACTATATGATTTTGTATTTTACTTTAGTCATTATCCATTTCTATTTTACATTAAATAAGATAAATGACAATTTGGTGGTTAAAAGTCAATACTAGAAACATCTAATTCCCCAGACATGAGTTTAGGCAGTAAACTATCCCTAACAGCAGTTAAAGCCATATTTGCTTTAATATTTTCAATTATCAGTGAGAACAACGGAGTAACCAAATCATTGAACTTATTAATATCTATAGCATTTGGAATTATAATTGGCAGCTTTCTAAGTTCAGCTAAACTAATATACTTCTGTGTACTGCCTGCTAAACACTTTTCAATATGCTGCGTTATTTTTTTACTTCTTAAATAACAAAACAAATAATATGTATATTGTGGACATTTTGATGTTTTAAACAAACCTACATTTTTTATTGCAAAGTTTATTTCATCCTCAATAATGAGTGAAACCAAACCAACAGTTCCTATCATGCTAAAAAGAATATCTCTTGTATCAACTTTACTACGTTCATTAATTTTATCATAATCAAATTTACTAATTTTATTTGGAGAAATGACATCTACCCCAAAAGGAAACAAGTATTTTGATGTTACTAATGGATAACCCATTTCACATGGCCTAGGTGAATCATGTGTTCCATCACGAACCTCCACTACTTTAGACATTGCCACAGGTATTTCATCAATAGCTGTTATAAAATCCTCATACAATAACTGTATTTGCTGCTGCAAAATATCATTTATCTCTATATTTTTTTCTATTTTATCATCTAACGCAGATAAAATACTTGCAATAGCTTTCTGCTCATCCAAAGATTCTGGAACTCTAATTGGAACCTCTCGCATAGTAGGCGCTGAAACTTCCTTAAACGTAGTACCACTTCCCAAATTTTCAATATTTTCCTTATTATATTTAAGCAGATAATACAGAAACATATAGTCCACATTTTCATTTGGTATCACACTTTTAAAGCCTTGATTCGTACACACTTCATTTGCTGCAATCGCAATATAACCTATGGGCGCACGCGAAGAAAATAAAACAGTATGTTTCGGCATTATTTGAGCAGAACAGCTTTTTAAGCCTGTTTCTGTTATATTTCTTTCTCCGCAAGAAATAAATCTGCCAGTGAAACCTGCTAAATCTTTAGGCGTAATCCACGCAATCGTACCCCCAGCATAATTCTCTTCTTTTTTCGTTGACGGTGTTGCTCCTCCGACTACTGTACCAATATCCGCTATAGTACACATTTTCCAATTTCCCATTACATCTTTTTCCTATTCTATATACTATGTACCATTTTCAAAATCCCATATTCTGATTTAAAAAATTAGAAATTCCTTTCCTCTCCAATGCAAACAACGGAATATGCTGATTAATATAATACAAATCATTCCATAAAATCTCTGCTGTTTTTAGCATGGGTTGACTTGTTACACTCATGTTATTTCCATAAAGACACGCTAACATATTAAGCTCACCCCGATACTTAGTTGTAAGCTTTGATATTTGCTGTTGTGCTTTTTGTGTATCAAATGGAATCGTATCCAAAACTTTGCTGTTCTCATCCATTTCATCACAATATTCCTTAAAATCATGTTTGTCTTTTACATTCTTAAAAATTTCATAAATATAATTCAAATCAAATTTCATACCCAATCGCCCCCAGCTTCTCTCTTATTTCCGTTTCCAATTCGTGCGATTGTGCAAATAATCCTGACAGTTCAGAAGTTAGTCTCAGCATTTTTTCCTCAAATGGCTCTTCATCATCCTCCTGCTCCTCAATACCGACATATCTTCCCGGCGTCAATATAAAATCCTGCTTCTCAATTTCTTCTATAGACGCTTCTTTACAAAAACCCTGAATATCTTCATACTCCCTGCCCTGCCGCCAATTTTGATATGTACTGGCAATTTTCTGAATATCCTCTTCCGATAATTCCCGGACTTTTCTATCCACCATATGCCCAAGTTTTCTGGCGTCAATGAACAGGACTTTCCCTTTGGAATACGCCTCTTTTCCCTTTCGCATAATCCATAGCGAAACCGGAATACCCGTAGAATAAAAAAGCTGGCTAGGCATCGCTACGATACACTCCACGACATCACCTTTTACCATATTGGCACGAATATTTCCTTCGTTGGATGTATTAGAACTCAAAGAACCGTTTGCTAAGACTGTACCTGCCACGCCGCCGACAGGATTCAAATGATACAGCATATGCTGAAGCCATGCAAAATTCGCATTCCCGACAGGGGGTATGCCATATTTCCAGCGGATATCTTCCTGCAGCCGTTCTCCGCCCCAATCTGAAATATTAAACGGCGGATTTGCCAATATATAATTAGCCTTTAATGCTTTATGCTGGTCGTCATGGAAAGAATCGGCGTTATGTTTTCCAAGATTCGCCTCCAACTGTCTGATGGCAAGATTCATCTTTGCCAGTTTCCATGTAGTAGGATTGCTTTCCTGCCCGAAAATAGAGATATCTCTGATATTCCCCTGATGTTCCCTGACAAATCGCGCCGACTGACAGAACATACCGCCGCTTCCGCACGCCGGGTCAAAAATCTGCCCCTCAAAGGGTTCTATCATGGAAACGAGCGTACGCACAATGCAAGAGGGCGTATAAAATTCTCCGCCCAATTTTCCCTCCGCGCTTGCGAACTTACTCAAAAAATATTCGTATACTCTGCCTAAAACATCTCTTTCCCGCGCCGCAGTCGAACCGACTTCAATATTTGTAAAAAGCGTCACAAGCTCCCCAAGCCTTGTCTTGTCCAATTCCTGACGGGAATAATTTTTCGTCAAAACGCCTTTTAATGAATCATTCTCTTTCTCTATTGCGCCCATCGCATTGTCTATAACGCTTCCTATATCCGTACTTGTGGCATGGCTTTTAATTTCGCTCCACCGGGCGTCTTTCGGCACATAGAAAATATTTTCCGCTAAATATTCATCCCTATCCTCTTCGTCTCCATAGCCCTCTGTCAATAATTGCCGGTATTTTTCTTCAAATGAATCAGAAACATATTTCAGAAATATAAGCCCCAACACGACATGCTTATATTCTGCCGCATCCATATTTGAGCGCAGTTTATCTGCCGCCTGCCATAATTTTTCTTCAAATCCAATAGTAGTAGTTCCTGCTGCCATCATCAATCTCCTCACAAAAATGTCAACCCCCCAAATTTATGGTTTAATTGTTGTCTTTACTTTATTTACAACTTTGGAATATACATCTATATCTTGTCCTTCAGCAACTTCAAATGTCACAAAAATACAGTATGGAATAGCATTTTTAATTTTTCCTGCATCTTCTTTGCAATTTACTTTAATCTGTATTTCTCTATCATTATCCCAAACCAAAGCTTTTTCGCCTTCAAATATTTCATGTTGCAAAGTGCCTTTTTGAACTGCCTGCCATTCCGTATTCTCTCTACTTGCTGCCAACTGTTCGTTTCCTATTACATCAAACCACAATTTTACACTTCTATATACCTGTTTATTTGCTTCAATAGGCGAAAAATATGCCAAAGTAACTACTAACCTTCTTTTTATAATTTTAGATGAAATATCTATAGGCAATGGCAACGTAAATACATGTCCCTCGTCTCTTTTTAAGCTACCACTACCAATTAAAGTAACTCTGTTTTTCGTACATTCTTCTACTCTTGATATATCAGGAATTCCATATCCCAGCCACCTTGATACCTGCTTTTCTTTTCCCCCCACTATCTTCACTAACTGTTTTGCCAAATTACCCCATGACGCACCATGAGTCAGCATAGCTTTTATAAGAATTGCCATATACTCTTTTCTTGGTAATTCGCCTGTTTCTGTTTTGTAAATATCTCTCAAAACATCATAACACTTCAAAGCTTCATGTGAAATCAAAGCAGTTGCATCACTTGTTCCAAATGTAAACGCCTGTCCATTTTTAGTAGCATCCGAGGCGGGCGCGGCAACTTTGCATCCCGGTTCACGATTCGACTGCATCCATTGACATTTTCCATTCCACGACTCATAAATAAATTTCCTTCCACCTCTATAATATAAGTCAGGTGTAATAATCGATCTATAACCTTTGCCATAAGCAGAGATAGGACTAGGAAATCCTTGAGGAACAGCAAATATTGCTCTATCATTTTCAGCAATATCACAATAATCATCATATATTGCTCCAATTGTCAAACCATTGATATTTTCTGCTGGTGATAACACTTTAACATTCCTTTGATTTTGTGCAATACATCCGAAATAATCTTCGCCTCTTTCTTGTATATTTTTCCTTCTCAATTCGTCAAAAGTGTTCTCTAACATATTTATAGTTTCCGGATGGTTTCCTGCACTAACAATAAACAAAACTGAATACTTATATGCAAGATAATCAATCAATCGCGCTAATGGACTCATTAAGGTCGCCAATTGTCTTGCTGGATCTCCTAATGATAAATTTATAACTCTTATAGACGGCGCTACTGGTTCAAGACCATTTTTCGCTTCAAAAATTCTAATAATTGAAGCATGAATTTTATCCACGATTAAACAATCTTCTGGTATTTCTTCTACAAACCTATCTGGTCCAACCTCTCTTGGTTTTAAAATAGGGCGCAGATATATGCTATGTTTCATGTATTCCTGTTTATTTAAATCTCCATTTAATATAAGAGACGCCATCGCAGTTCCATGACATCTGTACTTACTTTCATAACCGCTTTCATAGCCGTCTGGATCATCTAATATAATTCTATTTCTAAGCAAAGGGTGATTTTGAATTGGCATCCCATCAAAAACTCCTACAATAGGCAATGATAACTCTTCCCATATCTCCACGTCATTAATATCTTCTAAAACCGAATCATTATATACATTAAATGCTGATTGGCAAATTGGTCTAAAAAACATAACATCATCTATATGTACTAATTGCACCTGTTCGTAGTTATTTACAAGCTGCTCTATCCTATTTCTCGGCAAATCCACTAATAATGCGTGATATGCTATTTCTCCAATATGACATTTACTAATAATGTGTCCACCTAATCTCTCAATTTCTAAAATAACCGCCTCTTCTGCCTCTCTTCTCCTTGTCTCATCCTGCCTGTAAAATAATTCTACTTCAAAAGGAACTACTGTATTTCCATCTATTTCCAGAGATTCTCTCCAATATTCCACTACTTGTGTTTCTTGTATTCTATCTATAGCATTCCATGTTCTAATTCCTTTTATATTGACAAAAATATTTTTTAATCCCGCATATCCTCTAGCAAACACATCACTTTCCCCATCATTATATCTTTCCCAGCATGATAGCATCTGCTCCATTGCTTCTTGATTTGACATGATGCAGTAAACTTTTCCTGAAATATTCTTATTTCGATCTTCAGCATAATAAAAATCATCATCCGGTAGTATATCAAAAGATTCCTTATCAAAAAGCCATTCCAAGCCTTCTGTTTTACTTACAGCCGTGTAAAAACTGTCAACCGAACCTACAACCTCAAAAACCAATGCATATTCCGGATTTACCCCGATTGGCGTATTTTGAAATTGTATCCGCTTTTTTTCAAATGCCTCTCTTAAAACCTTAAATGTTGGTTGTAGACGATTATATTGTGTTTCAAATGATGGTTTGTTTACTTTTGGAATAGGTATCTTTCTTGTATCTCTATCAGCCAATTGTGGCGTTGGAAATAATATTATTGGTCTTTCTGCCATAAATCTTCCTCCTTCGGTTCACTATTATTATTTTTTTGTGCCTGCCATAGCTTTAGCACTTGAGTGGTAATTTCTTTCGGATTATCCTGTGGTATATTTAATATATATTGCCGATATATTTCAAGCGCCAATTCTTCTGCCTCTGCGTAGCTTAATCCTAATGTTTTTTTAGCAAGAGTGCTTGGTAATATACCAAATTCAAATTCTCTTTCTATTTCAAAATGTCGAAAAAATAGCTCTAAATTATTTCTGGTTGGCTTCGGAATATCAACTTTTACTTGAAATCTTCTCCAAGCCGCCTTATCCAGTAAAGAATCATGATTGGTCGCCGCAATTGCTACTACATAACTAGGAAGTGCATCTATCTGCATGAGTAACGAACTAACTACTCTTTTTATTTCCCCTGTTTCATGCGCATCCCCTCGTTCTTTCCCCAATGTTTCAAACTCATCAAAAAATAATACACACTTTTTTGTCTTAGCAGTTTCAAATAGCTTTGCCAACTTTGAAGCTGTTTCTCCCAGATATGCACCTACTATGCTTTCATATCTCACCGTTAATAAAGGTACCATTAATGCTTCTGCCATTGCCTCTGCCAAAGATGTTTTTCCATTACCGGGCGGACCTATAAGCAATATTTTGTTTCGTGGCTCCAATCCATAAGATTGAAGCACTTCCGATCTTAATTGTTCGTCAATCATCCCTTGACAAATATCTTTTACTGTTTGAGGTAAAATCAAATTATCCATTCTTTTCTGAGGTATTTTTTCCCAAAAAAGTGTAGACTCACTTGTTCCTCCACGTATAACATTAATTGTACTGTTCCTTTCAACTGAATGTTTCTTTTCTATACTAAGCAATTCTTGTATTTTATTTGCCAAGACTGCATGTTGTTTTGCTCTTTCTTCGGCACATAATGCTTCAGCTGCTCTTCTAAAATTTATATTATCATTCATTAATCCATATTTTATCAATTCACACATTAAATCAGCTCTAGCCATTTCTGTTCTCCTTATATACATAACTTTTCAGTAATATTTTACAAATCAATTTTCCAAGTCAGATATATCAATGAAATTATTCTCACAAAAATCAAGAAAACTTTTCATTGCTAATTTACTTGGCAATACTTGACTGTTTTCCCACCGATTTACCGTAGCAAAACTAACATTAAGTGCATTTGCAAGTTCTTTTTGCGTATAATTTAATTGTTTTCTTATCTGTTTTACAAAATCGCAATATTTCATTCTTCACCATCCGATAAATATATCATTTGCTATATTTTTCTAAAAAAGTATAACATATGTTATATGCGTTTTCAACAATTATTCTCCTAATCAATCCCTTGACAATCTGCACATACTTTTCCCACCCATTCCAACTGGACGATACCCTTTTCATAGGCTATACTAAATTGCAGATAATAATGTAAAGGACAATCACCCTATGACTGTAAAAGAAGCATACCGGATTCTTGGGCTTACCCCGGGAGCTAAACTTCAGGAAATTAAAAAGAAATACAGAGAACTTATGATGCAGGTACATCCGGATACGAATAGTCGGAACCAATATCCCTATACTGTACAGGAAATCAATGCCGCGTACTCCGTCCTGAAAGGAAAAATATTTCCCACTACCGAAAAAGGAAAACATCATAATAAAGATAAAAATTCGGAGAAAAAAGCAGATATTATCTGGAACGCGCCCATCAATCGACACGCTTATACGGAACGCGACGTCTTACAATATGTCGAAGATTACGACGGTGCTATTTTAGGAAACTTTTGTATTGCGCGGGGAAAATATATGTGGACTACCGATGAAGATTTTTCTCTTTTTCTGCGCAGTCTGTATCAATGCAGTAAACAAATATTAGATGAAGCAGACACACTGCTTAACCGAGATGAGCCGCCGGCAGGCAGAACGCAATTTCAAGCGGAACTTACTTATCTGCTGACACAGCAATTTATATCCCAGACTGCACTGTTACAGGAAATTTCCAAAGAAGAAAAAACCGGCTATCTCTCTTTCCCGGATGACCGCCTGTACTACATTGTCGTTCCGCTCTTTGAACAAAAGACCGCTCAGGTTAAAATACAAGTATCTGCAAAACAACCGGAAAGAAAGAAAAGGTCTGCCACAAACTACCGCAATCTCCACCTCTGGATAAAGCTGTCCGACAGTGCGTGCCAAAAAATGCCGGAAAATCTGAATATAGAGATTGAACGGTTATTGGAAAAATATAAGCGGTAATATTATTGCTCCGCTCTGTACAATATCGAAAGAATATCCACTTATTCTTTCTCCGATATATACACCAGCTCGATACCCTCTTCTTTTCCAAGGTTCCGGCTGTATTGTTTCTCCACCGGGTTATTCCAATGCTCATGCACGCCCAGGTTTTCGAGTAGTTCCCCGTTTCCGTTGTAGTAAACATTCCCCGACGGCGCGTTTCCGACAAGCGCCGCTTCATGCAGATAATTTTCACTGTCAGGGTCTTTTGCCGCGCCATTATTCTGTATTATAGCCGGTTCATTTGTCAAAAAGTCCGCTCCGACGGAATCAATCGCCACCGGGTCTTGCGAAACAAAAACACTGGACGTATAATCCCCGTTAAACGGCGTCTGCTGCCATGCGGCGTTTTCCCTGGTAATGGAGGCTCCCTCGGAGGGCGCGCAAATCAGCGCGTCCAGCATATATAAAACTGTTTTCCCGCCTAACTGGTAATTGCCCATAAGGTCTGTCAGGGGGCTGTAAATATTCATTTCGCTTCTGGTCAGCCATTGGTGCAGATTCGCCCCCTCCGGCGGACGCATGGCGTTTCCGTTGATAAAAGAGCCAAAATGATTTTTACCGCAAAGGGTAATCCCGTAGCTGTGTCCTTTCAGATTGGCAAGATTAATGACATATTTACTTTCCGTTACACACTCCGGCAGATAATTGACCGTACCGCTAAAGGAATACGACCAGTTAATCGGCGCGTTTTCATCCGCCCTGCCATTATTCCGCCCAACAAAATGAACGCCCTGCAAGTTCCCCTCCGTACACATTTCCACCATATAATCAGGAAACAGCCGCGATACGTCGTACACGGTAATGTCCTCCGGCGCTGCGCCCGCCTTTGTTACTAAAGAAACCAACAGCGCTTTCAATAACACAGGATTGGTATAGCTCATATTCGTTTCGCCTGACGTATCATCATCAAATACAGCGGAGCCGTTAATATTCGCTTTAATCGCTATTTTTTCTCCAATGCGGTAAGCATCCCCGCCGTTGTGATAACGAAACAGCGCGTTCCAGCCGCTTTCGGCATCCGCTTCCCCCGCCAGAGCAGCAATGCCCTCATCGACCATGCGCTGCACGGTTTCTTCCTGAAAATGTTCCGCTTCCCACCAATAACCTTCGCCATCCCAGGAAACGGCGGAAGAATCATGCGTCCATACTACCCGTCCGGGCATAACGCCTACTCCTTTTCCATATGGTTCATGCTCCGGATAGATACCGTCATAGGGAAGTTCCGATTCTGCCGCCATTTCCTGTGCCTCCGTGTTCCCGCAAGCCGCGATATACAATGAAAAACAAATCATAATAATGCTGCGTACCACTTTTTCCATTTTTATCACCCATGCACTACCTCAAATACTCCTTAAAAAACGCTTCCATCTTATCAAACGGAATCGCATTTTTCCCGCCGCCGTCGTATAAGTCGGTATGAACAGCGTCCGGAATGATGAGCAGCTCCTTATTGTCCGCGTATGGATTATCTTTTACCATATCGTCGTATGCGTCACGGCTAAAATAGCAGGAATGCGCCTTTTCGCCGTGCATTACCAAAACCGCGCTGCGAATCTCGCTGCTATATTTTAAAATCGGCTGATTCATAAAGGACATACAGCCGGTAACGTTCCAACCGCCGTTGGAATTTAAGGAACGTTTATGATAGCCTCGTTTCGTTTTATAATAGTCATAATAATCCGCTACAAAAAACGGCGCATCCTCCGGAAGCGGGTCAACCACACCGCCGCCCGGCGCATAACTGCCGTTTTTATAATCTACGATTCTCTGCGCGTTCATTGCCTGTTTCTTTGCGTATCTTGCATCGGCGGAATTTTCGGCGTCAAAATATCCGTTCGCATTAACGCGCGTCATATCGTACATCGTAGACGCCACTGTCGCTTTAATACGGGTATCCAACGCCGCCGCATTTAACGCCAGACCGCCCCAGCCGCAGATACCGATAATGCCGATTCTTTCCGGGTCAACATTCTCCTGCACGGAAAGAAAGTCCACCGCCGCCTGAAAGTCCTCCGTATTAATATCAGGAGACGCCATGTAACGGGGTTCGCCGCCGCTCTCCCCTGTATAGGATGGGTCGAAAGCTATCGTTAAAAATCCGCGCTCCGCCATCGTCTGCGCATACAGTCCCGCCGCCTGTTCTTTCACCGCGCCAAACGGTCCGCATACCGCAATCGCCGCCAGTTTACCGGAGGCATTTTCGGGTTCGTACATATCAGCGGCAAGCGTAATGCCGTAACGATTGTGAAAAGTTACCTTTTTGTGATTTACTTTCCCGCTTTTCGGGAATGTTTTATCCCATTCGTTTGTTAATTCCAGCTTCATAACTATCATACCATCCTTTCTCTGTTATTGCTCTCTATTATATTGCATTGACCTTTTATGCGCTAATGGTTATAATTTATATCATGATATTCCTTTATGGCATATCAGGTGGAGGGATTTTGATGGAAATAAAAACGCTGCGATATTTTCTGGCGGTCGCCAGAGAGGAAAATATGACCCGTGCGGCGGAAATGCTGCATGTTACCCAGCCCACGCTTTCCAAACAGCTTCGCGCCTTGGAAGAAGAGCTTGGGAAAAAACTGTTTCTGCGCCGCAGTTTTAGTATTCAGTTGACCGAAGAGGGGATTTTGCTGCGCAAACGGGCGCAGGATTTGGTTAATATGGCGGATAAAATTGCCAATGAATTTATTTCTCTCGACGACGTCACCGGAGGCGATGTGTATTTCGGTCTTGCGGAATCATACCAGATTCGTTATCTTGCCGCCGCCATCAACTCTTTTAAAAAAGCGTATCCCACTCTGCGCTACCATATCACCAGCGGCGATACCGAACAGGTAATAGAAAGGCTCAATAAAGGCGTTATTGACTTTGCTGTTCTTGTCGAAGAACCGGACGCCGCCAAATACAATTACCTGACTTTCCCGGAAGCGGACATCTGGGGCGTCGTTATGCCAAAAAACTGTCCGCTCGCCCGCAAAGAAGTTATCCGCGCAGAAGATTTGACGGGTCTGCCGCTGTTCTGTTCCGAGCAGGGCTGGCAAAAAGACATCCCCCGCTGGTGCGGCAGCCTGATGGATAAACTGCATCTGGAGGGTTCTTTCCGGCTTTCCTACAATGCCTCCCTGTTCGTAAAAGAGGGGCTGGGCTATCTTCTGACTTTCCAACATCTGATTGACGCCCGCCCCGGCAGCGGTCTCGTATTCCGCCCGCTGTCTCCCAAACTGGACGCAGCTTTGTATTTGATATGGAAAAAACAGCAGGCTTTCACACCGATTGCGGAACGGCTTTTACATCATCTGCAAGCAGAATTTCTGTCTGCTCCGCTTCCATAAAATACAATCTTGAAGCAAAATCGGGAAAATGTCTTACTTCATCGCTGTAGCCAGTCGCTCCAAACGCCTGTTTCAGCCTTACGCCGCCATACATAAGCGTATCCCCGTACACATGGCAGTCCTCGGTTTCGCCATCCATCTTCACAAACTTCGCCACTACGTCATGTATCAGGGAATCTTTCTTAATATGCACCGGCGAAACCGTATTGACGAGGTCTCCAAATTCCTTGACATTGTATTTTAAACTGCGGTTATAAAAATGATATTTTAACTCAGGAGCAAGACCTTTCGCCCTGTAATATTCAAACTGCGTGTTCGGTATCACCAATTTCTGCATCACAAAACCTACGGCTTTCTTTTTATCCTGCGATACGCACGTCCATTCCATCACATTGCCCGCAGACTGACGAATGCCGCTCTCCGCTACGCCCGCACCGTCCGCAAACGTCCTGCCGCGGTAAAAAGAGCCGCTTTGCAATACTTCCCGCCATTCTTTATACAGCGCAATCTGTGCCTTTACCGCTTCCAGTTCCTCTTTTTTCATATCGCAGAAATTACATTCATAGCCGCAGATTCCGAACGCCGCCACATTAAAACGTGTTTCCAGCGGCGTACTTCGCAATGTCTGATGATTCGGACAGGCGGAAACATGCGCGCTGACCGTGGACATCGGATAGCCGTAACTGTAGCCGTTCTGAATCTCGCTGCGGCAAAGCGCGTCCGTATTATCGCTCGCCCATATCTGCGGAAAATAACATAAAATGCCAAGGTCAAAACGGTTTCCGCCCGCCGCGCAGCCCTCAAATAAAATCTGCGGAAAACGCGCCGTCAGTTCTTTCATGCAGCGGTACAATCCCATAACATAGCGGTGCGCCACTTCCCCCTGCCGCTCCGGGGGCAGAGCCGCCGAAAAATAATCCGTAAACGTACGGTTCATATCCCATTTCACATAAGAAATATCGGCTTCGGAAAAAACACGGCTCATCTGCTCGATGATATAGTCCTGCACTTCTTTTCTCGTCAAATCCAGGACCCTCTGGTTTCTTCCCTCCGAATGCGGTTTCCCCGGTATGGCAAGCGTCCAGTCCGGATGTTTTTCATACAATCTGCTGTTGACGTTTACCATCTCCGGCTCCACCCAGAGACCAAAAGAAAGCCCCATCGCCTTTATCTTTTCCGCCAGTCCGTGCAGCCCGCCCGGCAGCTTTTCCCGGTTGACTTCCCAATCGCCAAGCGCCTGCGTATCGTCGTTTCTCGTTCCAAACCAGCCGTCGTCCATCACAAAAAGCTCAATTCCGACCTCTTTCCCCGCTTTCGCAAGGGCAAGCAGTTTTCTTTCATTAATATGAAAATAGGATGCCTCCCAGCTATTTAACAAAACCGGTCTTGTCTTATCTTTCCACGTTCCGCACACGATATGCTCTCTGACAAACCGGTGCATATGCTGGCTCATGCCGTTAAATCCCTGATGAGAATATGTCATCACCGCTTCCGGCGCTTCAAAGATTTCGCCCGCTCCTACCACATAGCAGAAAGACTGCGGATTGATTCCGAGCGTTATTCTGGTTTTCCCGTAGCCGCTCACCTCCACCGCCTCGTAATGGTTGCCGCTGTAAATCAGATTGAACCCATAGCAGTCGCCAAAGTCCTCGGAAGTATTTTCTTTACTTAACATCACAAAAGGATTGGCGCGGCTGGAAGAAGTTCCCGTATAGGACGCGTTCACATATTTACCGGAAAGCATCCTCACATCCGTGCGCTTCATCTCTCTTGCCCACGCTCCGGTAAATGTGGTAAATACATACTCCGGCATATCAAAATCCATCTGCGCGCTCATAAGCCTTGTCAGTTTTATTTCTTCACCGCTTCCGTTTATCAGCTTTGCGCTTCTCGTTATCACGTCGCAGTTCTCATATACATAATAATGCAGTTCCAGCGTAAGCCGGTATTGTTTATCCTGTAAAACAACGCAAAGATGGGAAACCTCCCCGCTCTCGTCGTAGGAACCCGGCAAGGTCTGATATTCCTCTTTCCCCTGGCTTATTTCGGCTTTCTCAAACAGAAAATCCGAGGTGTAACTGCCGTCGCCATGGATGATTTCTACAAACGGCTCCCTGATATCTCCCTTGCCGTAGGAAGACATTTCCAGTCTGATATCTTCGAGCGAAAATGCCATATTTCCCAGCATATGCCCACCTGCTTGTGTTCTATCATTCATATCGGTGTCCGTACCGGTATAGGCGTTGGTATTTCCCGGCATGAAAGCGTGTTTTTCCACTAACGCTTCCGCACATTCCTCTCCCGGCACGCTAATCTTTCTTCCGTAATAAAGATGCTCCAAATGTCCGGTCGGCATCACCCGGAAGCAGTACGACGTATGTTTTGTTTCCAGCAAAAAAAGCTGCCCTAATTTTTGAATCATGTTAATCTCCATTCTGGAGCGTTTTCAATCTAACCATCCATCTCCGCTCCGCGCTTCGCTTTGACCTGCGCCGCAATTTCCTCTACTTTTTCCTCCGTGAGAATAAATTTCCTGCGAAAGACAACTACTGCAATCAAAAGCCCGATAATCGGAAGCACCGTCATCGTCATGCGCAGCCCGATTACCGACGCGCCCGTTGCCGACACTACGGCGGTAGTATCGTCGCTTAAGTTACAGACGGCAAGACAGATGGAGGCAATCAGCGCCGCCACACCGGACGCAAGCTTGACAACGAAAGTCTGCATGGAGAAGATAACGCTCTCGTCTCGTCTGTTATTTTTTAATTCGCCGTAATCCACCGTGTTTGCCAGAAATACCGTTACCAGGACCGTCAGCATTCCGTTGGCTGCGAAGATAAAGAAGCCCGGAATAAACAATAAAAATACATTCGACATATTGACAAAAGCGAGGACGAGCAAAACGATATAACCCGCAATCGCCATGCCAAAGCTGATATAAAATACTTTTATCGCGCTGAATACTTTTCGTAACAGCGGGAAGAAAAGCATCATGGAAAGAATCTGAATTGCCCCGCCGAACGTATTAAATAAAGTATAGGCGTTCTCCCAGTCCGCGCCGCCAAAATCATATTTAAAGAAATAGATGACAAGGTTGGAAGTCGTATAAACGGAACAGTTAATCAATACAATCGCAATGACAACCGCCATCGCCTGGTCGTTTTCAATCAAGGCGCGAAACATCTGTCCAACCGACGGGGAATCCACATCGACGGTGGACTTTTCCTTAATATTAATACAGGTGCATAAAATAAATACGACAAAAATAACGGCAATGATAATTGCAAACAGCCGAAAGCCTGCGCGTTCATTTCCCTGTCCCAGCAAAGACACGCATTTTACAGTAATAATCGTAATAATCGCCGAACCGACGCCCGCGCAGGAACGCGCCAGCGTGGATAAACTTTCACGCTCTTTTCCACCCTCGGTAAATGCCGGTATCATCGACCAGTACGGAATGTCCATCATCGTATAAGTAACGCCCCATACAATATAGCTGACAGCCGCATAGGCTACAAGCCCTTTCCCGTCCAGCGACGGCGGCGCGGCAAACATAAGCACCAACACAACCGCATTGAGTATCGTTCCAATCAAAAGCCACGGGCGGAATTTTCCCCATTTTGTCTTGGTCTTTGCCACTAATACCCCCATGATAGGGTCGTTAAACGCGTCAAACACACGCGCCGCCATCAGGATAATACCCATCGCAATCGCGCTTACGCCCAGAATATCCTGATAATAATACAGGATATAACTTGCGGAAAACATATAGACCATATCTTTTCCGACTGCACCCAAACCATATGATACCTTTTCTTTTCCTGTCAGTTTCATAGTACTGCCATCCCCCTATCTGTTTTTTTCTGCCATTGCCATTTCCACTACTTTGTATGCGCCGTTGTAGATTCCGGCTTCTTTATTTTTTATAATATTTTCACACATATCCGTCAGCAGATGGTTTTGTTCCATAAAAAGTTTAATCATCTGCAGGGTATGCGGTATATCTCTGCATTCCAGCGTTCCGTCCCCGATTTCCGCCGAATGAATCGCGCCCCACTGCTCATGACCGCCGACACGTTTGATAAAGAGCTTTGGCACCGGATAGAACGAAAGCTCGCTCGGCTTCGTCACCAGCACATCGCAGCTTCTCATCAAAAGGTTCGTACAGTAAACCGCTTCAAATATATTCTCATGCCAAAAAGCATGTACGCCATACACCTCCTCCGCAAGCGCCTTTTTAGCAAACTCCTGTGTTTTATTCCACTGATTAAAATGTTCTTTCGATACACCCGCAAGCTGTGGAATTTCTTTTATCAATTCTTCCCATACGTTCCGGTAATCTCCCACATTGACATAAAGCACGGCTTTCTTTTCGCGAATTGACGATATCAGCGAACGGATGATTGCCGCAAAAATCTCTTTCTGCGCTCCCGCACCGCCAATCGTAAGTAAAAACCGCACCGGCTGTTTCTCCGCTTTTCTCCTGATACGTCTTTCACAATCGCTTTCAATATTGCTTACCAGCTCATGGTCGATATAGTGTCCCGTGTATAGCAGCGCGTCATCCGGCATCGGCTTTAATACGTCGCTGCCCTGCATCCCGTTTAAAATACGATAGCCCTGATACGCATAATGCGTCTGTACCGTATGCAGACTGCCCTCCGAAAGATGAAGCGCCATTGGCCAGTTGTCCGGAATCGCATTGACTACATATTTCATGCCCGCGTGAACCGCCGCTTGTGCCGGCCATACATGCGTTGCCACGACCGGAATCTCTTTCGGCACATTGCGGTAAACCGGCGCCATTAACTCTGCGTTTTTCTGGTCGGAAGCGTTATAGCTTAATTTGCGGAAGCCCTCGTAGTTCATAGGTTCCCACACCAGTTTATTAAAGAGCCTGCTTTTCCCGGAAAGCCTGGAGCCTAAAGAATATAAATCGTTCTGTGCGCTGATAACTTTCGTACAGGTCGTCTGGCGGTAGGAATTTAAATCCATCCAATAAGGAATGTAACCCATGGAATTTGCCGCCGATGCAATCGCCATGGAAATTCGGTAATGCCCAAACCCCATGCGGATGTTTCCTACAATAATGCCTTTTTCTTTGTCAAACGCCATATTCGCTGCCTCGGCACTTCCCTTTTTCGCGCCGTCCGCCTGAGC
The DNA here is from genome assembly GCA_023666125.1 of Bacillus sp. (in: firmicutes). Taxonomy (GTDB): domain Bacteria; phylum Bacillota; class Clostridia; order Lachnospirales; family Lachnospiraceae; genus UBA3282. Next base: position 90,761 of record JAMPCN010000001.1, on the reverse strand, counting down.
ATCTCCCAGCAAAACATTCATAACCCCCAAGGTATCGCCGATATGCGCGTTTTTCTCAACCGTTACCGGATAATCGGCATTGGCATCATCCCCGAATTTTCTGATATTTTTCTTCTGCGTGCTGACCGCTTTTCGGTATACTTTTTCCGACATTGGATTACCGAAAATAACTCTTGATTTCTCGCCCATGTTTTCTCTTCCTCTCTATTTTTTATATGATAATTAGGCGTTTGCGAAACGCCAGAACCCGCATAATTACGGGATTCTTTTTGCTACAAATTAAAATAACTCCTCACTGGATATGGTATAATAGAGTTGTCTAAAACCATCAACCATCCATCCAAGAAAGGAGTTATCTGATACCTATGATACCATATAAACAGCTTTCTTTGGCAGATATTTTTCAGGATTGTCAAAATAAACTGGAGGATGACAAGCCCGCCTTCCTTTCCCTCTTAGAATCCCATATCGATATCGATGATCTTATCCCGACTACATTCCGTAATCATTTCTATGCCTCCACCGGAAGATCCCGTAAATATCCTCTCCACGCTTTCCTCTGGGCTTTGATCATCCAGCGTATCTTTTCCATCCCCACTGACCAGCTCCTGCTTACCTTTCTCCACTACTCTAAACCTTTAAGAGACTTCTGCGGCTTTTCCAAAGTCCCCGATGCTTCCAAGATCACCCGCTTCAAGCAGGACTTCCTCGAAGATCTGCAGGCTGTCTTTGACAGCCTTGTGGATATCACCGAACCCATCTGTCAGGCGATCGATTCCGCTAAAGCCGATATGACTATCTTTGATTCTTCCGGTATCGAAGCCTTTGTTACGGAAAACAACCCTAAATATGCAAACCGGATCATCAAACAGTTAAAAGCTTATGCAAAATCTATGTGCTTTGACAAAAACTACAATCCTTACAGCGCCGCCTATCGCGCAATGCCTTCTCATGCTTCTGCTAACCCTGAAATCAAGCAGCTATATATCAACGGGCATTTCTGTTATGTCTTTAAGTTCGGCATTGTCACGAATGGGCTTGGTATTATCCGCCACATCTCTTTTTACAATAAGGATTTCATGGATTCCCACCCTGAAATCATTGTCCACAAAAAATCAGATTCTCCTGATGAAGATAAATGCGCCCATGATTCAAAACTGCTTATTCCTACACTGATGGATTTCTTTAAAAAGCATCCCCTGATCAATCCTGTTGTCTTTCTTGGCGATGCCGCCTTTGATACCCTTCCGCTTTACAAAGACCTGCTGACCGGTGATACCTTTGGCAAAGAACAGCATTTCCACTCTGCATACATACCTCTCAATAAGCGCTCCTCATTGGTGGATTCTGAATCTTTTATCAATAAAAACGGTATCCCCTGCTGTCCCAATGATCCGTCTTTCTTACTAAAGAAAGAGGGAAATAATACTGCTTTCCTTAAAAATGGTATCGCCCGTCAAAAGTTCATCTGCCCTTTAACCTCATGGGATAAATGCGACGATGGAAAATACCGTCGTATCTGCCATTGCCAACATCCCTGCACTTCTTCCATTTCAGGCAGAATGGTTTATATTTATCCCGAAAAAAATCTTCGTGCCTATCCCGGTACCCTCCGCGGTACTGACGAATGGGATAATACCTACAAAATACGTGCCGTTGTGGAAAGGGATATCAACCACATCAAGGAAAATCTCTGTCTTGCAGGCCGCCGCACCCAAAATGAGAAAACACTGTATGCGGATTTAATTCTGGCAGGCATCACTCAACTGATAACTGTCGTTCTTGCCGACAAGATAAACCATCACGAATACATTCGCAGTTTGAAACCGCTTATAGCTTAGGACTTATCAACTTTATAATCTATATGGCTTATTAAAGTATGCCTAATTTTACCACCGGCCTTTTTCATCCTTAAAATCCTGCTCTGCAGGATTTCTTCCTTGTTTGGAATCAAGATTGCGAACTTGTTTCGCAATTACCTATTTTATATGATAATAAATAATTATGAAACACTTCTGATAACGCTTGGCATACGGGGTAACATATATCATTATTTTTTTATGGTAAATGTAATTTCAACCGGCTTGGTCTGCGAGGTGCATAACGTTAATTTCGCGCTTCCCTCTTCGCCCGTCGTCTTGACGTAGGCGCCTCCCATACCGCCGGAAAGAGCGGCCGCTTTCGGACCTATTATCATAATCGGTCCCTCCGTCTCCAACATCATCGGCTCCTGATAGAAATGTGCCTGATTGCCGTGTTCGTCCAATATCCTGACTCTGACCGCCGCCACGTCGTAGGTGTCGCCCTCTGTCAGTTCACGGTTATTTACCGTTACCTCCATAGTCAGCGAAGTCATCGGCTCTTTTACGATACTTTTAACAACCTTACCGTCTTTTACCGCGTCAAAGCGGTAGGAGGTGGAAGCCCCGCCCCAGTCTCCGATATAACGGTTGTAAAGTTCCACCGCCTGCTCCGGTTTCATATGGTAAAGCACCATCATTTTCACCGCGGTCAGATATACGGATTTTGGCAGATTGGACAGACCATATCGTGCCGTTGCATTTAACGCATCCTTTATTCCTTTTGCCTGCGCGGGCTTAAAGTCTTCATTTTTTTCAATCGCGTCTCCGATAAAATCATCCAGTAAAATGGGGCCATGTTTCAAGTGTTGATAAGGGGAATCCTTTCGTGTATACTCTTTGATAAATACGTCATTCTTATACATGCGGACACTGTCGGCATTTGTCAGGATATACGTATTGCCGCGGTTACATCCGGGATGCTCCCCGATATCCATGGAGGAACTTAAGGACAGCACTGGCGTTTTTTCCTGCTGACACGCGTAAACATCCGCTGCCAGCTTAGGATTGCGGAACATATCCATGACTCCATGATAACAGACTCTGTCTCCGCTGCCAAAATCCTTATGCGTATTGTAATCAAACATGCACCAGCCGAAACTTCCCGCAATGTCTTTTTCCCCAGCGACTGCATCCAACACATTAGCATGACGAAGCGCGTGCTGCGCCCGGTGTTCCTCCCAGTCAAAAGATTTGGTCGGATACATATGTCCGTTATATTCGCTGACAAGATAGGCCTTATTTACATCCGACGTAACATCCGCCTTTTTGTCACAGCCCTTTGTTTTGCCATCATGAAGGAAATCATTATAGGTATAAACATCTTCCAAAAGACTGCTCCTCTTATGCGCCCTCACGCCGCCCGTCGCTCTTGACGGGTCAAGGTCATGTGCCGCCGCATTGGTCTTTTGATAAAATCCATCATCATCCCGCGACTCATTGATGCGGACGCCCCATAAAATAATGGAGGTATGGTTCCGATACTGCCGCACCATATCACGCACATTTTCCACTGCCTGCATCTTCCAGTCTTCATTACCAATATGCTGCCAGCCCGGCATTTCCGTAAAAACCAGCAGTCCGAGTTCGTCGCATCTTTCCAAAAAATAGTGTGACTGCGGATAGTGGGAAGTCCTTACCGCATTGAGTCCTAATTCTTTTTTCAAGATATCCGCGTCCATCCTCTGCATGGACTTTGGCATCGCATACCCCACATACGGATAACTCTGGTGACGGTTTAATCCGCGGATTTTTAATTTTTTCCCATTCAGATAAAAACCGTCCGCCCGAAACTCCGCTTTGCGGAATCCAAATGTCACTATTTTTTCATCTACTACCGTTCCATTTTGTTTTAACTGCGTTTTTATCTCATAAAGGTGGGGATGATTCGTACTCCATAGTTTTACCTGGTCTGGCTGAAACCGCAATGTCTTTGTCAGGCTGCCTATTGCCTCTTCCCCCAAAAGCCGATATTCGGCATCCGTTTTTTTCTTAATGTACTGGCATACGGAAAGTCCTTCTGCTTTTTCATTTAACGTAATCTCCGAAACTGCCGCCGCACTTTTCAGGTCTTCTTTTCCAAACTCCGACCGAATAAATACATCCTCTAAATAAACTGGATTTTTAATATCCAGATAGACATCGCGGTAAATCCCGCCATAAGTCATATAGTCCACAACAAACCCAAACGGCGGTATATTGAGTGTCTCCCGGCTGTCTACCTTGATAACCAGTACGTTATCTTCCCCATAGCGGAGCTTTTCTGATAAATCAATGGAAAAGGCCGTATACCCGCAGGAATGCCCGCCGACTTTTTCCCCGTTCAAAAAAACTTCGCTCTCGTGCGCCGCGCCGTCAATCGTCAGGATAACGCGCTGACCCCTCCAGCTTTCCGACGCCGCAATCACTTTCCGATACCCGCTCACCATCTGGTAAATATGTTCGTCAAAATAATGCAGCGGCGTTTCCTTACAGGTATGTGGAAGCCTGACTTCCACCATTTCTTTTTCATCAAAATCCGCGTCCAGAATCCGCTCGCTGAAACGCTCTGTAAAATGCCATCCGTTGTTTAAATAAATTCTGTTATTCACATTAAGCCCCCGTTCTTACTCCGTATCATTCTGTCTCCCTATTGCTCTTTGCTAATTCCATTCATCAAAATAGCAACTACCTCGTCTAACGCATCCGCATAAGAAATATTGCTTTGTATCAGAATGTCTCTCTGGAAAAATTGCTCCAAAGACGCCTCCAGCATCATTTTCAAAATCGGAATCTTAACTGGGCGGATACAGCCCTCTTCGATTCCTTTTTCAATCAGGGCAATCGTATTTTCCCATCCGGTTTCCAGACGGTGTTCGATTTGCTTATAGATTTGAGGGTATTTGTCCTTCATCAGATAAAGCTGGCGGAAATCGACTTCCTTATACGCCTCCGGCAGCACGCCTAAAATCATGCGCACCTTTTCAACCGTGCTTAGTTTCCCGTCCTCGACAATCTCCATCTCGCTTTTTTTAATCATGTCAAACAGATAATCCACCATAGCGAGAAACATATCGTTCTTATCGTGAAATACCGTATATATCGTTTTCTTGCTCATTTTCAGCCGGGCGGCGATATCATCCATGGTAAATTTCAGACCTTTTTCGTTAAATACCTGTAATGTTCCTTCCAAAATTGTTTCCCGCAGTTCCATTCTGCTCATCTCCTGTCTTACGAGTGTTTCCTCTATGTGAAGCGGGCGCTGCCATCATTTTGGGAAACTAATTTTTCAATTTTAGTTTCCGTTTTTACCATTATAAATCCCTGCTACCTAAAAGACAAGAAACTAAATTCACAAAATCAGTTTCCGTTTTTTATGGATTTCTAACAAAAAAAGAGCGGCCTCATACCGCCTTATTACAAAAGAATTGAGACCCCGCAAGAAGTCTCGATTATTTCTCTTTTGCGCTTATTATATGATAAGATTCACAATGAACCCCGTCACCAGCGAAAATGCCATCACAAAGGCAATATAAAGAATAAATCTTTTTACACCCAGCACAATCTTTAACGCGCCAAGGTTTGTGATTTTCGTGGCGGGGCCGGTAATCATAAACGCCGATGCACTGCCCATGCTCATACCCATGGCAAGCCATTCCCGAATCAACGGAATCGTACCGCCGCCGCAGGCATAGAGCGGCACGCCGATAGTGGCTGCCATCAACACCCCAAAGCCCTCATTAGATTTTCCGAACAGCTCTACAAATTCATCCGCCGGAACATAGCGTTGAAAAAGTGCGGAAAGCAATACGCCAACAAGAAACCAGAGCGCGGTTGCCTTGATATTCCTGCCCAGATTAAACACAAACCGCAGAAATAAATTCGGGTGCGTGTCATGGCTTGCCCGCGGCTCGAATCCGTCAAAATTGAAAAAGGGCTTATTTTTATAGAAAATATGCACTACAATACCCGCCACGATTCCGCAAACCGTACAGGAAATAATACGAATTGCCAATGCCGCCGTTCCAAGCGCCGTGGAATACATGATAAGCTGCGGATTTAGAAGCACGCTCGCCATCATAAACGCCGCCAGCCAGTCGTTCCGCATTCCATGCCGTGAAAATGACGCCGCAATGGGGATAGTACCGTACATACAAAGCGGTGAGGCGACGCCTAACAGGCTTGCCGGAATTACGCCCCAGATTCCCCACTTTTTATCCCTGATTCGGTCAAACGCCCCGTGTATAGCATCCTTGGCAAATACCGAAACAAAAGAGCCGATAACCATGCCAAGAATCCAGTATCCGGCAATCTGGCGAAGCTGAACCATAAAGTAATAGCCAACATAAATCAATTCTCTTTGAAATATTTCAAACAGTTCACTCATCAATGCTCACCAACTCGTAACTGCGGCTGCCAAGTCCTATCTCCTGCGCATGTTCCAGCGTATGCAGTCCGTTTTGTCTTTCCACCCGCTGCTGTAAGCTCCCGCTGCCCTCAGCGGCAAAACACAAATCGATTGCCGCTTGGTCAATCGCTACAGGATCGGTTGACGCAAGTATGCCGATATCATGAATATCCGGCTCGGAAGGATTTCCATCACAGTCACAGTCGATAGAAATATTATTAAGAACATTAATATAAACAATGCGCTCGCCGTTTCCAAGGTAATCAGATACCGCTTTCCCAGCCTCCGCCATAGATTCCGTAAACGCAGTCTGGTCTCCGCCCCAAGGGCTGGTATGGCTTTCGCCGCCGGTATGAATCAGGCATTTGCCCTCTTTTGAACCAAGACCGATGGAAATATTCTTGATTGCGCCGCCAAATCCCGCCATGGCGTGACCTTTAAAATGAGAAAGGACAACATAGGAATCATAATCGGTAAAGTGAGACCCTACATAGTCCGTTTCCAGATAACTTCCGCCCTCTACCGGAAGCTGCACTGAACCGTCCGCATCCAGAATATCCACATCCGCGATTGCCGTAAAACCGTGGTCTTCCGCCACCTGCATATGCATGGCAGTCTCAGTTCGGGAACCGCCGTAAGCCGTATTACACTCAACAATCGTGCCATTCACGGACTGCACCAGATTCTGAATCAATTCAGGACGCAGATAGTTACTTGCAGGCGGTTCTCCGGTAGAAAGCTTCACCGCCACATTGCCGGTCGGCGTCCAGTCAAGCATCTCATAAACTGCCATCATTCCCTCCGGGGAAATATCGGATGTAAAATAAACAACCGAGGACTCCGACTGTGCAAGATTCTCATCTTCAACCGAAGACTCTGACTGTTCAGGTCTTTCCTCTCCAACCGATGGTTCCGCTTCTATGTGGCTCTCCCCGCTAACGGATGGCGCAGCAACAAGCGCATCATCCTCCGGCGCAGCGTTTGTCCCGCAGGCTGTCGTGAATAATAACAGGCTGAGAATCAAAATAACGGACAATGTTTTTTTCATGATGTTTCCTCCTTATCCTACTTTCATTTTCCAATCCAGTGTTCAACTATTGGCTTCCCAAAAAGCCACCGACCGTCGTTCTCTTCAAAAACCAAGTCCGTCAAGCCACTCAGTAACTTCGCTTTCACTGGCGTTTCCCCTGAAACGCTCTCCTTCCTGCCAATCGCCCGTACCAGCCATTTCTGCAAGAAGCGTGTCGCTTTCTCCTAATCCGGAAGAAGAGGAAGTACAGAAAGGAATGACTGTTTTTCCGGTAAAATCATTATCTTTTACGAAATTATTCACAACCCATGACGCCTCCTGCCACCATATCGGGTATCCGATAAAGACCGTATCATAGGAACCAAAATTATCGACTGTAGTAGAAACAAGTTCAATATCCTGCAGACTTTCATCATCATGCTCCTGATTGACCCTGCTGCCCGCTGCAGTCCAGTCTAAGTCCTCGCTCGTATATTCATCTGCCGGAATAATTTCAAAAGTGTTCCCGCCTGTATACTGCGCAATTACATCTCCGACCGCTTTGGTATTGCCCGATGCAGAATAATAAACCACTAAAACTTTGCCGCTCTGCTGTTCATCACTCTTTCCACATGCCGTAAGCGCCGCGGCACATATCATTGTCATCATGGTAGCACATACCCATTTTTTCATCCATTTACCAGTTTTTCTTCTCTTTGCTGCTGTCATGCTGTTTCTTTCTCTCCTCAACCATCTTTACAAACCATTCTACCATATTAGGGTCATAGTGTGAAAAGAATGCGCTGGTCTTTGTATCCAGTCCGGCAATCATATTCATATCTTCTTCCGTCAGACTAAAATCAAAAACATCCAGATTTTGAATCATTCTTTCCTTATGCACGGACTTGGGAAGTACAATCACTCCCCTCTGGATATTCCAGCGAAGCATAACCTGTGCCGTGGTTTTACCGTACTTTTCACCAATCGTTTTCAAGACCTCATTCCCAAACAGTCCTCCCCGACCCTCTCCAAAGGGCGCCCATGCCTCGTGCGCAACCTTATATTTTTTCATCCATGTATTATCTTCTATACGCTGATTTAAAACGTGCGTCTCAATCTGATTTACCATAGGCGGGATTCTTGTAAAAGAGGCTAAGTCTACCAGTCTGTCCGGATAAAAATTAGAAACGCCGATAGCTTTCAGCTTCCCCTCCTCATACATATCCTCTAAAGCTCTGTATGCACCATAATAATCATTGAAAGGCTGATGCAGCAGCATTAAATCCAGATAGTCGGTCTGCAGCTTACGAAGAGACTCCTCTACGGATTTTCTGGTTTCTTCATATCCGTAATGTTCCACCCACACTTTGGACGTCAGGAAAATTTCTTCTCTCGGTATTCCGCTTTTTTTGATAGCCCCGCCTACCTCTTCTTCGTTAAAATAAGACTGCGCCGTATCAATGCTTCGATATCCCACCTCAAGAGCATCCAATACGCACTGCGTACACTCCTCTTTTGTCACCTGATAAACACCGTATCCTAAAATCGGCATTTTTACGCCATTCGCTAATGTTACATATTCCATTGTGCTGCCTCCTTTATCATTTTATTTTTATAACCATACCTTTCCTTAGCCTATAATCCGGGAACCGCCAAACACTTCGGACATCTCTATCCTGTCAAGCACATCATCCAACACCCGTACTTCCTGCGCCGACAATTTTATCTCTGCCGCTCCCGCGTTTTCCCGCAGACGCTCCAGCTTACGGCTGCCGGGAATCGGCACAATCCATGGTTTTTTACAGAGCATCCACGCCATGGAAATCTGCGCAGGCGTCGCTCCTTTTTCCTCCGCCACATGTTCAAGAAGCATAAGCAAATCTCTATTCTTCTCTACCGCTTCGTCCGTAAACTGCGGCATATTGCTCCGATAATCGTATTTGGGGTCGAACCGCGAACCTTTTCCATATTTGCCCGTCAAAAAACCGTTTGCCATAGGGGAAAACGCCACCAAGCCAACCCCCAGTTCCTCCAGTACCGGAAAAAGTTCTTCGCACTGTCTCGCCATCATGGAATATCGGTTCTCCACGGCGGTTACAGGACAGACCGCGTGCGCCCGGCGGAGATATTCCTCATTCGCCTCCGAAATGCCCCAATGCAGAATCTTCCCCTCCTGAATCAGTTCTGCCATAACGCCGGCTGTCTCCTCCGCTTCCACTGCCGGGTCAATCCGGTGCTGGAAGTACAAATCAATATGGTCTGTCTGTAAACGTTTTAACGACCCCTCCACCGAACTGCGGATGACTTCCGGTCTGGCGTCCGGAATCAGCGGATGATTTACCTGCGCACTGCTCATATCGAAATGAATCCCGAACTTACTGACAATCTTCACCTGGTTCCGCACCCATTTCAACGCCTCCCCTACAAGTTCCTCGTTCTGATGAGGATCTTCGGGCGTTCCGTAAACTTCCGCAGTATCAAAAAAAGTATAACCCATTTCATATGCACTATGAATCATAGACACAGCTTCCTGCCTGTCAGTGGGTGCGCCATAGGCATGACTGAAACCCATGCAGCCAAGCCCCACCGCTGAAACCTCTAACCCGTTTCCTAATATGCGACTATCCATAACTATAACCACGCCTTTCTCTCTGCCTGTGACATTTGTTTGCCAAAGCGCTGCCAGCGTCGGCACAATATTTATGCTGTATTGCATTTATTATAAAAAAAACGAAACCTCAACGGAAGTTTCGTTTTGTTCATCAGTTTATACCTAAAGGTTATATCTTTTGTGCTGCCGCCTGTGCCGCCTCCAGAAATCTCTTTACCGTCTTAGAGGGCGTTAGCGGGTAAAGCAGCCCATAAGGAATGCTGTGTTCCCATTCCACGGGAATCACTTTCAGAAGCGGATGCACATTTGCCCAGCCCGGAATCGCCAATAATACGTCATTGCTGTTTTCACAGCGGTTAAAAATATTCATATCATAAAATTCAAAATCAATGATATGTATCTGACTATGGTTCCGCTCTATGTCATCACGCAGCCTGTCTACATAATGGCTCCATTCCCGGCGCATCAGCAGCAAATTTTCTCCATATAAATCCTCCACCAGAAGTTTATCTTTGACTGCAAGGCGGTGATGCACGGAAACCGCACAGCAAAGCGGTTCGCGGGAAAGCTGCAAACCTGCGCATTTCCGCAGATTCAACATGGTTTCATCAAAAATGCCGCCGACCACATCAATATTTTTCCCTAAATTCGCCAAAATCTCTCTGGCATTTTCCGGGGTATTTTCAAACGGAATAATTTGAAATTTCATATCCGGACAGCTCATCTGGATTTTCGACCACAACTGCATTAAAAGCTGCGCGGGCGTGACCGGCGAAGTGCCAATACGGATAATATTGGTATCTTCCTGCATGGCGTTTCTCGCACGCGTTACGGAATCCTTGCAATACTGCATAATGTATTTCGCGTCCTGATACAAAGATTGCCCTGCGTTAGTCAAAATCAACCCGCGGTGCGTCCTTTCAAAAAGTTTGACATCCATGGACTTCTCCAAAAGATTAATCTGCTTGATTACCGCAGTAGGCGTAATATAGGATTCTTCCGCAGCTTTGTTAAAGCTGCCTGCGTCCGCTGCCCGGATAAAGGTTTCAAGTTGGGGGTTATACATGCGGGGTCTCCTTCTCTATTTTTTCATGATACCGGAAAATGTACCTGATAATTCCATAATCTTTTTGGCAATGTTATTCTCCCCATCTTCTATTTTCTGACTTGGCGCTTTAAGATTCAGTTGTTTTAATCTTTTTTGTATTGCCATTCTGCCGTAAAAAAACCGCCAACGCTGCATATTAATCTGTGCTGCAAACCAAACCATTTCGGAATATGTCATCTTATATTTTGGAATCAATACCCGAACTGCGCTGCCGCCGTTTCCCCTTGCCATAAATCTCCATGGCTGAACGCACGCCTGCCCAAAACAGGTAACGGTAATAGCTCCCTGTTTAAATACTTCGCCTTCAACATCATTAACCAGTCTGATAATACTATTTTGCGGGTCGCCTGATGAAACATAGGGACAGGAGCCTTCCGAATAATTACTTTCACCGCTGGATTTACCTCCTGAAACAGTAAAAAACTTTTCAATATTTCCTTTTTGGCCATATGGAATTGCCGGTAAATCCTGTTCAAAAACCGGGAACTCTTCAATCACTTCATCAGATAACTCTTCCACACAAACAGACGCTTTTAAAATCGATTTTGTAACATTCTCTATATAAATATTCTGTTCGCTTTCAGGGAACTCCGGCTGCGGAAGATATTGTTCAGGTGAAAATTCCGCTCCCTCAACCATTAGTTGTTCTGCTTTTATAACTGTAATAAGCTCTGAGTTAATTCGTTTATTTTTCAAAAACTTTTTAAAAAGTTCCAATACTTCCGGCAGTTGGGAACCCTCAACTTCAACCCGTTTTCCTTTCAATTTTTTATATCCGTCATTCCAGATTTTCGCCATAAATACTTTATCATTTTTAAGCTGGGGATGATGCGCCTGTGCAATCATAATGGTAGTATCAACCGCTGTGGGATAAAATAAATCTCCCGGTAAACTAATTAACCCGAGAACGGTATGTTGTCTTAAAAACTCACCTCTCCATTGTGCATTATCGTCATCAGCAAAAATACCGGATTTTACCACAACTGCCATTAGTCCCATCGTTTGTAATGTATTCATTGCCGCCGAGATAAAATCTCTCTCTGGTTCCTCCGCTTGGGAAAACGGCGGATTCAGTAATGCTTTTGAAAATTTATTTTTCACGCTTGTTATGCTTTTTTGTTCAAAACAACTTGTATTTTCTATGTGGCTTTTCCCGTCGCCTCTAAAAAACATATTCAGAGCCGCCAATGACCAAACAGTTGGATTTGTGTCAAAACCATAGAGCGATTCCCTTATAATTTCTGATGGAATACCCATTTTTTTAGCCGTTTTCATCATTCTGTCAAATGCAGCCACCAAAAATCCGCCTGATCCACAGGCAATATCAATTACTTTGTCTTTTGCTGTAACATCAATTAATTCCGCGCAATATTTTGTAATATGCCTTGGTGTGAACACAATCCCCAAAGAGTTATTATCATATCCATATCTTATAAAAGCCTCATATAATAAACCAAGAAAATCTGTATCTGTCTGCAAAATAGATTTAATATTTAATTTTTTTAATAAAAAAACTATCTTCCCTATTTTATCCGATAATCTATTATAGTCTCCTACAGTTAATCTTAATGTTTCAATTAACTGCTCTTTCTTATATTCTTCAAAATGTTCTGTTGATTTTATAGCAGATGAAACTAATTCATTAATTGAATGTAACTCTTTTCCCTCTTCTAAATCAATTTCTCCCCAATACAGAGCAGTTATTACCGCCCCTAGTACTTTGGGTCTAAGAGATGGTTCTATTTTTGCCGCTCTCAAAATAGATGATAATTCTATGGCGGTGTTGATATAATCCGAGACCTGAGGAATAGACACTTCAGTAGTTCCATTATTGGTTACTAATGCCCCTTCAACTTCAAAAACGCTTGGGAAACTGGTTAGTTCATATCCTTTGGATGTTAAGGCTTTCCATTTTTTTCCATTCCAAAAAACAGACTTGAATAGATACCCATGATCCTCTTCACCGGCTACTCCTACTGCAATTTTAATATCATATTTGCCCTTATTATTCATCAAATCAGCATATTGAACTGCCTCATTCACGGCCTCATTTATTTTTTTAATATCATTCTTTGCCTCTACAACAATGAGTGGAAGCGATTTTTTACAAACCAGAAAATCCGGCTTTACGCCTTCCAAACCACAATCAGGGAAAAAGTCCTCTATTTCCTGCTCTTCTAAAAAATCCCCGCCCTTTTGAGGATGTTTGATATCCCATCCTTTCTGCGACGCTATATTTCTGATTAAATATCTGCACCTGGATTCAGCTCTTTTGCCTTTTACCATATTCATCACTCGCTATTTGGTTATTATATATAATATATTATCACAATCGCGCCTTGCGAACAAGCGTTCTTTTTTCGTTTTGCCATTATTGGTTTGTTACTGTCACCTCCAAATCCATCCCCGGCAGAATCAAAGTTCCAAACTATTTTCTTGTAAAAGAAAATCATAAACACTCATTGTTGTGATACCGGTTTCGTCTCTGGTAACATTTACAACATCTTTGACAATAATAATCTTTTTAAAGGAATCATTGATATGGATAAGAGAAGCCTTTTCCTGCTTTTGTTTTTCTTTTGTCGGCATGCTGAAAGCAGACTGAATATAATATCTTCTACTGCCCAAATTCGCCACAAAATCAATCTCCAGCTGTGTTCTCTGCGTTTTTCTTTCTTTGGTTATTCCTCTTTTTTCCACAACTCCCACATCTACGGAATAGCCTCTGCTGCGCAATTCATTATAGATGATATTTTCCATAATATGCGTCTCTTCCATTTGCCGGAATCCTAATCTGGCATTTCTAAGCCCTATATCTTCAAAATAATATTTAACAGGCGTTCCAATATATTTTCTGCCCTTAACATTATAACGGTTTGCCTTATTTATCACAAAGGCATCTTCCAAATACTCTATATACTGTCTAATGGTATTGGCGCTGATATTGGAGTGTATCACACTTTTAAAAGTTGTCTCAATTTTCGGCACATTCGTAAGGGAACCAATAGCTGATGCCAATACATTCACTAAATCCTCCAATTCCTGTTCTTTCTCTATATGATGCCTCTCAATAATGTCCTTTAAATATGTTTCGTCAAATAATCTTGTCAGATAATGAATTTTCTGCTCGTCGGTTTTCATTGTTACTGTAAGAGGCAATCCCCCATAAATGATATATTCCGCCCATCCATGGTAAATATCTCCTTCATAAACCTGCATAAATTCTTTAAATGTCAATGGATAAACATGAACTTCATCACCTCTTCCGCGAAATTCAGTAATAACATCTTTGGACAGGAACTTAGAATTGCTCCCCGTCACATAAATATCTGCATTCCTAATATGCAATAAAGAATTTAACACCTCTTCAAAGTCATTTAACATCTGTACTTCATCCAATAAAATATAGTACTTCTCCTTATCTGTAATACATGATTCTATATAATCCAATATGATATCCGGATCTCGATATTGCCTGTCTTTTCTTTGATCTAACTCGATTGCAATAATATGCGATTCTGAAATACCCTGTTCCATTAAGTAGCTTCTAAAAATATTAAAAATTAGATATGATTTTCCACTTCTTCTAATGCCTGTTACTACTTTTATCATCCCATTATTCATTCTGTTTATCAACTCATGCAGGTATTTATCTCTTTTAATATCCATTCTCAATCTCCTATATTGAATATTTTTGGCATTTATGTCATTTTTATTCAATATGATTTTATTATCTTTTACCATAACATGCAAGTCTTTCGTTGAATATTTTTGGCATTTATGCCACTTTTATTCTCCATAAACGGTCATGTCCAACTCCATCCCCGGAAGAATCAGGTTTGCGTCCCCGCCGATACACTCCTTATTTTCTTCATAAAGAAGCTCCCATGAATTTCCATCTCCATATATTCTCTCGGCAATTTTCCAAAGACTGTCTCCCTCCTGCACCGTAACGGTCACCTGATATCCAAACCTGCTGTCTTTTTCCCATGCCAGATTAGGCCACGCATAATCAGCCGCACACATCCAGACATCCGACCATTGTTCCTCCGGCCTGCCCAACAAATCCTTAAAATCCGTTTCCTCTAAATGCTCACAATCATAGGGCTTGCAATTCCATTCCGAAAACTCATACATCCCCCTGTCAAAACCCTCCGTCACAAGTCCTTCCCTATAATAAAAGGCGGAAGTTGCACGGTCGTCTATTCCGACGCCGGGAAAACCGTATATGTACCCGTTATAATGGTCGCCGGTAGGATAATAAACATCCGTATTCCTTTCCGTCTCCCTCTCCATCCGATAGCCTCCCATCAAGCAGTTCTGGATGGTTGCGGCATTGGAAGAACCCTCCGGTCTGGGAGCGTTCCAGCTCTGGATATCACCGATTAATCCGCCCGTACGGCTATATCCCGTCACATCAGCTCTGGTATAACACCCGGTCAGGCAGCAGCCATTACCGGTAATACCGCCCACTGAATCATACCCGGCTACCGAACCGACCATATAGCTGTTGCGAACGCAACAAGCTTCCCCTCCGATGCCGCCTGCACTGAATCCGTTCACATCAGCATGTGCGGCGCACCCATAAATATAATAAGCCTCTCCCGCTATGCCGCCTGCTCCGGAACCCTCCACCGTTCCTGTAAAGCTGCAATTTCTCACGATAGAGGCGCTTCCTGCAACGCCGCCGACAGCATAACCGCCCGTAATCTTTCCTGTCACATGGCAGTTTTCTATGAGAATATCGCCGCCCTCATACTGAATAAAATTCCACATACCGCCCATGATGCCGCCTGTATTCCCGCTGCCTGTAACATCACAGTCTTTCACATAAAGGTTCCTAATCTCTGTCGTCGCTCTGCTCTTATATTCCTCGCTGTCCGAATCTTCCCCGCGCAAATCCGTTCTCTGTCCGAACAGACCTTGCGCCTGCTCTTCCGGGCGGTTAATATAAAGCCCTGTCACGATATGCCCATCTCCGTCGAAAACACCGTTAAAATATCCCGCATCCGTAGCCTTATAGGTTGCCCCGTGTTCCGTTTCTTCTACTTTATCCCAAAAAACATCCTCCAAACTGTCATCACGATAATCCCTATAGCCGATAGGCTCCCAGCCCTCTTCCCCCGTGCAGTATGCCGAGATATCAATATCCTTAGTCAGCCGGTAAGAAGCCGTATTCGCTTTAATGCCCGGCTCCACCTCTTCATTTCTATTCACCAACTGCGCCAGCGTCCGCATATCTTTTGCCGACTGAATCAAATATACCTGTCCTTCTTTCTCAAAGACCGCCTCTTCTTTCGCTTCCGCATAGAAACTTGTCTCTAAATATAAAAAAAGAGAAAGGGCGATTCCGGTTTTTATGCAAACTTTATGGTTCATTTTGGGTTCCTTTCGTATTCTCTTTTGCCAGTGCGATAATCTTTTCATTCATTTTATTTTGGGGTTCATTTTGGGGTTCATCTTTCTTTAATCGGTAAGCTGTTGGGCAAAGAATATTCCACTACCGTTTTATTCTTACCCTTAACAAGCAGAAGCCCTATTGTCGGTCTATCATCCGGATGGCGTAAAACGTCATTCACAACATTCTGATACATATTTAGTTGATTGATAAATCCTGGTTCAAAATCGCAGGCTTTTAGTTCTATCACAACATAACACCTTAATTTTAAGTGATAAAACAGAAAGTCAATATAGAAGTCCTGTCCATCAACGTGATATTGGTTCGCCACGGTATTTGTGCAACGACCCGTTGCACAATTTCATAATCCTGCCAGCACTAAGCAAATTTACGCATATACTTAATATTTCTTGGAGAAAAACCAGACATTTCCGGAAAATCACTCCCTCTTTATCTTTTCCCATATGCTTCCTATTATCCATATGCACTCCTTCTTCCCAACCCTGTTATGGTTTGAACTCTTTTATCGTGCTTATTATATCGTAAAATCATATCATCTGCAATCCGTACATTTCGGCTCATCAACTACAAGCTTTCTCTTCACCAGCAAACACGCACAATATCACAAGTGTGCAATAAGAATGCGCCTGTTCCACTTGGAACTTGTATATGGTATCTTGCACTTTGATGCATCTGCCACAGAAAAGATAAGCATTGCGTCTTTAGACTAGCCTTTGACAGACTTCGATTTCATTTGTAATCTGCGCTTTGCTATAGCATTTGCTGTCAATTTGGCTACACATATAGAAGATTGAAAAATTCTTTTTTATATCATCTAATCGGGAATTATTATAATCTGATTGCAATAGGGCATCAACCTCATCGCATAATACTTTTTCTGATTCTTAAAGAATAATCTGTTGATCGTAATTCAAAAAATCTTTGGCATATAAAACATCTCCTTAAAGTATAAAAAAGGAGACCCCGCAGGTTCTCCTCCAGTCACAGGCCTCACAGGTTTCTGCAACGCGATCACTGTAACCATCTTATTTGAGCGCAAATCCTATGTCAAGCAATTTTTACATTGTGGCAATCCGGATGTATTTAGGGAATCCATTGTCTGCATCTGTCTTACAGCCAAATCATGTAATGCAACCAATCTTTCCGGCTGACTTTCCCCTTGATTAATTAATATTGCATTATAGCTTTCCATATTTGCAAGAACCAATAACTGATTGAGTGTTGCGTAATCTCTTATATTTCCTTGTTTATCCGCATTTTCTTCACGCCACTGCCTAGCAGTTTTACCAAATAGTGCCACATTCAATAAATCTGCTTCACTGGCATAGGTAAAACTAATCTGCTCCGATGTTAATTCAGGCGGTATAAGGTTGATTTTAATTGCATCAGTATGAATACGATAATTCAATTTAGAAATCTCTCTGTTTAAATTCCAATTCAAAGACAATCTGCTATTTTCTTCATATTTTACCGTTTATAATCTTTAATAATATACAGCTTAAACTCTGGAGAAATCCATGATACAAATTCAAAAGCAATGTCTGAATGAGCGAATGTTCCTCCATAACGACCGGATTTTGAAATAATCCCTATTGCCTGTGTAGCATCAACCCATTTCTTTGGGGACATTGTAAATGCATTTGCTCCAGCTTGATTTTTAAACCCCTCGAATTCGAGGGGTTTAAAATCAGGATTATGAAGGCTTTCCCATAACCCCAAAAATTCAATAATATCTCTATTTCGCATCCAATTTTGAATTACCGATGTCGGATCATCACTTTTATACTTTGCAATATCCGTCAAAGATATAAATTCATTCTGAAAATCTGTTGTATATATGCCAATCGTAACTCCCTTTGCATGAATTGTTTCTTTTATAAGTTTCTTTCCCATATGTATCTCCTTTTTTATTTTCTTCAAGCAGAACTCGAATGGCTTAATTTCGTTTACTATATCACAAAATAACATCATACTCAATAAAAATTTTCACTTTTTCTTTATTTCCAAATCTTTATGTCATAATAAAAAACAGTAAGTTGAAATTCCTCTCTCAAATTACTATTCTCTTTCTTAATTGTCTATTTCTATACATTTTTTATCATAAAATACCCTTATCGAAATTCATAATGCCCTTATTCTGAATCATACTTGTCAGACATTATCTCGCCCAAAATAAGAATTTCATTTATCTTGCATGATTACACAAAAACAAAAAGTTCACTTAATAATCCAATACCCTTTCCTGCTTGAACCTTCATATACAAGCCGCCCTCGTATAAATAACCTCTGTTGCCCAAATTCTAAACTGTGTACCTCAGTTTGACTTAACACGGTAGTCACCAGAAATGATAACATCAAACAGTGACTTTAAATTCCACTGTAAAATCACTGTTTTTTGCAAAGTATAAATTGATATTCACTATCTTCATTTTCTTTTATACATCTCTTATGTGGAAATATTCCCTCATCACTAATCGTTTCACCTGATTTCGTATATCACCATTTTGGAATTTCTTTATCTTTCACTGACTCCATATTAAAACTCGCTTCATGCATGACTTCTATCTATCAAACTCTTTTCCAATACATACTCATGTCGTATCTAAATTATATCAAAGCATATCCCTCCAAAAACCGATTTCCTTATTATCATATGTTCCGATAACCAATCCTCTGTCTAAAAATGCATTACGTTCTTCGCAACAAGTTTCAGGCAGCAATCCACAAGCATGACAAGCCGCAAGATTTAAGGAATCTCGCCCCTGACCTTTGCTCATAATACACACAGGGTCATTAGAACACGTTTGTGCATGTTCTATAGCTTTTTTCAATATCTTCGGAAAAGTATCTGGTCTGCCCTGCCTAACCAAACCGCCTAGTGTTCCTTCCGAATCTCCGCTGGCTGTATAAATAAAAATTCCCGCCATGGCTTTACCATCAAATTCCTCTGAACAGTATAAACGTTCGCTTAATGAAGCAATACTATAACCGCATTCAAAACTTAACTGTGAAATTAAAAGATGCGAAAGCGTATGCAACATAATAAATTTAGGCGTAATCGTTCTTGGATAGTTCTGTCCGACAAATGAAGTCGCATAATTTTCATCTATCCTCTTTGCTCTCTCAACTACTGCTGGATTATCTGCTATCCATTTATCAATATCCGACTGCTCAAATTCAATAAATATGCCCTCTCCCCGAACTTCATATGCCGGATACCACCGTGTATCCGATTCTTTAACATCCACAAACCCTTTGTTATTTCTGTTCATTGCAGGATTAATTCTCGAAAAGCCAATCAAGGCATTTACCACACGTACTTTATCAATCAGTGAAATAGATTTTATATGCGGTATTTTATATTCTTTAATATCCATTTCTTCCCGTGAAAAATCCCCTAGAGCTTTTCTGGATAAAGAAGAAATTTCTCCGGTTAATGCATAATACTCATCAATTCGATATTGTATTCCGTCAACATCAACTTCCAGCTTTTTCGGTTCCAGCCATTTTTTTATCAGAATTTTTTCCACATCACTCATTGGCGCACCAATTTCCAGTGCGATTTTTTCAGTCCATTTCGGCAAGCGTTTCTTGATTGTATTAAGCTGCTCTTCTG
>JAMPCN010000001.1:51747-70652 GCA_023666125.1 Bacillus sp. (in: firmicutes) | reverse complement strand
GTTTGCAATCCGATAGTCTGTCACTTCCGGCCTTCCATAATTATAGATAAGCGTTCCCCAGTGCGGATGGCTTCCCCTGCGCGGATCCATATGCTCATACAGACAGGTTCCGTCAAAGTTGGAAAGCCCGTATGTATCACGCGGGAAATGCGCCGG
Organism: Bacillus sp. (in: firmicutes); assembly: GCA_023666125.1. GTDB lineage: Bacteria > Bacillota > Clostridia > Lachnospirales > Lachnospiraceae > UBA3282. The sequence goes on along the minus strand of JAMPCN010000001.1, from coordinate 70,496 downwards.
AACCCAGTCTAAAATAACGCCGATATCCGCCTTATGCAGTTCATTCATAAAGTACATAAAATCCTGTGCCGTACCGTATCTGGAGGTAGGCGCGTAATAACCGATTACCTGATATCCCCACGAACCATCCAGCGGATGCTCCATGACCGGCATCAGTTCCACATGGGTATAGTTCATCTTCTTGACGTAATCAATAATTTTAGGCGCCAGCTCCCGGTAATTTAAGTATAGTCTGTCATCTTCCGGTTTTGCAAAAGAACCAAGATACAGTTCATAGATACTGATGGGGGAATTTACCTGCTGCAATTTTTTGCGCTTCTTCATCCATTTCGTATCTTCCCATTCAAAATCGCTTACATTCCTGACAACGGAAGCCGTCTCCGGACGAAGCTGCTGTCCGAATGCATAAGGGTCCGCCTTTAAATAGGTCAGTCCGCCCTTTACTTTTAATTCAAATTTATAGCAGTCTCCCGGCTTTACGCCCGGAATAAATATTTCAAAAATACCGGAATCCCACAGCCTCCTCATCTGGTGCGCCCTGCCGTCCCAGCCGTTAAAATCCCCTACTGTGCTGACACGCACCGCATTTGGCGCCCATACGGCAAAATAAACGCCGTCTGTGCCGTCTATCGTCATCGGATGCGCACCCAGTTTCTCATATATTGTATAATGAATGCCCGCATTAAACTTCTCCGTATCACGCTTTGTAATCTGCGGTTTGAAATTGTAGGCATCCTTTATCTTTTTTAAAGAGCCGTCTTCATATTCCGCAATATATTCATAAGGAAAAACAGTTTTTCCGGGAATGAGCGCCGCAAAATACCCGTCCTCGTCCACACATTCCATCAGATAGTTTTTATCGCCCGTTTCCGGCTGAATGCGCACTTTCTTTGCGCCCGGCAAAAAAGCCTGAATAACAATATTGCTTCCGGACACATGCGCGCCCAGTATCTGGTGCGGGTTATCCTCTTCCGAATAGATAATCCCCTCGATAGCTGCCCAGTTCATCAACTTATACAATTTTTTATTCATGCAAATCCTCCATTCTCATGCAGTCTTGTTCCGGTTTCCTAATCGTCTAACAAATGTATCAAGAGTCCGCTGCGCAGTTTCGGCTCAAACCATGTCGATTTCGGCGGCATCAGTTTTCCCGCGTCGGAAACGGCGAACAGTTCATGAATATCCGTAGGGTACATGGCAAACGCAGCTTTACAGTCCTTATGTACCCGCCTTTCCAACTCCTCAATTCCCCGGATTCCGCCGACAAAATCAATCCGCCCGTCACTTTTCGGGTCTAAAATGCCAAGAACCGGCTGTAATAAGCAATTCTGCAGCACAGCGACATCCAAATCTTTCACCGGGTCGCCGGAAAGCATATCAGATTTTACCGAAAGCTTATACCATGTATCTTTCAAATACATGCCCATCTCCCCTTTTTTAGCGGGATGATACGGTTTTACCCCGATTTCCTCCACCTGAAAGATTTCTTTCGTTTTTGTTAAGAATTCCTCTTCCGTATAGCCGTTTAAGGATTTTACAACTCTGTTATAATCCATAATATATAGCTGGTCGTCCGGGAAAATGACGGACAAAAAATAATTAAATTCCTCTTTTCCCGTATAATCAGGATTACTCTCTCTGCGTCTTTCAGACACTCTGACGGCGGAGGCGCACCTGTGATGGCCGTCCGCAATATAAACCGTATCCACTTTGGCAAACCCTTCCTGGATAATCCGCACCGACTGCTCGTCATCAATCACCCAGATACGGTGCGTGATGCCGTCCTCGGCGGTAAAATCATAGAGCGGCTTTTTTTGCATCGCTGCCTCCACCTGCTTCTGGATATCATCCCGTCTTCTGTATGCCAGAAAAATCGGGCCGGTCTGCGCATTGCAGATATCCACATGACGGATTCTGTCAGCTTCTTTTTCCGCTCTGGTATTTTCATGCTTCTTAATCACCTGATTCTCGTAATCGTCCACCGAGGCGCAGGCTCCTATTCCCGTCTGTGACCTGCCGTCCATCACAAGTTCATAGACATAGTAGGCGGGTTTATCCTCCATAACGAACTCTTCCCGTTTTATCATATCCTGTAACATTTCCCGCGCTTTCTCATACACTTCGGGTGCATACATGTCATAATCTTCGGGAAACTGCGTCTCCGGTCTGTCAATGCGCAGAAAAGAAAGCGTATCGCCCTTTACTTTCTCTCGCGCTTCCTCCCTACTGTATACGTCATATGGTAATGCAGCGATTTTTTCTACCAAATCGGTTCTTGGTCTTAATGCTTTAAAAGGAATAATATCTGCCATGTTTTTTCTCCGGTTTTCTTTTTATTTTATCAAAAATGCCTGTACAGCACAAGCATTCAATGTTAAAATAATAGTTCAGCCAGACCAAATCTTTATGACAAATCATGCTCGCATGAATTTGTCATAAGGATGCAGGTCTGAGGGAACGCCCGCATATGAGCAAAAAGAGCTGCGCAGCAGCGGAAAGCGCCGAAAGCGCGTTTTGCGAATGGGCGTGGGCTGAACTATTAACCAATACCGAAAGGATGATAAACCATGACACCGGAACATGCAGAAATTCTTAGTAAAATCAACGATTATGCCGAAAAAACACTGGGCGATATCGACCCGCAGAAAACGCCGATTTCCCAACAGCTTGAAACTTTAAAACCTGTTATGGAAGAAATTGCGAAAGAAAAGGGAATGTCTCTTGAAGATGTATTTATTCTCTATATGGACCTGGCAAGCGAGGTTGCCGTGAAAGCGGAGACACAGTTTCAGGCAGAACTGCGTGACAGCGGATTGGCGTGAGAGTGATTTTTATTTAATCACTCTCACGCGGAAAACGCCCTCAATGGACGCTAACTTCTTAATAATCTCTCCGGACGCGGGCGTTTCAATATCGAGCATGGTATATGCCACCTCTCCTTTGGATTTATTTGTCATATCGGAAATGTTAATACCGTTATCGCCGAAACATGCCGTAAATTTAGTAATCATGTTAGCGATATTTTTATGGAAAATCGCGATACGTCCCGCCTGTGTGCAGACTCCCATATCGCATTTCGGATAATTGACGCTGTTGATAATATTGCCATTCTCCAGATAGTCCATCAGCTCTTTTACCGCCATCTTTGCGCAGTTATCCTCGGATTCCTCCGTAGACGCACCCAGGTGCGGAATCACGATACAGCCCTCTTTGCCCGCCGTTACAGGGTTCGGGAAATCCGATACATATTTGCGGATTTTACCGGCTGCAATCCCGTCCAGAACGGCTTTTTCATCTACAAGCAAATCCCTCGCAAAGTTTAATAATATCACGCCGTCTTTCATTTTATCGATGGCATCTTTATTTATCATGCCTTTTGTCGCGTCCATCAGCGGCACATGAATGGTAATGATATCGCAGTTTTCGTATATTTCATCCACGCTCATGGCATGTTTGACGTCACGGCTCAAATTCCATGCCGCATCCACGGAAACATACGGGTCATATCCATATACTTCCATGCCTAAATGCTTTGCCACATTGGCAACTTTTACGCCAATCGCGCCCAGACCAATAATGCCAAGCTTTTTATCATAGACTTCCGTTCCGGCAAAGTTTTTCTTTGCTTTCTCCGCCGTTTTTGCAATATTTCCGTCATTTTGGTTATCCAGCACCCATTCGATGCCGCCTACAACGTCTCTTGCCGCCAGAAGCATACCCGCAACGACAAGTTCCTTTACGCCGTTTGCATTCGCGCCCGGCGTATTGAATACCACAATGCCTTTTTCCGCGCATTTATCCAGTGGAATATTGTTGACGCCCGCACCCGCTCTCGCTATGGCAAGCAGGTTGTCCGGCAGTTCCATCTCGTGCATGGACGCGCTTCTGACAAGAATGCCGTCCGCTTCCTTTATGTTGTCCGTCTGTGTATACTGTGCGCTGAATTTCTCAGTTCCTACTTTGGAAATAGGATTTAAACAATGATATTGAAACACTTTTATCACCACGCCTTTCACATTTTTTCGTTTTTCTCAAATTCCTTCATAAATGCAACCAGTTTCTCTACGCCCTCAACCGGCATTGCGTTGTAAATACTTGCACGCATACCGCCTACGCTGCGGTGTCCTTTCAGGTTGACAAATCCCGTCGCATCCGCCGCTTTGATAAATTTCGCATCCATTTCATCGTTTCCCGTAACGAAAGGCACGTTCATCAAAGAACGGTCCTCTTTTCTGACAGTGCCTTTAAATAAGGCGCTCTCATCCAGAAAATCGTATAATATTTTTGCTTTCTTTTCATTCAATTCTTTCATGGCGTCAAGCCCACCGTTTTTGATAAGCCACTTAAAGACCTTTCCGCAGATATAAATGCCATAGCATGGCGGCGTGTTATATAAGGAATCGTTATCCGCCTGTATTTTATAATTCATCATAGTAGGCGTACCGGGCAATACGTTATCCGTCAACAAATCTTCCCTGATAATAACGACCTGCGTTCCGGCAGGACCTACATTTTTCTGTACGCCCGCATAAATCATGCCGTATTTGGTAACATCCATCGGCTCCGATAAGAAGCAGGAGGAAACGTCGGAAACCAGAATCTTTCCTTTCGTATTCGGCAGAGTATGGTATTTCGTACCGTAAATAGTATTGTTTTCACAGATATAAACATAGTCCATATCGTCCGTAATCGGCAAATCGGAACAATCGGGAATATAGGAAAACGTCTTATCGGCAGAAGAAGCAAGTTCTACCGCTTCTCCATACATCTTCGCTTCCGCAAAAGCTTTTTTCGCCCACTGACCTGTTAAAATATAGCCCGCCTTGCGGTTTTTCATCAGGTTCATCGGTACGGACGCGAATATCAGGCTTGCGCCGCCCTGTAAAAAGATAACCTTATAGTTATCCGGGATGTTTAATAATGTCCTTAAGTCCGCTTCCGCTTCTTTGATAATCGTATCGTATACTTTGGAACGATGGCTCATCTCCATCACGGACATGCCGCATCCCTTATAGTCTAACATCTCCTCTGCAGCTTCTTTTAAGACTTCCTCAGGTAAAACTGCCGGACCTGCTGAAAAATTGTACACTCTTGCCACTGTTTTCTCCTCCAGTCATTATAAAAATATGAATCTCAAACTCTATAATACTATAAATTAACAAACACCAAGAAATATTTTACATTTATCATGTACGTTCGTCAATTCCTATTCTAAAAAAGTTTCTCAGTAATACATCACAACCGGCGTTCCGACCTCTACCATCTCATACATTTGCGACATCGCGTCGTACGGTGTGTTGATACAGCCGTGCGAGCCGTTTGTCTGATAGATGGTACCGCCGTAATTGCTGCGCCACGCCGCGTCATGGATGCCGATATTGCCTTTGACGGGCATCCAGAAATTAACGTGTGAAGCATAACCCTGACCACGCAGAATGCGGTTTGTCTGTTTGGCATAAACATAGTTGACGCCCTCCGGCGTTCCCATGCGTCTGGACGTATTTCCCGTAACAACAGGCGTTTCTATTTGTAAAACGCCGTTTAAATAATAATACATCATCTGCTGTTCCATATCAATTTCGATATAGGTATTTCCGACGTCATCTTTTCCCTGCCACATAGCCATCTGTAAATAAGAGGGCGTATGCACTTCATCCGCTTTACGTGCAAAAGCATCCGTTAAATAGGCAATTTCCGCCTCCCGGTCTATACGGTTTCCATAGATACCGCCTTCCACCCTAATGACGCCTCTTTTCGTTGTCTGAAACATCCTTGCGGCTCCCACCGTGTCATATTCGTTGGCCAGTGCGGTGATAAACTCCGGTATCGCATCTTCTCTTATCTGCAACGCCCCGCTTTCATCTAACGCCGGGCTGCCGTCCTCTTCTAACAAAATCCAGTCACAGACAACAGAAGCATCCACCGGAATCTGTTCCTCGCCCATCTGATAAACGATATGGCAGTTTTGAAAATCTTCTATCAATTCCCACTTATGCAGGATTTCCTGCATTTCGTTTGTCAGTTCCATATCATAATAACAGCCTGCCTCGACTAACGATATGCTTTCGACAGAATTACTAATTGCTTCTGCTATCGCCTGTCTGGTCTTTTCCATACTTAACACATCATATCTTTCGTTGATAAGCTGATAACCCTGTTTCGTCTTTACAATGGCGATTTTTCTACCTTCTGTATCTGCCTGTTCTTCAAAGGGGAGCATGGCAAAACATGCCTCCAGCTTATCTTCATCATAACGGATAACCGGACTGATTTCTTCCTGTCTGATTTTCCAGAAACTATCTACCCACAGCCAGGCATTCTGCCTGTTAAGATAATTTCTTAATGATTCCTCAAAATCATACTGGTAATCGATATCCCGCGCCATAATATGATATTCGTTTTGTTCTTTATCATAAATGGTAATGCCGTCATACGCAAACTGTCCGGAAAGTTCTGCATTGACTTCCTCAATGCTCTTTCCGGTACAGTAAATATTGTTAATCCATGTTCCATATTCAAAAGCGTTCCGGTAATAACATGCAAGACCGATATATGCAATCAGAAACTGCAATACAACAATACAAAGCAAAAGAAATATTTTTTGAAATACACGTTTTTTCATAGATTTTCCCAGCTAATTTCACTATTTCCGTTTTATTCCTTCTTCGCTAAGTCCTGTGCATCAAAAGCTTCACTGATGGGCGCTCCGGCCGGTACCATCGGGAATACCTTATCATCCTCCGGAATCATACAGTCCAATAAAACCGGCGCGTTCATGGCAAGAGCCTTTTCAATGGCGGGCGCGACCTCTTCTTTCGCCGTTACCCGGATTGCCGCACATCCAAGACCTTCCGCCACTTTACAGAAATCAACTTTATCCTGTAATACGGTCTGGGAATAACGTTTTTCATAAAACAGCGTCTGCCACTGCCTTACCATACCCAGCACATGATTGTTAATGACAATCTGGATAATCGGGATATTGTATCTGCTCGCCGTAGCCAGTTCGTTCATATTCATTCTAAAGCAGCCGTCTCCCGCGATATTGACGCAGATTTTATCAGGCATACCCACCTTTGCGCCGATACATGCACCAAGGCCGTACCCCATCGTTCCCAGTCCGCCGGAAGAAAGGAAAGTACGCGGTCTGGAATATTTATAATACTGTGCCGCCCACATCTGATGCTGCCCTACATCCGTCGTGATAATCGCCTGCCCTTGGGTAATGCGGTCCAGCTCTTCCACAATATACGGACAGGATAAGGCAGAATCATCATAATTAAGCGGATATTTTTCCTTCAGTTCCATAATATGAGCAATCCACTCCGGATGTTCCTGCCTGGTAAGTTCCGCATTGATACGGGTAAGCACTTCTTTTAAGTCGCCGACTACCGATACGTCCGTACGGATATTTTTATCAATCTCCGCGGCATCCACATCAATATGCAGCACCTTTGCATTTTCCGCAAACTTCTTCGGATTTCCTACCACACGGTCAGAAAATCTCGCACCGAGCGCAATCAAAAGGTCACACTCGCTAACGCCAAAATTGGAGGTTTTTGTTCCGTGCATTCCTATCATTCCGGTATAGAGTTTATCGTGTCCATCGTAAACGCCTTTTCCCATCAGGGTATCGCATACGGGGGCATCCGCTTTTTGGGCAAGTTCCCTGACTTCTTCATATGCGCCGGAAATAACCGCGCCGCCGCCCACATAGATATACGGTTTTTTCGCCGCCTGTATCAGTTCGATTGCTTTCGCAATATCCTCATCGATATTTTTCCCTTTTACGCCCGCTTTCGACGCAGGTTTTGTTTCACACGCCGCTTTAATGTATTCGCACTTATTGGCTGTAACGTCCTTGGTAATATCCACCAATACAGGCCCCGGTCTGCCGCTTTTTGCAATCGCAAACGCTTTCCTGATGGTAACCGCTAAAATATTGACGTCTTTTACAATATAGCCGTGTTTTGTAATCGGCATAGTAACGCCTGCAATATCCACCTCCTGAAAGGAATCTTTTCCCAGCAAAGGCAGATTCACGTTACAGGTAATCGCCACCATAGGTACGGAATCCATGTATGCCGTTGCAATGCCCGTTACGAGATTGGTCGCTCCCGGTCCGCTTGTCGCCATACAGACGCCTACCTTTCCGGTCGCCCTGGCATAGCCGTCCGCCGCATGCGCCGCTCCCTGCTCATGAGAGGTCAAAATATGGGTTATTTCATTACTATGTTGATACAAAGCATCATATACATTCAAAATAGTACCGCCGGGATAACCGAAAACAGTATCGACTCCCTGCTCTTTCAAACATTCCACAACAATTTCCGCACCTGTCAGTAACATGTTTCTTTTTTCCTCCTCGCTGATACGCTGTCTGTTTCTATCCATTCATGCTTCTTATAACGTCTCTTACTGTTTCGGTATCTCCAAAATAGCTCCCCGGTTGCCGCTTGTCACCTGCTCGCGGTATCTTGCCAGATACCCGCTTGTCACTTTCGGTTCTCTCGGCTGCCATTTTGCTTTTCTCGCCGCCATTTCCTCATCCGACACTTGGATATCCAGCTTCATTTCCGGAATATTAATACTGATAATATCGCCCTCTTCTACCAGCGCAATCGGTCCGCCTACTGCCGCTTCCGGTGAAACATGACCAATAGAAGCGCCGCGGGATGCTCCCGAAAATCTACCGTCCGTAATAAGCGCCACGCTCGAACCAAGACCCATTCCGGCAATCGCCGAAGTCGGATTTAACATCTCACGCATACCCGGTCCGCCTTTCGGCCCCTCATAACGGATAACGACCACGTCGCCCGCTGTAATTTTTCCGCCCTTAATCGCATCAATCGCATCTTCTTCACACTCAAAAACGCGTGCAGGTCCTTCATGCACCATCATTTCTTCTACAACCGCAGAACGTTTTACAACGCTGCCGTCCGGCGCAAGATTGCCCTTCAATACGGCAAGGCCGCCCGTTTTGGAATAGGGATTATCCAATGTTCTGATAACTTCCGGATTTTTATTGACTGCACCCGCAATATTTTCTCCTATTGTCTTTCCCGTCACCGTCATACATTCTGTATGTAAAAGCCCTGCATCAGCAAGCTGCTTCATAACCGCATAAACGCCGCCGGCTTCATTCAAATCCTCCATATAGGTAGGCCCCGCCGGTGCAAGATGACACAGGTTAGGCGTTTTTTCACTGATTTCATTGGCAAAGGAAATATCAAAATCAAAATCCACTTCATGCGCAATCGCCGGTAAATGCAGCATGGAATTGGTCGAACAGCCAAGCGCCATATCCACGGTCAGTGCATTTAAAATAGCGTCTTTTGTCATGATATCCCTGGGCCTGATGTTTTGGCGGTACAGTTCCATAACCGCCATACCCGCATGTTTGGCAAGCTTGATTCTCTCGGAGTATACCGCGGGAATCGTACCGTTACCGCAAAGCCCCATGCCAAGCGCTTCCGTTAAACAGTTCATGGAATTAGCCGTATACATACCGGAACAGGAACCGCAGGTTGGACATACTTTTTCTTCAAATTCCCGCACCTCTTCTTCCGTCATCATGCCTGCCGCATTCGCGCCCACCGCCTCAAACATGGAAGAAAGGCTTCTCTTTTGCCCTTTCACATGTCCGGCAAGCATCGGTCCGCCGGAAACAAACACGGTCGGCACATTGATTCTGGCTGCCGCCATCAAAAGCCCCGGAACATTTTTATCACAGTTTGGAACCATAACAAGCGCGTCAAACTGATGCGCAAGAGCCATACATTCCGTGGAATCGGCAATCAGGTCTCTGGTAACGAGAGAATATTTCATACCGATATGCCCCATGGCAATACCGTCACATACCGCAATCGCCGGGAAAACAACCGGCACGCCGCCAGCTTCCGCAACGCCCAGTTTTACCGCGTTTACAATCTTATCCAGATTCATATGCCCCGGTACAATTTCATTATAGGAACTAACGATGCCTACCATCGGCTTTTTCATTTCTTCCTGCGTAAATCCAAGCGCATTGAACAAACTTCTGTGCGGCGCCTGCTGCATACCGCTTTTTACATTGTCACTTCTCATTTTTCCTCCATTCCGAAGCGTTTTACGCTGAGGGTGCGAGCAGAATCTCAAATTCTGCTCTGCAATCAGGGAAATTTGTGACGCTTCTGCACAAATTTCAGATGGAAAAAAATCTCATCAGAGATTTTTTCCATCTTTTCTCTCCTTTTGTGTGAAAATCTACATTCCATCGTATTACATTATTTTTACACTGTCAATAAAGAGTGCGCTCATAAAGCGCAAATCTGTCGTTCTCATAACATAAACGCATTTTTTCTGCCAGATAATCCCAATCAATCTCATCACGGGTCAAATACAGTTTCCACGCATCCGCAGCTAATGCCCCTGCAGATATCTGTGTATTCTCCGATAAAAGCAGTTCTTTATCAAATAATACATAATCCGCCCCTTCTATCGTCCTAAGCACATCTTCCGTATCAAAAAGATATTTCATCAAATATTCCTGGTCGCAGTCTGTTACACAGACTTTCCCGCCATTTTCCAGATTCATATGCTCATAAGCGTCTTCCACCGCCGCCTCTCTGTCGCTGTACTGCGCCGAATAAGACGGCATCAATAATAATGCAAGACATAAGCATACGGCAAATACATTCACTCCCAATATAAGCACAGGCTTCCCTATAAGACTGATAATACGTGCCGCTAACCAAGCAAATAGTATCACTACCGGAACCGCAAAAAAAGAAAATACTCTATAATAAGGCAGCGCAGCCTGTATGATTAGCATAAGCGGCGTTAAAATAAATGACAGCAAAAGATACCATTCTACAAAACCACCCTTTTTTCTAATAAGAACCGCCGCAATACAGACAAGACCAATTCCCGCTATGATAAGCAGGGGCGTTGAAAGACCGGTTAAATAACATTCAAACAACGCCTTTATCCATTCGCCAAATTTGGACAGATAGCCCTCTCTTCCCACACTCTGGATATAAGGAGTATCCAACATATATTGAATACCCGTCTGCAACGACTTAAAAGGCGCGTGTAATATGATGTCAACATGCCCCGCCGTATAAAAGGGGCCGTCCGGTATTTTTGAAAGCAGGTTGGAGCCGATAGCAAGCCATATCACCGCATACAATCCTATTGTACATACCGCGCTCACACATGCCGTTATAAAAAGTCTAAAAAACTCCTTTATCCTTTTCTTTATCAGCAAAAAACTTCCGCCTATGATACAGAGCGGCACTACAAAATAAACGCTGCTTGGCAGCGTATATAATGCCCATATAAAAGCGCAAGCGAGTATCATATAATCTTTTTTACTATTTTTGTGTAATACAATAATCCGTATCAGCTCATAAACCGCCGTCAGATACAGACAGGATGCAAGCGCATAACCTCTTCCCTGTACCGCAAGCTGATTGACAAGCTCCATCGGAATATAGAGTAACGGCAGTATCAGGGCAAATCCTTTGGGGAAGCATTTTTTTCCTATCGCAAATAAAAGATATAAACTAATCAGGCTGCATATCCATGATACACCTCTTAACCCTATCTCCGCATTTCCAAATATATCAAAAAAAGCAGAAAGAACGGAATATCCTACATGATTATTGGGAAGCGGCCAGTGAATCGCCGCATAAAGCGGTCCTCTGCTGATAAAATAATAGTATGTATAAAGTTCATCATACCACGGCGTTAAGGCAAAAAGGCGCCAGCCGTAATAAACCGCCATAACCAAAAGCAGAAGCAGAAAAAGCACAGATTCTATATTCTTTTTTCCCTGCTTCTCCCATAATCTTTTCATTGTCAACTCCTATCAATGCTTATCCTATATATTTTGCCAGTAAATCTCCCATTTCCGTACAGCCGACCCGCTTGCAGCCTTCGGACATAATATCCCCTGTCCGGTATCCTTCCTGTAACGCTCTCTTGACGGCCGCTTCTATAGCGTCCGCCTCCTTATCAAGGTCAAAGCTGTAACGAAGCATCATGGCTGCGGACAGAACCGTTGCGATAGGATTGGCAATATCCTTTCCGGCTATATCTGGCGCGGAACCATGGCTCGGCTCATAAAGCCCGAATTTGGTATCGTTTAAGGAAGCGGACGCCAGCATACCGATAGAGCCTGTCACCATACTTGCCTCATCAGATAAAATATCCCCGAACATATTCTCCGTCAGAATAACGTCAAACTGCGCCGGGTCTTTGACAAGCTGCATTGCGCAGTTATCAACCAGCATATGCTCCAACGTCACTTCGGGATAATCTTTCGCCACTTCTTCCACTACTTTTCTCCACAGCCTGGAAGAATCCAAAACATTCGCCTTATCCACGCTTGTCACTTTTTTCTTTCTCTTCATGGCGATTTCAAAGCCTTTTATGGCAATCCGGCGTATTTCCGTCTCATCATACGTCAATGTGTCAATCGCCTTACGAATGCCGTTTTCCTCGACCGTTTTGCGCTCTCCGAAATAAAGTCCGCCCGTCAGTTCTCTCATAATCAGCATGTCAAAACCTGCGTTTGCAATCTCTTCTTTCAAAGGACAGGCTTTTGCCAGTTCTTCATATAATACTGCCGGTCTTAAATTCGCGAATAAATTCAAAGCCTTTCTAATCGCCAAAAGCCCTGCCTCCGGCCTTAAATTCGGCGGTAACTGATACCATGGAGAAGTCGTCGTATCGCCTCCGATGGAACCCATCAATACCGCATCCGCTCCCTTCGCCGTCGCAATCGCTTCTTGTGTCAGCGGTACGCCGTATGCGTCAATGGAAGCGCCTCCCATCAAAATATCCGTATACTGCATCGTATGTCCGTATTTGTCCGCCACCGCGTCCAGTACCTTTTTGGCCTGCGTTACAATTTCCGGTCCAATCCCGTCTCCGGGAATACATGTAATATGTAATTCCATTCTTTTAACACCTCTGCCTTTCTTACAACCTGCGATAATTACAACCAAATAAGATGCACCGAAATGCATCTTACTTTATTTTTCACTTTCTGTTTATTCCTTATTCCGCATCAGGCTTTTCTACCTGAGCAATCGCCGCTTTCTGCATCGGAATACGGCAGTTTTTATTATTGCCGAATTCGATAATGACGGTATCGTCCGTAATATCAATGATAACGCCATAAAAACCGCTGTTTGTCAGTACGGAATCACCGACCTCCAGTTCCGCTAACATGGCGGCCATTCTCTTCTGCTCCTTTTTTTGTGGACGAATCATGATAAACCACATAACGCCAAAGATTATCACCATATACAGAATCATCAGGATTCCGCCGCCCGCTGCCGGTACTTCTTCAGTTAATAAAATTCCCATAATAGTTTACTCCTTTCTTTCCATACCATTCCATTATGGCATATCTTTTATAGATTTTCCAGTTTCTTTTTCTTATACGCCGCAAATTCACCAATATCCAGCGCGTCTCTGATTTCCGTCATCATCTTATTATAAAAATACAGATTATGCAGCACGCAAAAACGCATACCCAACATCTCTTTAGCCTTTAATAAATGTCTGATATAGGCTCTCGAATAGCCTTTCTTACAGACCGGACAGCCGCAGCCGTCCTCTATCGGACGCTCGTCCAATTCATACTTGGCGTTAAATAAATTGATTTTCCCGTGATTCGTATAAAGGTGTCCGTGTCTTCCGTTTCTGGTTGGATAGACGCAGTCGAAAAAATCAACGCCACGCTCCACCGCCTCCAAAATATTCGCCGGCGTACCGACTCCCATTAAGTAAACGGGTTTTTCTACGGGCAGATACGGTACGGTTTCTTCCAGCACATGATACATCTGCTCATGCGTCTCCCCAACGGCAAGACCGCCAAGCGCATAACCATCCAACTCCATTTCCGCAATTCTTTTGGCATGGTCGATTCTGATATCGTCAAAAACAGCTCCCTGATTGATGCCGAATAATAGCTGTTTCGGATTTATCGTATCTTCCAGGGCATTTAACCGCGCCATTTCTTTCTGACAGCGTATCAGCCACCTTGTCGTGCGTTCTACCGAATTTTGTACATACTTTCTGTCCGCCACGCTTGACGGGCATTCGTCAAAGGCCATGGCGATTGTCGAACCTAAGTTGGATTGTATCTGCATACTCTCCTCCGGCCCCATAAAAATCTTTCTGCCGTCAATATGCGAATGAAAATAGACTCCCTCTTCTTTAATCTTTCTTAGACTTGCCAGAGAAAAGACCTGAAAGCCGCCGGAATCCGTTAAAATCGGCTTATCCCAGAGCATAAATTTATGCAGGCCGCCAAGCTTTTTTATCACCAAATCGCCCGGCCTGACATGAAGATGATAGGTATTGGATAGCTCCACCTGTGTTCCTATCTGTTCCAAATCCAATGCCGATACGGCGCCTTTGATAGCCGCCGCCGTTCCTACATTCATAAAAACCGGGGTCTGTATCACGCCATGCACGGTCTGCAGTTCGCCTCGTTTCGCCCTGCCCTCTCGTTTGATTACTCTATACATGAACTTCTGTCTCCTGCTGTCACATACCTTTTTACAGATATTTCTCCCAAAATTCCTCCAGACAGATATTTTCCTGCGTCATAATCGTGGCCGCTTCTTTGCCGACATAGCGGAAATGCCACGGTTCATATTCAATACTTGTAATGTATTCTTTGTCTTCCGGATATCTGATGACAAAACCATATTCACAGCTATGCTGCGCAAGCCATTTGCCCGCTTCCGTCTCTGCAAATCCCTCATCTAACTTCGTGTAGGTGTCCGAGAAAATATCGATTGCGAGTCCTATCTCATGTTCGCTTGCTCCCGGTATCGTAACCGTTCGGGAAGCCGTTTTATACGCTTCCATATAGGAATATCCCTGTCCCATATACAGCGTAATCTTATTCTCAAAAAGCCCTTCCTGTCTGTTCTGATTTCTATAAGGAGAGCAGATGGCAAGATTGATGCCGTCTCCTTTCGCCGCCTGAAGCATCGCCAGCAAATCGGCAATAATCCGCTCGTCGCACTGCATACTTCCTTTGATAGTACCCAGATTAAAACTGTAATCATCCGGTATTGGATGATGTTTATTTACCAATACGAGCCGCCAGTCGCTGCTGTCAAATACGATTTCGTCTTCCGACTCCTCCACCGTTTCGTCTTCCAACGCATAGTTCTGCGTCGCTTCCAAAATATCGTCTAACGTATAGGAATCCATGTTCTTGATATCATCAGAATCACTGTATTCCTTAACCGTTTCCGTTTCTTCCAACAACATATTCTCGTCCGGCGTTATCTCAATTTCATCAGCAAGAGCCACATCTGAATCCTCTATAACAACGTCACTGTAAGCCTCTCTCGTATTGACGAAACTGGCCTGCCCTTCAAAGACGGCAAAGGAAAAGCTGCAGCTTGACATGAAAAACAGCAGCGTAACTGCAATACCCACATACCGTTTCCCATTTGTTGCAAAATGTCTTCCTATATAGTAAAATATCAACACTACCGTCAGCGCCAGAAGAGCGGGATATTTTAATAACCTATTCTTTTTTGCAATTTCCATGCACCTTTGCATGGCTTTTTCCCGAAAAGTTTTCTTCATTTTTTCACATCCACTATGTAATGTATATGTACCTAACTTATATCATAACATATAATTTTGATTTGTAAATCATTTTTATTATGTAAATCAAAAAAAATTTCAGGAAATTTTTCAAAAATTTGTACAAATTGACCAACTCTTTCCAAATTTCCAAAATTATGCTATACTGACAAAATATAAAAAGACAAGAAAGCGAGATTAGATTATGGCTGGTTCCTCTTATGGCAGACTATTTCAAATAACAACGTGGGGTGAATCCCACGGGGAAGCGCTTGGCGTCGTGATAGACGGCTGCCCTGCCGGGCTTTCCTTATCCGAAAGCGATATCCAGATTTTTTTAGACCGCCGCAAACCCGGCAGAACTAAAATTTCCACTCCCAGAAAAGAGGATGACAAGGTGGAAATCCTTTCCGGCATCTTTGAGGGAAAAACAACCGGTACGCCGATTTCCCTTATGATACGCAACACTTCGCAGCGTTCTTCCGACTATAGTGAAATTGCAAACTACTACCGCCCCGGTCACGCGGATTATACATTTGAGCAAAAATACGGTTTCCGCGACTACCGCGGCGGCGGCCGTTCCTCCGCAAGAGAAACCATTGGACGCGTTGCCGCCGGGGCCATTGCCTCTAAACTACTCAATACACTGGGCATTTATCTGATGGCTTATACCCGTTCCATCGGTTCTGTTACGATTGACGATAGCGCCTTCAACGCACAGGCGATTCTTAATACACCGACTTGTATGCCCGACTATGAAGCCTCCCAAAAAGCGGAAAGCTATCTGGAAGAATGCATGAAATCCCAGGATTCCGCGGGCGGCGTTATTGAATGTAAAATTACGGGATGTCCTGCCGGTATCGGCGAACCTGTCTTTGATAAACTGGATGCCGACCTTGCCAAGGCCGTCATGTCCATCGGCGCGGTCAAAGCCGTGGAAATTGGAGACGGCACGCTTGTATCTACGCGCAAAGGTTCGGAAAACAATGATGCTTTCCTTATGAAAGACGGACAAGTCTGCAAAGCCACTAACCACGCGGGCGGTATTTTAGGCGGCATCAGCGACGGTTCCACGATTATCCTGCGCGCCCACGTAAAACCGACACCCTCTATTTTCCGGACACAGCAGACAGTCAACAGACAGGGCGAAAATATTGAAATCAACATCAAGGGAAGACATGACCCGGTCGTTGTTCCAAGGGCTGTCGTTGTCGTGGAATCCATGGCTGCCATCACCATATTGGACGCCCTGCTTGTCAATATGGGCGCTAAACTGGAAAATCTGCAGGCGGTTTATCAACCATCCGCAGAGACATAACCACCACGATTACAGCAATTTCCTATTATATAAAAAATGGCGCCGCATTACGCGGCGTCATTTTTAGAAATTATCCAAAAGTTCCAGATAAAAATCGTGATAATTTGTCCGTTCCTCTTTCATAAACTGAATGGCGGTCTTCGGATGCTGATTCAAAATGCCTGTCAAAAGATAGGGTACGTCATAGCCCCATACGACCCCGGATTCTTTCATCGGCACAATATGCTTTTCTATAAACTGTAAGAGCGGATTAATCCTGTATTTGGGATTTTTCAAAAAGCCCAAAAGCAATTCGCTCGGACAGTTGCCGCATCCTCTTCCAAGGCTGCTGACCGTAGCGTCTAAATAGCTGACGCCTCTTCTTAACGCTTCTATCGTATTAGCGAAGGCAAGCTGCTGGTTATTATGTGCGTGAATGCCAACTTTCTTATTATATTTATCCGCAACTTCCAGATATTTGTCCGAAAGCCTGCTGACCTGTTCGGGATATAAAGAACCGTAGCTGTCTACCAAATAGATACAGCCTACGCTGCTCTGCCCTAAAAGTTCTAACGCCGCGTCAATATCCACTTCGTTTGATTTTGAAATTGCCATGATATTGACCGTCGTTTCATATCCTTTTTTTGTGCAGTCTTCAATCATCTCCACCGCCGCCGGAATCGTATTGATATAAGTCGCGATTCTGACAAGGTCTATGGGGCTGTCTTTTTTATTCAAAATGTCTTTCTTAAAATCGCAGCGTCCTACATCCGCCATAACGGATATTTTCATATCCGTCTTATTATCGCCGACAATCGTGCGGATATCCTTATCATCACAGAATTTCCACTTGCCGAATTTTTTGACATCGAACATCTCCTTGGACGCCTTGTAGCCAAATTCCATGTAGTCTACGCCCGCTTTGATATTTGCCTGATATAAATCTTTTGCAAACTCGTCGGTAAAGAAAAAGTCGTTTACCAAACCGCCGTCTCGCAGCGTACAGTCCATTACTTTAATTTCCGGTGTGTACGACATTAGTGTTCTTTCTTTCTTGCTCATGTTTTTTCTCCTTTTTCGCCTATCTACTATCATGATTTATGCTATCGTAATTTTCTTAAAGTTTTTCTTGCCTTTTCTAACGATAAACTCTTCATTGGCAATCTCGTCTTTGCTGTAGCTTTGCTTTATGTCGCTTACTTTTTCCCCCTTGACCGTAACGCCGCCCTGCTCTACGGCGCGGCGCGCCTCGGAACGGGATGCGGCAAGCCCCGCTGCTACCAGGATGCCAAGGATATCAATACTTCCGTCCGTAAATTTATCATCATCAAGTTTTGCAACCGGCATATTTTCGGAACTTCCGCCGCCTGCAAAGAGCGCCTTTGCTGCTTCTTTCGCTTTTTCGGCTTCTTCCTTGCCATGTACCAGATTCGTCAGTTCATAAGCCAGAATTTCTTTTGCCTGATTTAACTGGCTGCCTTCCCACTTATCCATTTCGTCAATCTGTTCAAGCGGTAAAAAGGTCAGCATCCTTAAACATTTCAGCACATCAGCATCCGCCACGTTGCGCCAGTACTGGTAAAACTCAAACGGAGAAGTCTTATTCGGGTCAAGCCATACCGCGCCTTTCTGCGTCTTTCCCATCTTGTTCCCCTCAGAATTGAGCAACAGCGTAATCGTCATGGCATAAGCGTCTTTTCCAAGTTTGCGGCGGATTAATTCCGTGCCGCCGAGCATATTGCTCCACTGGTCATCTCCTCCAAACTGCATATTACAGCCATAGTGATTATGGAGATACAGAAAATCGTAACTCTGCATAATCATGTAGTTAAACTCTAAGAAGGAC
>JAMPCN010000001.1:35855-51647 GCA_023666125.1 Bacillus sp. (in: firmicutes) | reverse complement strand
ATGAGATTTTTCATCTGTTCGTGATGGGCGGAAGCATATGTCATTTCATTTTTATGTATTTATATCTATAAAAAGCGCAAGCCTGATAGTGGCTTGCGCTCCAAGAAGTTAGATAAGCCGCAAAGCGATTTTCTTGTTTTAATCCCCGATTCTGTTTAATGTAAAGTCATCTACAGTTCCCCAGCTTTTTGCGTTACACTTCATACGCACGCCGATAGTAAGCGTACCGTCGGTAATTTTTATTTCAGGGATTGTGGGCTGCTGCCAATTCGCCCACGTTGTCACCGCAAAAGGTTCCGTCTGTTCTTCGCCGCCTGTCACTGCATACAGTTCCAATACGGAATCTTCCGACATATCGCCGCCCTGCGCGTATACAAAGAGCTGATAAGTTCCGGGTTCCAAATCCGTAAGTTCCTGTTCGATGGCAAATTCCATATCGGAATTTTCCGACCAGAAATGGAACGCCGTCTCTCCGCTGTATGCGTCGTCCGCCTTTCTCTGGAAATCGGTCGGATTGTTTTCTCCCTCATACGTCACTTTCCACATGGAAGTATCAGACTCTTCAAAACTTGGATTTTTCGCATGATTGAGCATTACCACTTCCATATGGCAGGTAACGGTAGTACCATCTTCTACCGTGCCCGTGATATCATAAGTACCGCCGACACTGGTATCGATTGCGGCAATCTGCGCCTCATCCCATGTAACGTCAACCTGCGTATTAGCCGAACGGTCATTATAAATCACATCCACTTTCTGCGGAAGTTCGAGCGTGCCGCCGACGTCGCAGGAAGCGTAAAGTTCAGGAATAGAATCTATTGCCAGCGGCGCCGTCGAGCCGTATTTTAAATATTTGAATACATTTAAAGAGGCAAGCGGATAGCCGTCAAAATCAAACATCGCCTGATTATCCCACGAACAGCCGCCGTAATACAATCCGGCGTCATCCGGGTCATAATCCACCGCATAACTGCTCGCCCAGCCGCTTCCGTATTCTTCCCATATCGGAGAATTGTCCTGTGTCGCTTTCCCTACCGGAATCCATGTTCCTTCCCAGTAGAAAATACCGATGACGCCAACGTCATTTGCCGCCTCGCAGATATCACGAATCATTGTCGCCTGGCTCTGCACGCTTGCCGCATACCCTTCCGTCAAATCGTCCGTACCGTGCAAGCTGTTTTCGCAGCCGTCCCCATCTTCAGCCGTATAGCAATAAGACGTTTCCGCAATCACTACTTTTTTACCGTATTTATCCTGAATGTTCTTAGCCACAGCCTGCATATTTTCATTGGTGCCATCCCAGAACGGATAATAGGATAAACCGAAAATATCATAATCGATGCCATGATTCATCAGATTGCGGGCAATCGTATTGATACCGTCCGCATCTTCAATATTGGTATAATGTACGACAATCTGAATATCTTTTCCGTAGCTTTCCGAAATTTCACGGACCGCTTTACTTCCTGAAGTCAAAAGGTTCATGACTACGGGAACAAGCGTCTCGCCAGCCATACCGTTATTAATTTCATTTCCAATCTGCACCATTCCCACATCTACGCCCGCGTCCAGAATCTCCGTGAGGCTTTCCTTGGTAAAATCATAGAGTGCGTTGCATTTTTCTTCGGCGCTCATCCCCTCCCATGCCTTAGGCGTAAGCTGCCTTTTGGGGTCAGCCCAGAAATCGGAATAATGAAAATCAATACATACTTTCATGCCATACTTGGTTGCGCGTTTTCCCAGTTCTATTGCCGTTGCGACGTCATTATTGCCGCCGCCATATCCGTTTCCGTTTTCATCATAGGGGTCGTTCCAGACACGGATACGGATATAATTGACGCCGGACTGCGCCAATGTCTTAAAAACATCCTGTTCCTCCCCGTCATAGTTATAATATTTCACGCCGCTGTTTTCTTCCACAAGCACGGCTGACGCATCCATGCCGCGGATAAAATCGTCCGAAATATCCGCAATCGGTTCCAGATAGATTTCCGACTCCTCCGGACCGTCCGGCAGTGAAAATGTCTCTACGCCGTCTACGCCACTTCCCGTTTCATTTTCCGCTTCGCTTTCCGTACTGTTTGCCGTTTCGCTTTCCGTAGTGTCTGCCGCCGCGCTTTCTGCGCTGTTGTCCGCGCCGTTTCCTGCTCCACACCCTGATAAAGCAGTGAAACAGAGACTTCCGCTGATACATAAAACCAGTAATTTTGTACCAAATCGCTTCCTCATACTTTTCCTCCCTTTTCTTTACAGCTTATGAACCCTTTACTTTCCTGCCTGTTTTCCTTATAATTATAGAAAATCAGCATATTACACAACAATGTCATAAAACGACTTTAACAGTTATCATTTGTATCATATTCGGGAATACTATACAAACGGAGAACCTATGAAAAAAGACAGCACGCTAACCATGTTAGAGGCGCTGGACAGCAGCGATTCCTCTATTAAAATCCAAAACGGCGAAAGTGATTTCAGCCGTTTTTACTGCATGAATGTACCGTTCCAGCTCACGTTGGAATATTGTAACGGTTCTAAGCCGGACGATTATGTCAATATTGTAACCATGTCTCCCACAAAAGCCGTTTTGTATCAGGAACCGCTCTCCGGCAAAAACGACCCCTATAAGAAAAATGCGCCGCATTTACATGATTTTTTTGAATTTGTGATTGTACTGGACGGAAATATGATACAGAAAATCGAAGGAAAAGAATATCTCTACACCGCGGGTTCCTGCTGTCTGATTAACCGCAGCCTGCGCCATATGGAGCATTATACTTCCCGGTGCAGAGTTTTATATATCGGCATGTCGCCCGATTTTATTACAGAACTGTTTGCCTCTGCGCATAATTCCTCTTTTGTACACGAAAGGGAAATCTATCGCAGCGAGCTTTACCAATTTATTGCCTCCGATTTGGAAAATCCCGGGAAACGCGCTTACCTCGACTACATTCCCGCCTACCAGAACCATCTTCATGCCCGGCGTCTGCACGACATGGCGCAAGCCATGATACAAACGCTTCTTTGTCCCAAATTTGGCGCTTCTTATCAAATTTATGGACAGTTGTGCGCTTTTTTGACATATCTGTCATCGCCAAATTATTATCACTGTACCAATATCCGTCTGGATACGAACAGCGATTTTCTGCTCTTTGCCCGCATTACCCGACTTTTTGAAGAAAGCGACGGGCGTATGACGCGCACGCAGCTTGAACAGTTTCTGAATTACAGCGGCGACTATTTAAACCGTATCGTCAACAAATTTACCGATATGTGCCTTTATGATTACGGTATGACTTTCTGCCTGAAAAAAGCGGCACAGCGTCTGACGGAAACTGACGAATCCATCAGCGCCATAGCCGCCGGATTAAAATTTACAAACCGTACGCATTTTTACGCTTTATTCAAGGAAAAATACAAAGTCACACCAAAAGAGTACCGCAAAATCCATAAAAACGCTTTTTAATCATCATATCCGTTCGGGTTATTGCTCTGCCATCTCCAAGAGTCGGCGCACATTTCCTTGATGCCGTATTTTGCTTCCCAGCCGAGTTCCCTTTTGGCTTTTTCCGCATTGGAATAGCATGCCGCAATATCGCCGGGGCGTCTGTCCTTAATCACATACGGAATCTTGACGCCGGTAGCTTCCTCGAAGTTTTTCACGATATCTAAAACGCTGTAGCCTGTACCCGTGCCGAGATTGTAAATACAAAGTCCTGCTTTTTCCTCGATTTTTTTCAAGGCTTTCACATGACCGAGCGCCAAATCCACCACATGAATATAGTCGCGCACGCCCGTTCCGTCAGGCGTATCATAATCGTTGCCGAATACGCCGAGTTCTTTTAACTTGCCAACGGCTACCTGTGTAATATAGGGCATTAAGTTATTCGGAATGCCATTCGGATTCTCGCCGATTGTGCCGCTCTGATGCGCGCCTATCGGATTAAAATAGCGCAGTAAAATCACATTCCATTCCGGGTCTGCTTTCTGCATATCGGAAAGTATCTGCTCTAACATGGACTTTGTCCATCCGTACGGATTTGTGCATTGTCCTTTCGGGCATTCTTCCGTAATCGGAATCACTGCGGGGTCGCCGTAGACGGTTGCCGAAGAGGAAAAGATAATATTCTTTACATTATGTTTTCTCATTACATCCACTAATGTCAACGTGCCTGCAATATTATTTTCATAGTATTCCCATGGTTTTGCTACGGATTCACCGACCGCCTTAAGCCCAGCGAAATGGATACAGGAATCTATCTTTTCTTTCTGAAATACATTTTCCAAAGCCTCCCTGTCCAAAATATCCGCACGATAGAATGTTACCGGCTTGCCGGTGATTTTTTCCACTCTCTGCAATGATTTTTCGCTGGAATTGGATAAATTATCCACTACGACTACGTCATATCCTGCATTCTGTAATTCCACCACTGTGTGGGAACCGATATATCCCGCTCCGCCTGTTACTAAAATTGCCATAAAAGCGCCTCCTTATTTTCCGGTTTTATAATCTTGTTCTTTTCTTATTCTACCCTTGTTCTGACTTTTTCATCAAGCATGGAATGTTGGGCAAATCTGTCAAAATGTTATTTACATCTATAATTCTATGCCGTTTTCTTTACACAGTACCCGTGCGCTCTCTACGGAATCGACGCCCGTTTTATTCTTAATCGGCGCAAATTCATAGTTACGCTCTACCTCGTAAGGCAGGCAGGAATCCAGTTCGTGAATCATATCCAGAACAAGCTGCTCATATTTATAACCGTTGGGTTCTTCGGGTTTTACCGCATTGCCGTTTTTATCCAGACAGGGAATCTTTTTTTCCACGATATGGAGCGGCAGCTTTTTCGCTGCGATTTCCTCTAAGGCTTTTTCCCGGAACAGATAATTGAGGATAACGCCGAAGCTGTACGCGGGGTCGCCGTTTGTATCTTTTGCGTTCATCAATTCCTCTGTCAGTTCGTAATATTCTACGATAGACGGTCTGCCATCCTCTAAACACATCACGCCGATTCTTTCATCCGGCGCGTTTTTACGAACAACCTTAGCGCCAACGTCGCTGTTTGTCTGAATCGTCGCCCCGACAAAACAGGGGTCTGCGATTCTCTGCAGCACATTATCTACCGCAAAAACGTTCAGCCATTCGATGCCCGCCTCATGGATTTTATCTACCACGCCCCATTTCATCATGGACGAAAACCAGCCGCCGTTGCCGTTCGGCGAAGTGGATATTTTGCTTTTTTCTTCCAGATATACTTTACCGTCGTAGTCGGTTGCGGGAGCCATCTCCTGCATAAAGAAAGTAACGTATTCCGGGCGGTAGCCGAAATAATTTTTTTCTTTAAAAAAGCCGACGGTCGCTTCGTGGTTCTTATCGCTCGTCATAACAAATAAATGAATCCATGTATCTGCCGCATGAACCACGTCCAGAAGATTTTCAATGAGCCGCTGGAAAATAAAAACTTCTTTTGTCAGGCCGATATTATAAACTCCTTTCGGCGCATCGGAACCAAGTCTTGTACCCATGCCGCCCGCCAGTAAAACAGCGCCGACTTTTCCCGCCTTAATCGCCTCGATTCCGACCTTTGTAAATTCTTCTTTTCTTTCCTGAATTTCTTTTAACTGCATCGCGGATAACGGCGTGATTTTTCCCTTTTGGTTCAATTCTTCTTTATGCTTGCAGGAATCCGTCACCGACAAATCGATATCCTCTATCTGTGACAAAAGGCTTTCCTGCTCTTTTGCCGTCAACTCTTCATAGTATTGTAACAGATGAAGCTGTCCATATTTTTCTAATTTTTTATAGGCTTCCTTATAGTTCATGTTCGTCTCC
The DNA here is from genome assembly GCA_023666125.1 of Bacillus sp. (in: firmicutes). Lineage (GTDB taxonomy): Bacteria > Bacillota > Clostridia > Lachnospirales > Lachnospiraceae > UBA3282. The sequence continues at coordinate 45,814 of JAMPCN010000001.1, read as the reverse complement.
ATTTCTGCACTGTACCGCATATCATATCTGCCAAAGAAAGCGGTTTGCGCATTATTTAATTTGGGGTAGCATAGCGCCGCCTGTGGTAGTATTTTAACACAAATGACGGTGAGACTCAATGGCGGGAGGGGATTCTGGGTACCGCAAAATTAAAATCACAAACTACTCCAGTAGTATTGACACTCTCTTGCCTCTGTGTTATGATATTTTTACAACAAACTACCACAGTAGTGTGGACGAAGGGAGAACATTATCATGGACATCAAACTGTTTGATTCAGAGTTAAAAATCATGGGGGTGCTCTGGCGGGAGGGCGATACCACCGCGAAACACATTTCAGACATTCTGAAAGAAGAGGTCGGCTGGAATATGAACACCACCTATACTTTGATTAAAAGATGTATTAAAAAAGGCGCAATCGAGCGCAGCGAACCCAATTTTATGTGCCATGCGCTCATTCCGAAAGAAAAAGTGCAGGAAGCGGAAACAAACGAATTAATCGATAAAATCTATGACGGTTCTTCCGACAAACTATTTGCGGCGCTTCTTAGCAGGAAAAAACTTTCCGCCGAACAGATTGACAAACTGAAACAGATTGTCGGGGAATTGGAATAAAATGTTATGCACAAAAGGAGGCTTATATTTATGAGTTTACTGCAAATGAGTTTTTCCGGGGCGGTTCTTATTATTGCCGTCATCGTTATCCGCGCGTTTACGCTTCATAAATTACCCAAAATCACGTTTTTAATTTTATGGTGGATTGCCTTGGCAAGACTGCTGATACCGTTTTCCATCCCCTCTATATTAAGCGTGTATTCTTTTATTCGGACAGACACGGCTGCCTGCATACCGAGCGATTCCATAAATGCGGCAACGTACAAATCGGTATATACGTTCATAAATGAGCTGACATATGCGCCCGTGGATGACGCAGTATATGGACTGAATGAAGCAGGGAACGCATCCACAAAAGAAACCATAACCGCACTGGCGGACATATTAAAAAATATTTCTCCCTGGACGCTTGTCCGGCTCGTGGGAACGGCAATTTGTATGCTGTTTTTTATCATATCCTACTGCCGCTGCCGTTTTGCATTTCAAACTTCCCTGCCCGTTCAAAATGATTTTGTAAAACACTGGCTGGATACGCATTCTCTGCACCGTACTATCCGTATCAGAGAGTCCGACCGCATTTTAACGCCGTTGACATACGGTATTGTAAAACCCGTTATTTTATTGCCAAAGAAAACCGACTGGACAAATACGGTACAGCTTCGCTATATACTCTTACATGAATATGTCCATATCCGGCGTTTGGACGCCCTGACAAAACTGCTTATCGCGTTTGCTCTCTGCATTCACTGGTTCAACCCGCTTGTGTGGGCAATGTATTTTCTTTTTAACAGGGATATGGAACTGGCTTGTGACGAAAGCGTACTGCACCGTCTTGGTGAAACGTCAAAGTCCGCCTATGCTTTTATGCTTATCGGTATGGAGGAACAGAAAAACGCTTTTATGCCGTTTTGCAACAATTTTAATATAAATGCCGCCGAAGAAAGGATTACTGCAATTATGAAAATTAAAAAAACTTCTCTGCCCGCGGTTCTTATCGCCGCCGCGCTTATTATTTTTACAACAACTGCTTTTGCTACTTCCGCAGCCGACAGACCTGCCCCGTCACAGTCCGGCAAAAGTATGAGCGGTTCTCCTGATAGCAATTTTTCAAAAGAAGATTTTGATAAACTGCTTTCCCTGCAATTCAACGGTTACAAAGATATGAGCGTTTCCGAATATCAAAAGAGAGTCTGGCAGACAACCGATACGAAAGAATACAGCGACTTATTGGAGCGTTTTTTGGCAGACGAAAGACTCTACTCTATTTATGAAACAAAAGAATATGGCGACAACATGGAAACACAAATGGCTTACTTTCTATATAATATACTGTCGCCGCTGACCGCCGAAAACTGGTCGTCGAGAATTTTCCGTGGCTACTCCATATCGGAACCCGCCCAGGCAAAATATCCCGACGCGGCGGATAATGCCAGTCTGGAATATAGCATTACCCTTACTATCTTAGACCCTGACTCCCTTACAGTCGGAGAATATGACACCGCGCGCTCAGGACTGGTATCGGGGCTGGCGGATATCATGCAAAGTAAAAATATGGAACAGTTACAAGACGAAACCTATATGCAAAAAGCCCTCGCGTCAGAAACCAAACTGCTTACGGAAAAATGGAGTACCGGCAAACTGCGGGCTGACATAGCGTATTTTTATACTCCGCTTGTTTTGTCGGATAAGGGCGGCAAAGATACTATTTCTTCTCCAAATAACGAAGCGAACGCCGAACGCCACGGCTATCCTAACGGCACCGAAAGCGACTACCGTTCTTTATTTGCCTTAAAAACAGCGGATTATCCGAATATGTCCGTTGCGGATTTCAACGCGGCATTATTGGTATGGGCGGATGAAAATTATGAACGGATGGAACGAATCGACATCGACCGTGCTTTACAAGATTATGCCGTTTCTTTATCCGACGAGGAAATGACATTCGTGTCACTCACTGTCTGGGCATCGGGCATGGAAAACGGCGAATATGTTAGAAGCATCAAAAAGTCCGAACCAGAAAAAGACCCGGTTGTTACCATCCATTTCCCTGACAAAATAGAATATGGAAACGGTTATGAATTAGCCTACTGCAGCATGGAATACGCTTTTTCCTATCATATTGCCGACAAAGAATCCGTTACTATCCGTGAACGCGACCGCTGCGTCGGCTCTATGATGAACGCGGTACAGCAATTTTGGGAAAATACCGATATCAACAACGCTCTGGCAATGAATAAAGAAGATATTAGCAAACGGCTGGAGGAAATTTCGGCACAATACAGCAGCGATAAGGTCATCATCAATGTGCTGCCAGATAAAGTTTTTTATGAAAGCATGGATGAACGGAATATAGAGTAAAAATACCGCCTTGAAAGATGCGACGCCCGTTTAGTATGCCTCTTTCAAGGCTTTCATAATAAGAAATAAAAATCAGGAAAAATTACTGCACTACGCAGCCATGATAAAGCTAAAAGAATGAATCAGAAAAATAGAAAAGCTTCATTTAGGATATCTTCTCTTTCAGCTTTCCCACATCCGTTTCCAACATCCTGACTTTAAGCGATAGCATCTCCACCTCTGCATTAGGGTGCATTGCATCATGTAAATCTCTTGATAAATCAAGATGCCCTTCCGCCACGCGCTGGATATTGACACGAATTTCATTCTCAATCGATAAATCAATTCTGGTTATCTTGAAATTCATTTCTTCGATATTGGTCTGCATCTTCTGCATGTCGGATTTTATCTCCGCTATCTCGACTTTCATGTCCGCTATCTCGACTTTCATGTCCGCTATCTCGGTCTGCATCTTCTGCATATCAGATTTCATCTCTGTTATCTCAGATTTCATTTCTGTCACTTCGACCTTTATCCCCCGCATTTCTAGCAAAATCAAATCTAATTTTTCATTTTCTGTCATCTTATTTTCACCTCCTTTGCAGCACTTCTTATGAAATTGTCTCTGTGCTTTATGATAATGTAAAATGAGCATATCATAACCACCCTTCTATGTCAATTCAATAAACAGACAATTTTAACCCTCTTTTTTGTTTATTATGTATAACGGTTTTTCGCACAAAGTTAAAAACCGGATGCTATCCACGCTTATATATGTTATAATGATTTTTATAAAAAATACTAATGCGAACTCTGTTTTTTTCTCCTAAAAAGAGGTAAACCGTTATGAAACAAAAAATAATCTTCCGTCTATCCATGATTGTCGTATGCGTATGCGCCGTATGTCTGTGCCTGTATATGACATGCACAAAGCAGGACAAAATGTCTTTTTCCCCATACCAGCCGGAAAGTATATTCTCGGTTATGCCGTCCACTGTACAGGGCAATAAAATCTTTGATATTGCCGGTATTTTAAACGGACAGAATGCAGACAGTATGCAGGATTCAGACATCATACAGTATACCGCCCATACCACGCTCACCTCTCCCGTATCCATATTTATGTACAGCGAAAAGCGAAGCACGGAAGCGGTGAATGACAGAACGATAATATATGAGAGTACCTGCACTTATCCGCATGTCATAATCGACGGAAACGAAAACGCCGCTGCCAAAATCAATGCAGATATACAAACAATGGTGGATTCTTTTTATACTGATACGCCTTATCCGGCATGGTCGAAAGACGAATATGAAGAATATTATAATACAAATGTCTATATTTATAATAGCGATAAACTGCTATTTAGCGTCGCTCGTGCTGACAGTAATGTCATTTCTTTTCATATCACAGACGAATGTTATACCGGCGGCGCACATGGTATGGACTACCATACCGGAGTAAACTATGATACGCGGACGGGCGAAAAAATTGATTTTGCAGACCTTTGTGCAGACGCCGATGCTTTCCATCAAAATACATTGACTTTTCTTCAAAACCTTGCCGCCTTTAATTCTTATCAAAGTATCATGTGGTCGGATGAGAGTTGGGCAGGAAGCATTGATTTAGAAAATACGCTTTATCAGGACAATAGATGGTATCTTTCCACCTCCGGCCTGGTCTTTTTCAGCAACCCCTATGAGCTTGGCGCCTTTTATGCAGGGGAAATCGAATTTACCATTCCTTATGCAGATTTAGAAGAAATGGATTTTCAGGAGCAATACGCTTATGATGGTAAAAAAACTATCTGCCTGCAAACCGAAAAAGTCTGCTCCTATGACTTAAACGGCGACGGTCAGGATGAAGAAATTCAATTTTATATCGAGCAGCCGGGAAGCGCCGGCACCAACCTGCACTTTATCATTAACGGCGTTGACTATGCTTTGCAGAATGAGCAGCTGGCAGGTCAATTTTCAGACGATGCTTATATCTTTTGCTGGACAGAATGTTTTCTCTATGACATGGATACGGAAGATGACGCAATCGAAATTGCGTTTCAGATGAATTGGGAGAACCCGGGTGGAGACGGCGTGATACCGACTACTTTTTTCTACCGCTATGAAAAAGACGCTTCTCTCACCTATCTTGGCAAAGCCCAAACCACTGTGACCGATTCGTCCGTGGTATTTGATTTTACGCCGGAGTATGATACACTAATGGAAAGCAAAGTTATTTATGCAGGCTGAAAAAGGAGCTTAGTGTCGCGTAAACGCTCCGGATTGGAGATTACCATGATGAAAAAGAAATTTATCTGCACCGCGCTTGCCTCCGTTATGCTCTTATGCAGCGCATGCGGAAAACAGGACGGCGCGCTGGGGAACGAAACAATAATTGACAATACAGACGCACAAGAAAATAGTGATACGGCAGAGGCTTCTGGCGCCGCCAATACTTCTGCAGCAAATTCAGATACAAACGCAGACGACAGCGCAGCGCAGGCAGACAACGGCACATCAACCAACAGCGGCACCGCAGATGCCACCGCGCAGTCTCTTTCTATCTCTGTTACATTTCAAACGGAAGAAAACGAGGAAACTGCAGAGGATGGCACGACTATCTATACACGCGTCATCATCTATCCCGTTATCTCCATAGAGGGCAATGAAACCGCCGCCGATAAAATCAACGCCGATATCCAAACAAGGGTTGATGATTTTTCCTCCAATACCATGCTGCTTACTATGGCGCAAGAACAATATCAATACTATATAGAGGAAAATCCCGAATATGATTTTTTTGAATATTCCTCCGATTTGGACTTTACCGTTACACGTTGTGACAGCAATGTCATTTCTTTTACCGCGCGGTATTATGAATATGCAGACGGCGCACATGGCAACTATACGACCATCGGCGTCAATTACAGTTCACAGACCGGTGAATTGATTACCTTTTCAGAGTTATCTGACGACCCCGATTCTTTTTATGATAATACGCTTGCTTTCAATCAGGCGCTTGCTGAAAATGAGTTCTATCAGGAAATATTATTTCCTAACACATCGTCGGAAACGCTGGAATCGGTTCTTTACACCGACGGAGCATGGTATCTGTCCACAAGCGGACTTATTTTTTTCAGCGACCCTTATGCGCTTGGCCCCTATGCCTCAGGCACGATAGAATTTCCGATTCCCTACAACGATTTATATGAGATGGGATTCAAAGAAGAATACCGCTACGCCGGCAATCTGACCGTGCAGATAGAGGACGGAGCTTCCTATACGCTGGATATTAACGGCGACGGCGTAGACGATACGATAGAACTTTATACAAACTATGAAGAGGTCGCGGAGGGAACCTCCGACTTTGTCACGCACCTTATCATCAACGGTATCGATGTCTCACAGGGATACAGCGAGGAATTGACGAATGCTTTGACGCCGTGGCCGCTATGCGCCTTATACGATATGGACGCTTCGGACGATACGGTAGAAATCGCCGTTTCCCGAACATTGCTGTCTAATGGAGAATCCGACACAGATGTCATTTCCACTTATTTTTTCCGCTATGAAAAAGACGGTTCTATCACTTACCTTGGCATGACAAGAGGCGCCGCCACCGACCCGACTATTGATATTTCAAATCTGACACAGTAACAAATAGAGAGCGGGAATGCCGTCTAAGCGCATCCCGCTGTCTTTTTTATCTCTGCAGCCACCCGCGCAAGTTCTCCCTCTTCCGTACAAAAAAGCCGCGCCGAAGCCTCTATCGCCACGGCGGATATCTTTTCTTTCTGTAAAAAACGGATATCCTCTTTTTGCAGTTGCCCCATCTTACAAGCATTGACGGCGTCGTTCAGTCTGTTAAAATAGTGCATCAATCCGGAAAAATCCTGTATTCTGTCAATAACGCTTTCGCCGTATTCCTGCTTTTCCAGTTCGCAGACCGCGACTGCCTGCATGGACACTTTTAACTCCCCTGTAATGTCTGACGCCTCCATCAAGACGTCCGGTCTTTTTTCCAAAGATTCCAGAAAATACGTTTTCGCGCCCGCGATATCTTTCTTTGCAAAAAAATCCGCCAGCTTTTCTTTCATCTGTTTTGTTTCGTATTTTTCCGTCGTCATGCCGACCTTGCATTCATAAACTTTCAATCCCTTTGTCTCGACCCAGACCATCAGCAGAAATTCCGAGATAAACCCGAAAACCCGCTTGTGATAATCGTCATAGTTTTCCGGGTGAATCTTTTTTTCCACCTCGTCAAAAATAGAAAACAGCCACGCGCAGTATTCGTCATACAACGCCTTATCCGCTGCCATCATATTCGCAAAATAGGTTCCGTTTCCATGCACGAGGCGTTCAAAATTATCGTAATAGTCGGGATATTTTTGCCGGATAACCTCTCCCGTCGTCACAAGGTCGAAAATATTATAATCGCTCGCATAGCCGTCAAAATAAGAAAAATTGAGTTTCAGCTTTTTAGAAACAATCATATCATACTCTTTTAAAATATTATGATAGTCCGCCTCGTTCAAGATTCTTCCCTTTTCGGTGCAAAAATACCTTCTGTAATGGCATACGCCGACATAATCCGAAGTATGCACATTTTTCCATACCCAGTAAACGCCTGTCAATTCTCCGTAATAGCAGTTTTTAGCAGAGATATTATCGCCGGTATCATCCCCCGCATAGCCTAAATTTTCCCCACAGGCTTTCCCGACCTGCAGCGGAAGATAAATGGGGTCTGCCGGTTCTTTAAATTTTTTATGCGTCATTGTAAAAATCGTAACCGCCATAGCCTTATCCTCCCTTAACTTTCCGAGCGTGCGACGTGCATCTGCCTTATCCTTTCCACGTCTTTTCTGGCATGAATATAAGCGGGAATCAGAAAAGCGTCCGCAAACAGCCATGCAAGCGGATTGGCAAATCCAACCGCCGTAAAACCGAAAATCGGAACCAGCACAAAGCCAGCCAGCCCTCTGGCTATCATTTCAAACATACCCGCAAAAACAGCCAGTCTGCTATACCCCATGCCCTGTATCAGGAAACGCACAATATTCACAAGCGCAAGCAGAAAATAGAAGCAGACGTTGATAGTAATATACCATTTGGCATTTTCTAAGATTGCCGTCTCGCTCTTATCCAAAAACAATAACAGCATATTATCGCCAATCAGTAGTACGGCAATAAGCGCTATCACGGAATAAGCCGCGCCTAACAGCACGCAGCTTTTTAACCCTTTGCCGACTCTGTCGAACGCTCCCGCTCCCACATTCTGTCCGCCATAGGTCGCCATTGTGGAACCCATCGCGTCGAAAGGACACATTAAAAACATACTGAGTTTGCTGCCCGCCGTCACAGTCGCCACCGCGTCGGAACCGATACTGTTGACCGCGCTTTGCAAAATGACGCTGCCGATTGCCGTAATGGAATACTGTAACCCCATCGGCAGACCCATATTGCACAATTTCCCCATAAAATTTCTGTCTTTCATCCAGTCCTCTTTACTCATCTGTAAAATACTGAATTTTTTACGCATAAAAAAGAAACAACTAACGCCCGCCGTCATCTGGGATACGACCGTCGCAACCGCCGCTCCGGCAACGCCCCAGCGAAAGACGATAATGCAGACCAAATCCAGAATGATATTTAAAAACGCCGACATTACCAAAAAAATAACCGGCGTCTTACTATCGCCAAGGGAACGGATAATTGCCGAGGTCATATTGTACAGATAAGTGACCGGAATGCCCAGAAAAATAATGACTATGTAACTATAAGAACCGTCTATGATATTATCCGGCGTCCGCATCAAGCGTAAAATAGGACGGCAGAGTAAAACAACCGCAATCGTCATCACGATAGCAAACACCACCGCAAGGCGTACGCTGTTGGTTACATATTTACGCAGATTTCTCTCATTTCCCGCGCCGAACTCCTGCGCAATCGGAATCGCAAAACCATTACAGACGCCCATGCAGAAGCCGATAATCAAGAAATTGACCGAACCGGTCGCTCCAACCGCCGCTAAGGCTTCCACACCCAGATAATGCCCGACGATAATTGTATCGACCATACTATAAAACTGCTGAAATAACAGCCCGAACAGCAGCGGAACCGAAAAACCCAGAATCAATTTCATCGGACTGCCTTTTGTCATATCCTTTTCCATAATATTCTCCATTCCGGAGCGCTTTCGCGACGGGGCGACGCAAATCTCCAATTTGCGTCTGCCATCAAGGCATATTTGTGACGCTCCGGCACAAATTGCCGATTGAAAAATAAGCTATCAAGCTTATTTTTCAATCTTTCCTCCCCATATTTCAGCAAATATCTGAAATCTCCTACATCATACATCATATATGTAAATTGTCAAGATGATTATGAATTTAAGTTTCTCATTTTTTATGCACATAAGAAAAATTTTACTGGAAAATTTTACAAAAGAAATAATTGCGTTTTTCATTTAAATGTGATATAAATAATTCATGTTCGGTCATTCGACCAATTCATTTGATGGAAAGCCGCCTGTGCGCTTTCCGTTATCTTACACCACGAAGGAGACATGTCTATGAATCAAAAAACAACAAATCTTAAAAATGCAGCCTCAATTTCTAATCCAAATGATTTACTTCCAAACGATTTACTGAAAGACGCTCACGGAATCATTCCTTACGGCATGACGAACGACTATATGTTCAGGGCTGTTTTCCAGACAAACAACAAAGCTTTATACGGACTTATCCGGTCACTTCTCCATCTTCACGAAGAAGATATCATGTCTGTAGAAATCACAAACCCTATCATCTTAGGGGAATCCATTAAAAACAAGGAATTCCGTCTGGACATTAATGTTAAACTAAATAACCGCTCCCGCATTAATCTCGAAATGCAGGTGACGGGCAGACTTATCTGGTCCAACCGTTCCGTCAGTTATCTCTGCCGCTCTTTTGATATGCTTAACCACGGTCAGGATTATACAGAAGTCAAACCTGTCATACATATCGGCT
>JAMPCN010000001.1:14569-35755 GCA_023666125.1 Bacillus sp. (in: firmicutes) | reverse complement strand
TAAAAAACCGCCGTCGATGCCGATTTCTCCAAATTCATTCTCTATCAGGACAACCTTTGTACTCTCCAGAGCTTCTTTTAACAGCTTTTTTATCAAAGTCGTTTTTCCGGCTCCCAAAAAGCCGGACACAATATCAATTTTTGTCATGTTACCGCCTTCTTTCTTTTATATAACCTATATTCTGCTCTCATTTTTTGATTCTGTCAACCTGCATTCCCCGCCTCCGGGATTGCAAAATCCGTTTTATTTAATCCAGATTTAATTTTTTATCCATCATGTACCATGTCAAAAAATAGAACAGCGCACAATAGATTAAACCGGATATTAATTCTGTTTCCCAACTGATAGAAAATAAACCAATCGGACTGTCGCCTATCGCTCTGTATATCAATCCTAAAATAGCAAGGGAAAACATTCCAAATATCTGCTGCACAAAATAAATGCCATAATAAAAACCAAACGACGCCAAGACTTTATGATTGGAGGCCATCTGTCCAAGCGACGCACATGCCATAATCTTTAAAATTCGTGCAAACACTGACAAAAGGGACGCAACATAGGTCATTACAACGCCAAACCCCGTAATTGAGTCAGAATCATTCATTAACTCGACATAATATTCTCTAATCCCCACCAGTATCATTTTCATAAACTCTGCCTCTGCAGAGGAGAAAATGAAAAGCACGGAACAGTAAATCACAATCGAGTTAATTATCAGCCATGCAGCGTTTATCAGAGTTTTGGCAATAATAATATGGTGCTTATCCACCGGAAGCGTGTGCAGAAGATACCCCTCATCTCCATAAACAGACGTATAAAATCTGTATATCAGGTAAATAACCGTTCCTATGGCAATCACAAACATACTGAGTATATAAGTGAAAACCACAACAAATCCCGTTATCATCACAAAGGCGCTATCGGAATCAAAAAAAGACATCTGTACCGTCATAAATACCAGTATGGACATTAACACCACAAAGGCATTCATCGGCAAAAGCAGTTTCCATGTCGCTTTCCATTCATATTTCATCAATTTTCCTAACATGCGAACACCTCCCTGAAGAAACGGTCTATTGACTTGCCCTCATTCTGCCGTATCTGTTCGGCCGGCGCCTGCAATATAATATTTCCGTATTTAATAAAAACAACCTCATCCAAAATATTTTCCACATCAGCAATCAAATGCGTCGATAACAAAACCGTAGCGTTTCTGTTATAATTGCTGACAATCGTATGCAGGATAAAATCCCTTGCCGCCGGGTCTACGCCTGCAATCGGCTCATCCAGGACATATAAATCCGCATCCCTGCTCATAACCAGAATAAGCTGCACTTTTTCTTTCGTTCCTTTGGAAAGATTTTTCAGTCTCTCATTCGGCGGAATCTGTAGTTTGTGCAGCATATCAAACGCTCTCTCCACTCTGAAATCAGGATAAAAGTCCTGAAAATACTGCACCATCTCCATCACTTTCATGCCCGGATGCAGATAAGTTCTCTCCGGCAGATAGGAAATTCTGTATTTTGTTTCAATTCCCGGTCTTTCGCCGGTTATAAAAACCTCTCCTGCCGTTGGTTTTAGCAAACCGTTCATGATTTTAATAAGCGTCGTCTTGCCGCTCCCATTCGGGCCTAACAGTCCGATAATTTTACCGCGTTCCAAATTCAGATAAATCTGATTTAACGCCAGTTTCCCGCCATATGACTTTGTAAGCCCCATGCACTGTACAATCGGTTCCATTTTTCACCATGTTCCTTTCTTATCTTTATCACTTAGCAGCTAAGAAACCCGTATCCGGTAAGACGCTTCAAAAACGCTTCCTGCATCCAGATACTGTTCCCATTTTCTCTCTTTCCATGTTCCCGTATAATCTGCCGCATCACATCTGCCATACCACGGTTCAATACAGATAAAAGGCGCATTTTTGCCCGGCGGCGACCAGACGCCGAACAACGGCGCGTCAAAATCTACCGTCAAATAAGGCGTACCATCCGGCTTTATCAAAGAAACCTGATGCGCCTGATTATCTTCGATGACAAGCGCGTCATTATCAAACAGATGCTCCGTAATCCGCATCTCTCCATTTTCCAAAGGATAAATTACTTTTTTATCGCTCATCAAACCGCCCTGTAAAATACCTGCGCACACTTCTTTTTTCGTATCGAACCGAATGCGGTAATGCGTCTGCTTCGTATCTTCCACAATCGGGCAGCGAAACGCCGGATGCCCGCCAATGGAAAAATACATTTCCTCTTTGGCGCGGTTTGTTACTTTCCATTTAACGCTAAGCGTATCATCCTGCAATTCATATCCAAGCTCTAACAAAAACGCATAGGGATAGACCTCCAAAGTTTCCATTGAGGATTCCAAAGCAAACCATATTTCACGGTTTGTCTGGCTCTTTAATTGGAACTCCATGTCTCTGGCAAAACCATGCTGCCCCATCTGATAACATTGTCCGTTCAGACGGTATTCACCGTTTTTTAATGCGCCCACCAAGGGAAACAGAACCGGCGAAGTCCGCTTCCAAAAAGCGGGATTCCCGTTCCACATAAACTCTACCCCAGTAGTAATCTTTTTTAAAGATTTTAGTTCTGCTCCCATACTATCTACCTGTATGGTCAGTTTATCATTGCCGATTTGGAATAGCGCCATAACATTCTCCATTCTTGTAACGTTAGCCGTCAAGCTTACGTTTTGCTAACTGTTAAGTTTGCGTAACGCTAACTATTAAGTTTGCGTTTATTATTATATAACATAATCATAAGTTTTCCAAGTAAAGATGTCTAGTCAAACAAACTATCATAATCATAATTCATATAAAACGCTTTCATCTGTGCGCAATAATTTTCATAGTTTTCCTCTGTTATCTCGTATTTTCCTTCTTTTATCCAAAGCAAAATCTGAGAATTAATCGGTTTCCCATAGTGATAAATATCTTTATAATTTTCTAATCCGCAAATCAGTTCATAATTTGTAAAAAAGGAAAAAAGCCGGATATTATCATATGGCAGCAATAATTCTATGATATATTTTTCCGCATCTAAATTGCGTTTTACATTTCCTTCCCGGTTCAGCATATCCCAATAATAAATGCTGTATGGTGAAAAATACAAATAAAATTCTATCTCCGGATGCTCCTTAGCTATCCATATTATGTTCTGTGTGATATTTTCCGTAATATTCTGATAATCCTCATCCGTTATTGCCAGCGTCTCCCCGCTTTTTTCCGGTCTGTCATACCCTGCAAGGACAGCGTCCTTTCCATAGACATCATAATCACTCCAACTGGCATAGCTGTCAAAATCAGGCGTTAGTCCTCCGTTAAAAGTATACCGGATAACATCCCATGTCTCATCAAACAGTATCGATTTATTAAAAATATACTTTGTATCATTATAAAGGATATCGTCATATAAATATTGCGGATAATCTTCCGCGGCATAAGACATGGCATCCGCCGTAGTCAATATTTTATTATAATCCAGGCAGCGCAAAACTGCTTTCAGATTCGGATTATATGCGGCGGCCGTCATAATATTGTCATTAATTTCCTTATAGGTAGCGGCTGGAAAAGGTACTTTAATGGCATTTACGCCAAAAAGTTCGTCAAATTCTGAAACCTTAAAATTTTCCGTCATTGATGTGCCTATAATCATGGCATCATAATCAAAATTCTTGATAATGCCATTATTGATATATCGCTGATTAGACATTGGATATTGCATGCCCTTTAAGGGCTTATGATAATGAAAACACGGGTCGATAATGACTGTGAACGCTCCTGTTCCCAATAACAGAATGCCAAAAACAATCAAAAAGGAAATAACCCACTTCTTATAACTGGCCTGCATGATTTCGCTCTCCTAAAAATTAAAATATAAAAAGGTACTAATACCGCTAAAACTACAAATACACAAAAGCATTAAAAATGCTGACGCCGCCACTCTGAATGCAGACGGCTTAAATTCATTCATCTTCTCATAGGCATTTTTACACCCTAATATGACCGCCATGGACAGTACAAAGAATATTGTTATGGTAAAATACGGATATATGGACTCTATTGGCATTTTTTGCAGGAAAAAAGTTATTTCGGGCAAGTTAAAGCAAGACAAAATATTTTCATCGATTGCTCCAAAACTGCATGACGCCATTATTTTTAAAAACCGCAATGCCTCGCTAAACGAATCAGCCCTGAAAAATACCCACATGACATTGACAAAGCCAAAGGTAATAAACCAGCTCAACGCCGGGTGAAGCCTTTCAAAAAACTTATGAAAGCGCCTTGTAATAATCATAAAAATGCCATGGCACATTCCCCAGAAAACAAAACTCCAGCTTGCTCCATGCCAGAAGCCGCTTGCCAAAAAAACAATTAAGGTATTGATATAGGTTCTGCTTCTGCCGCGTCTGCTCCCTCCTAAAGGAATATACACATATTTAGTAAAAAAGCGCGTTAATGTAATATGCCACCGCTCCCAAAACTCTGTTATCATGACCGCTTTGTAAGGGGAATGAAAATTAATCGGCAAATCAATATGAAACATCCTGCCGATTCCTATCGCCATATCGCAATAACCGCTAAAATCAAAATATATTTGTATGGTATAGGCAAGCATCACCACTAACGCATTCGTAGAATCCAACATGATTAAATGCTCATATCCCCAGTTTACCGCATTGCCAAACGTATCCGCCAGCAATACTTTTTTCGCAAGACCTAACGCAAAAATATAAATGCCCTGAGCCATATATTCCCAATCGATGCTTTTTCTTTTCTCATCCAAAAACTGCACTACCAACTCATCATGCGTAACAATAGGACCTGCTATCAGCTGGGGAAAGAACGTAACAAAAGACGCATAATATAACAGATTATAGTCGTCCACTTCTTTCTTATATGTATCAACAATAAATGAGATTTGCTGAAAAGTAAAAAAGCTGATTCCTAAAGGAAGCAGGATTTTCCACAGCGCGTATTCTTTATGAAAAACCTTATTGATATTTAAGATAAAAAAATCCATGTACTTATAATACATCAAAATGCCTATATTGATTGCTATACCGGCAACTAACGCTATTTTTCGCACATTCGCTTTGGAGGCATTTTGCAGAATCAGGTAAATACCGTAATTGAAAAGAATGCTGCTTATAATAATGAAAAGATATGCGGTATGAAAATAAGCATAAAACCACAATGACATTCCTACCAAAAACATCTGCGCCAAATTATATTTTTTGAAATGATTTAATCCATAATATCCTAATAGACATACAGGCAGAAAGAACAATATAAATATGTAAGAGTTGAATAGCATAAATTTTCCTCCAGGAATAAAGAAATATAAAGACAATAAAATTTTTATTTTTGAGAAATAAATTCACCTACTAAATCTATTACTATTTTGGCTGTTTGAATCTGTTTTTGCGCTTCTTCTTTGCTTGCAATATAAAATTCATCATAATCACTTGCATGCCTGACTTTTGCCGCCTTTGATATACTTCTCCCTATCTCATTCGGAAACATGCCTGCATGAACATAATTCTTATTAAAATATCCAATCGTATCCTTATGTTTTTTAAATGCTATCGGCTCCAAACATAATACCGCAGTCAGGGAATAATAAATCGAATAATATGCTCTATTATTTGCTGCCCTCAATTTTTCATTATTATAAAGCAATTCTGCCGCGGCAAGCTCTTCCCTTGCTCTCTCCAGTTTATATTCTGCCAAATCTTTTCCATAGAACTCCTGCTTCATACCGCTATTCCATCCTTTTCAATATTCATAAAAAAAGGATATACATTCTTCCATTGTTCATAGATATTTACACTTTGAATAGAAGGATTAATCTCCATTCCATATTTTATTTCAAAATCATATGTGATATCATAAATCTTATCTGCATAGCTGCTTACCTCTTCCGGCAGCACATCTGCTAATATCATAATATCAATATCCGAATCTTTTTTAAAATCTCCTCTGGCATAAGAGCCATACAAGATTATTCCGGACAACTGCTTTCCTAATATCTGTGTAACAGCTTCTCGATATCTTTCTAATAAAACAGACAAATTATCTGACATTTCGTGCCACCACCTTTCTCTGCTATTGTATCATGTTCTTTTTTGAATATCTATCATTTCTTTATCTAATAAAAAATACCTGTAACTGTTATCTCCTTTTTCAACTCATGCTGCAATATGATATCCTCGGTATGATATTTATTTTTCGGTAACCGCTCCGCCCAGATTTCCAACTGCCGGGAAAGTTCTTCCAAAGCGCCGCTTCCCCAAAAACGGATTTTCAATTCTTCTCCTATCTGCCACGACTTTGTAACGGAAATAAGCGGCACATAAAACATCACGGCCTGATTCTTTTTATCACATACAAACCGCCCGTCTTTTTGCAGATAACCTTCTATTCCGATAATGCAGCCCTCCGGAAGAAAACCAGCCTGTCCGGTATAAGTTTTTTCCTCCCATAGCTGCTTTTTTTCCGATAACTCATTTTGCAGATAAGTTGTAATTCCCGTTTTCCACTCTGCGCCAAACCTTTTATGCCCTGTTTCCCATTGGCTTACAAGCGTTCTTATTTCCTCGTAGGCCTGATTTACTTTATCGGGTATTTCCTCCGTACAAACTGCCGCCTCGCAAATAATATTTTTTAAGTATCGGTCAGATTTCGGGGAGCATTCCACTTTTATCTGATTATCAAGAAGATATTGTAAAAAAAACAGACTGTCTTTCATATTGAAATCAAGTTTACATAACTTTTTGTCATGAATATCATAAAGACAAATATCTTCTTTCGCTCCTTTATTTTCCATTACCGCTTTGCAATATCCGATTTCGGCCAGTGTAAAATTTTTCTTTCTCCCAAAACTGTTTGTATAACAAAGGTTCACATCCTCCACCGTCATTTTTCTGTTCTTGGCATCCATGCACAGCAGCACACCCCCGCCAATCATAATAAGAATTACCAGATAAACGCACAGCATGACTCTTGCAGAATCATCCGGATGCAACGCTGCTTCCACTGCCAGAAAAATTCCTATAAGAATGGTTCCGATTCCAACCACCCATGGGAGCATCCCCTCTTTTACTTCTATCTTTAACATAAAATTACCTCGCCGCGTACTCTATATTCTCATATGCTTCTATAATAAACGGCAGCGGCACGCTTGCCGTCTCACCGCTCATGGTTGCGCCGGAAATGATACCAATAAAATTTCCCTTCGCATCAAAACTGCCGCCGCCCGACATCCCCTCTCTGGCATACCCGTAACCATAAAGCATATATTCTTCAAACTCTTCAATATAACGCCAAGTATCTCCAATACTTCCTTGAAAAAAATCCGCCGTTGTCTGCGCCGATATGGCGTCCTCCGCTCCGGCGCAGAACATCGCATCTCCTATTGTAAGCGCCTGATATGCCATCTCATCATAATGCACATAACGTATCTGTTCCAGCTCCGGATAGTCGAACTGCGCGCAGTCAACCGCTAAAAATCCGATATCATATTCTTCCGATACCGCCAGCATCTTTGCTTCCGTAAAATAGCCCTGCGGAAACTGCACATAGCTTATGCCATCTTCCCAGTATTCCAACACATGCTTATTGGTCGCAATGACAATCCGCTCGGGCGTCATTTCAAACACAACGCCGCTCCCGTAAGCGTTTTGCATACGCAGCAGTACAATACAGTCCTTGACATTCTCATAGGCGGCTTCGCAGTCATCCGTTTCCAATGTTCGGCATTCCAGAAAGCCATATGCCAGCAGTCCCTCAAAGATATCCTTTTCCGTTACCGTCTGAATCAGATGCGGCTGCGGCTCCGTCATGGCTTCCGCCGGTAATGGCGCTGCCACCGCCGCCGCAATAATCAGCGCGGCTATTATCTTTGTACAAATTGACCCGCCAGCCAACAGCCTGCTACGCTTCATCTTAAAACCTCTTCTTTCATCATGTTTAAAACCATCCACTCCACGGCGCATTTTCAATAGCAGAAATAAAAATCTCCCCATATGGGAGAGATTTTTATTAATATAACGTTTAATCTAAGCAGAACGATAAGCCGGGTTATGTCGTGAATAATCATCTATCTCGAATTACCGTTGCCGGTAATCTCCAGCGACCTACCTGAAAGCAGGCCGGGCAAGCCTGTTGCTTTCTATCTGGTCTTGCTTCGGATGGGGTTTACACAGCCTCTTCTGTTACCAGAAAAGCGGTAGTCTCTTACACTGCCATTCCACCCTTACCTAATAGAATCCGTTGACACGGATTCTAGCAGGCGGTATCATTTCTGTTGCACTATCCTTGGAGTCGCCTCCACCGGACGTTATCCGGCATCCTGCCCTATGAAGCCCGGACTTTCCTCACCTGCACAAAACAGGCGCGATTATTTATTCTACTTAGACAAAGCGCTACTCAAAACAGCTTCCGCCTACAAACTCCCTGCACAGGGAATTGCCCGGTAGATTTTCGCTGCTGACGCCCAGAAAATACTCTAAAAACTTTAACAGACGCTTTGCTTCGTGATATTCCGGCTCTCCTTTATGAATACTGAATAAGAGCGGCTCCGCATATTGTTTCAATACTGCCAGTTCATAAATAAGCGCGGAATTAAACATGGCATCCGCCTGTTCCTGGAACGGGAAAATATATTTCTCCTCCCCACGTCTGACCGACGGCCACATTTCTATGGTTTTTTTCGCGCTGGCGCCTCTTGTCCTGGCATCCCTTACCATACGGCGCAGCAGCCTACCGTCCGTAGTGGGAATCCTGTTATGCTCATCAACATTTAAACAGGTTAATGCGCTGATATAAATTTTGTACTTGCTTTCCGCAGGAAGGGAATGCGACATTTTTTCATTCAGTCCATGGATTCCCTCAATCACAAGAATATCATCCTCGCCTAACGTTGTCACCTTGCCGCTGTACTCTCTTCTGCCCGTCTTGAAATTAAACGTTGGAAGCTGTACGCTTTGACCCGCTAACAAATCGGTCATATCTTTATTAAACTGCTCTACATCCAACGCTTCTATACATTCAAAATCCGGATTGCCGTCCTCGTCCAAAGGCGTTTTATCGTGGTTTACATAATAATTATCCAATCCTATCGGATGCGGGTGCATACCGTAAGTCCGAAGCTGTATTGACAAACGGTGCGAAAACGTCGTCTTTCCGGAAGATGAAGGACCTGCTATCATAACAAACTTAACGCCCTCTTTACGTGCAATGTCTCTGGCAATTTCGCCGATTCTTCTCTCCTGAAGCGCCTCCTGTACCAGAATCATATCTGCAATATTCCCTTCGCAGATTTGGTCGTTTAAATCGCCTACCGTATCGATGCCAATCTGCTCTCCCCATTTGCCTGCCTGCACCATCGTCTGGAACAACTTTTTCCTTGGTTCAAACACGGGTAACTTATCCGGCGCTTCCTGCTCCGGCAGCAATAAAATAAGACCGTCTTCATACTTCATCAAATCAAAATGTTTGATATACCCCGTACTCGGCAGCATATAACCGTAATAATAATCAAAGTAATCTCCAAGACAATACACATTAATATTGGAACTTCTCCGATAACGGAACAGCTTTACCTTATCCGTCATACCATATTTTTCAAATAGCGCAACCGCCTCCGCCGCGGGATATGCCTTTTTGGTGACAGACAAATCCGCCTCCACCAATTCCTGCATTCTCTCCTTGACCTGTACAATCTGCTTTTCATCCAGAGACACTTCTTTCTTAAAGCTGCAATAGTAACCGGCTCCTATAGCAAACTCCACTTTCGTCGCCGCCGCAGCTTCAAAGCCCGCCACATCCTTAATCGCTTTCATCAACAGCATAATGGCGGAACGCACATACGTTTTATGCCCGATAGCGTCTCCGTAAGTAGCAAACTCCAATTCACAATCCCTGTCAACCCTTTTCATCAATTCCCGGATTTTACCGTCCACGATGACAAGCGCGATGGGATTTTCATATAAATGCTGATGTTCTTTGGCTATAATCTCATATTTAATCCCCTCTTCATATAGTTTCTCTTTTCCGTTAATTTTAATGCTTACCATACCATTCCTCCATAATACACAAACAATCTTCCCTTTGTGCCTTTACTTCTTCATAACGTTTCTGTTGTTTTTCTCCGGAAAGTTTCTGCCCTTTTATCTGTTCCAAAATCTCTTCGCAAATGCGCTTCTCCCGTTCCAGATAACGGTATAATACGGGATGACGCCTTTGCAGTAATAATGCGCCGTACTTATCTTCCATCTCCTGACGCCAGGTCGCTCCAAAACTCTCCCATTGTGTTATGGTTTTATTTTGAGCCGCGGGTTTTCCGCTTTTTTTTACCACCCGCATCATCACATAAAACTTGCCGTCTTCCTCTAGCATATTCTCGTCTGCAAACAAATAGCCCTGCTCACGCAGAAAAGCGCGAAACTGTGGTATCTCCGACTGCGGCTGTAAAATCAGTTCCCGGAAAGAATCCGTCTTTGCCATATCTTCTTCCAGAATGCGCCGCATCAGTTTTCCGCCCATACCGGCGCAAATCATGGAATCCGCTTCGTTTATCCGATATGCGCGAAGCCCGTCCGAAAGTCTTGTCTCTATGTATGCTTCCAAGCCATACGCCGCAATATGTTCCCTCGCCTGCTGTAACGGCCCCGTTTTTGCATCCATGGCGATTGCGCCGTGGCAGATACCCTGCTGTACAAGATATATCGGCACAAATCCATGGTCGCAGCCCACGTCGCAGACTCTTCCCCCTGCCGATACCATGGACGCGACAGCCTTTAACCTGTCGGAAAGGACTATCATGTCTTTCATCAATCCAGATAATCCTTTAACTTACGGCTTCTGCTCGGATGACGCAGTTTTCTTAACGCCTTGGCCTCAATCTGCCTGATTCGTTCACGGGTGACATTAAATTCCCTGCCGACCTCCTCAAGCGTTCTTGCACGGCCGTCATCCAGCCCGAAACGAAGACGCAGCACCTTCTGTTCTCTTTCCGTCAACGTGCCAAGCACTTCCACAAGCTGCTCTTTTAACAGGGTAAAAGCCGCAGCATCCGCCGGAACCGGTACATTATCATCCTGAATAAAATCACCCAGATGACTGTCCTCTTCTTCTCCAATCGGCGTCTCCAAAGAAACCGGCTCCTGAGAAATCTTTAAAATTTCCCTGACTCTTTCCACCGGCATACTCATTTCCTCGGCAATCTCTTCCGGAGTAGGCTCCCTGCCGAGTTCCTGCAACAACTGTCTGCTGACACGAATTAATTTATTTATCGTTTCTACCATATGCACCGGAATACGAATGGTTCTCGCCTGATCCGCAATCGCTCTTGTAATCGCCTGACGAATCCACCATGTCGCATAAGTAGAAAATTTATATCCTTTTCGATAGTCAAACTTTTCCACGGCTTTAATCAGGCCCAGGTTTCCCTCCTGAATCAAATCAAGGAAAAGCATACCGCGCCCGACATATCTTTTCGCAATACTGACAACCAGACGAAGATTCGCTTCCGCAAGACGCTTCTTGGCCTCTTCGTCTCCCATTTCCATCTTCCTGGCAAGTTCTATTTCCTCTTCCGCACTAAGAAGCGGCACTTTGCCGATTTCTTTCAAATACATTCTGACCGGATCTTCGATGCTGACGCCGTCCGGTACGGATAAGTCGATATTCTCCACATCAACGTCATCATCTTCCGTCAAAATAATTTCCTCGTCGTCTACATCATCGCCCTCCGTAATCCGCAGGACATCCACACCGCTTTGCTCCAATGTTTCCAGAATTTTGTCAAACTGCTCCTCTTCCAGTGATAAATCACGAAAAAAATCACTGATTTCCTGATATTCCAGAACATTCTTTTTCTTCTTAGCAATATTTAAGAGTTCTTTTAAGCGCTCTTCAAACTTTGCCTGTACATTTTCGTCCATTACTTCGCCCATCCTTCCTTGTTTCCGGGTTAAACAATTTTATTTTTTCCTTTAACGCAGGGAAATATGCGTTTTGCTAAGTTCTTCCAGCGCTTTTTTCGCCGAAACCACCTGATTTAAGGCGTTCATATCCGCTCCCAGCCTGCTGGAATAATATTCAAAACTGTTACGTTTGACCGTATACACAATATCATGGAACGCTTTTTCCCTCTCCGCGTCCGTCGTTACCTCCTGTAACTTCGTATTAAACAAAGACGCTGCTTCTCTTTGTTCCTCTTCATCCTGAAACATACTGATAACCGCCGCCGGATTAAAATTCCCCTCTTCCAAATCTGCAAACAATTTACGCGCCACTTCCTGATAAAGCGTCTCTGTAAAGTCTTCCACCTGAATATACTTTTTAATCTTCGGGTATAATTCCGGTTCTTCCGTTATCCATGTAAGCAACAGTTTTTGTGATTTTTTTGTATTCTCCTGCGGCGCAGCTTTCGCCGATACCGTAGGTTTCGGCCTTTCCACCGGCTTGACAAATCCGGTCTTGGCGGCATGGGAAACGACCAGTTTGCGCAGATTTTCATAACCGATATGATATTTTTCGGCTACGGACTCGATATAGTTTTCCCGTTCCACCTCTTCTTCAAAATTGCATAGCTTTTTAGCTATCTCTTTATAAAATCCCGTCTTGGCATCCGGGTCGTTTAAATCGTAATCTCTTTCCAGAATACGCAGTTCAAAGAAAAAGCTGTTTTCCGCCTTATCAATTCTCTCCTGGAAAGCCTCCGCCCCATTTGCCTTAATAAACTCGTCCGGGTCTTTTGCCGGTTCCATATTAATAACCTTTCCCCGCAGCCCGCTCTCCCGCAGTATGCCGATTGCCCGAAGCGCCGCGCTTACGCCCGCGCCGTCGCTGTCATAGGCCAGCAGCACATCATTTGTATAGCGCTTCAAAAGATTAGCCTGCCCTACCGTAAAAGAAGTGCCAAGCGAGGCTACCGCCTGTGTAAATCCCGCCTGATGCATTGCTATCACATCCATATAGCCCTCGCATAAAATAATATTATTTTTACGGGAAGTTCTTGCAAAATTCAAACCATATAAATTCCGGCTCTTATCAAAAATCATCGTTTCCGGCGAGTTGAGATATTTCGGTTTCCCGTCTCCCATTACCCTGCCGCCAAAACCTATCACTCTATGATTGATATCCTGAATCGGAAACATTACCCGGTTCCAGAATTTATCATGCATTCCGTACTTTTCATCAAAACCTGCCAATCCTGCTTCTTTGATAAGGTCGTCCGTATATCCTTTGGAATGCAGATAATTTACCAGTTCGTTACTGGAAACGCTGGCAAAACCAAGACCGAATTTTTTCATCGTCTCTTCACTTAAATCTCTGCCCGATAAATACTGATGCCCTATGGAACCTTTCGGAGAACGCAGCAGATAATAAAAATATTTAGCGGCCTCTTTATTGACCTCTAATAGTTTTGCCCTTTTACTTTCCCGCTTTTTGACTTCTTCGGAATATTCCATTTCCGGCAGTGCAACACCAACCCTATCCGCCAATTCCTTAATCGCCTCGGGGAAAGTGCAGTTTTCATACGCCATCAAAAAGGTAAAAACATTACCGCCCGCACCGCAGCCGAAACAGTAATACATCTGCTTGTCCTGCGATACCGAAAAAGACGGTGACTTCTCATTGTGAAAAGGACACAGTCCAAAATAACTGCTGCCCTTTTTCTGCATACGGACATAGCCGGAAATTACATCCACGATATCATTTTTTGCCCTGACTTCCTCTATCAATTCATCCGGATAATACATAACATCTCCCTAACCGTGCCACGTTTTCGGAATATAGATTTCCTGATAGGTGGCAATCGCAAATCTGTCTGTCATCGAACCGACATAATCGCATACTACTTTTTCATCCGGTTCTCCCGTCTCCAGCAGCTTTAAGAAGAATGCCGGAAGCTTGTCTATATGTTTTAAATAATATTCATACAGCGTTTCGATTAGTTCTTCCGCCTTGCCCTCTTCACTTTTGGCAACCGGATTCTGATACACATTTTGAAACATAAACTGCCGCAGCTTCTGCATGGCATCCGCCACATCCGGCGACATTTGGATATCATTTTTACCCCGGCTCGTCGTGACAATGTCGTGAATAAAAAAATCCAGCCGCTGTCCGCAGCTATAGCCGATAACCTCGCCGATTTCTTTCGGCACATCCGATTCTTTCAAAATACCGCCGCGGATGGCATCATCCATGTCGTGATGAATATAAGCAATTTTATCGGAAAATCTGACCACCCTGCCTTCTAATGTCTCCGGCAGCCCGGAAGTCTGGTGATTCAAAATACCGTCTCTTACTTCGTAAGTCAGATTGATGCCCTGACCGTCTTTTTCCAAAATATCCACCGTTCTGACGCTCTGCTCATTATGCTTAAATCCATACGGACATACTCTGTTTAAGGCGCGCTCCCCCGCATGTCCAAAAGGCGTATGCCCTAAATCATGTCCTAATGCGATTGCTTCTACCAAATCTTCATTTAACTGCAATGCCTTAGCGATTGTACGGGCATTCTGGCTGACTTCCAATGTATGTGTCAGCCGGGTTCTGTAATGGTCTCCTTCCGGCGTCAAAAACACCTGTGTTTTATCCTTCAGTCTCCTAAAGGACTTACTATGTATAATCCTGTCTCTGTCTCTTTGAAACACAGGTCTGATATCGCACTGCTCTTCCGGTTTGTTCCTGCCTTTGGAATTCATACTAAGCATCGCATAAGGACTTAAATATTCTTTCTCCCACTGCTCCAAACTTTCCCGTATATTCATAGAAATGCCTTTCTTCTTTGAAAAACAACAGTCCTGCTTATAATATTCTGCTTCTTTCCCCAAAATCCTTTTTTATTCTATAGAAAAATGCAACAGCGTAAATCATTTCAATGGGAATGCGGAGCATTCTCGGAGCGCAAGCCGCTGGGGTTGCGCTTTTTCATCTGCAGATATCATAAATAAATTCCGCATTTTTATCCATCGCCTCATAGGCTGTCTTAAACGGTGACATTTGAAAAACATGCCACATTCCTTTAAAAACATCCATTTTCACGGAAACATTCGCTTTCACCATTTTCTTATGCAGCATCGTTGCGTCGTTTAGTAAGATTTCATTATCGCCGACCTGAATATAAGTGGGCGGGAATCCCGCATAATCTCCAAACAAGGGAGAAATAAGAGGATTTTTCAAATCCTGCCCCGCGGCATAATTCGACGTCATTTCCCGTAAATAGGCGGCATTTAATACCGGGTCAATGTCAGCTCTTGTCGTATGGGATTTCCCGGAAGCCGTCAAATCCGTCCATGGCGACATTAAAACCAGCCCTCTTGGCAGAAGACGCCCTTCTTCCTTTAATTTAAGGACTAACGACAGCGCCAGATTGCCGCCCGCGGAATCACCCGCCACAATGATATCCCTTGCGCCGTATCCTAAAAGCATCAAATCATTCCATACTTTCATGGCATCCTGTGTTGCCGCCGGATAGGGATGCTCCGGCGCAAGCCTGTAATCAAAGCAAAGCACGTCCATGGAAGTGGAAGTCGCAAACTTAGTCGTCAGGGTACGCGCATAAACGCTGCTGCCCGTGGAATAACCGCCTCCGTGGCAGTATAAAATAATATATTTTTTCATATGCGCCCTGTTGACAGAAATCCATTCCCCATGAATATCTTCTATCTCCAGTTCCCTTATCTCCACTTCCTTGCTGCTGCCTAACAAGACGCCAAAATGGTCCTGTGACTGCCTGTGCTTTTCCAAATCCGTATTTTCCACAATGCCATGCGCTTTTTTAATCAGATTCATCAAATTCTGGTTGTGTTTTTCCAATATCGCCATATTAATCCCCATTTCTGAGCGACTTGTCGCGAAGAGGCGACGAGAAATTCGCGAATGCGATTTCTCGTCTGCCATCAGGGCTATTTGTTTTCGCTCAGAAACAAATAGCCGTGTGAAAAATCAGCACATCAGTGTGATTTTTCACACTACCCTCCCCATAATCTGTGATTTTCAACTTATTTTACCATAAAACCCCTATTGTGTGATATACTAATTACAATGAAGGAGGAACAGGCTGTGTCTTATTCCGGAAAAAGAAACACTATACCATCCAAAAGCAGAAAAGAAGTCTGGTATAAACTGGATTTATCCGCCATTGTCTATCCGACATTGCAGCGTAAGGATTTTTCCTCCGTATACCGTTTATCCGTTGTTTTAAAGGAAGAAATTCAGCCGGAACTTTTGCAGAAAGCGTTGGATATGACGCTTCCTCGTTTTCCGACTTATAAGGTCGCTATCCGTAAAGGTCTTTTCTGGCGTTATCTGGAACCGAATAACAGACCCGGTCCTTTTGTCACGCCTGATATTAAAAACCCGTGTATGCCGATGCCTTTTAAAGCGAACAACCGGTATTTACTCCGTGTCTATTATTACGGCAGGCGCATTGCCCTTGAAGCGCATCACTGTCTGGGCGACGGCACGGGCGGTATGTGCGTATTACAGACGCTGACCGCCGTATATCTTGGGCTTTTAGGACATCCTGTTACGCCATCCGGATTTGTGCTGGACATACACGCTGCGCCCGACCCCGGCGAATTGGAAGACGCTTATATGCGTTACGCCAATGCCCGCGTGAAACCGCCGCGCCCCGGCGAGAAAACTTATCGTGTCAGAGGTACGAAAGAGCCTTTTTATACTTTAAATATCATTGACGGTATTATGTCCGTCAAAGAAGTAATGGCGGTTGCGCGAAAATACGACGCCACGCTGACGGAATATTTAAACGCCGTTTTGCTCTATGCGCTCTTAAAAAAGCAGGAAGCCGACGTTCCGCTGCATCTTCGGCCCGTAAAAATCGCAATGCCGGTGAATCTGCGCCGCTTCTTTCCATCCAAAACGCTGCGCAACTTTATTACGATGGTCTATCCCGCTATCGACCCGCGGTTAGGCGATTACACATTTGAAGAGATTGTATCGCATGTGCATCATTATATGAAATACTATATTAATGAGAAGTTTTTACGGGGGGATATTACGACAAACGCCTCTACGCAGCGCAATCCCGTTATCCGCGTCGTGCCGCTTTTTATTAAGGATTTCGTTGTCCGCACTTTTTATACCAAAGTTCAGGATAAAAATTCCTCGGCAGGCCTTACCAATATGGGCGCGTTGAAAGTGCCGGAAGATATGAAACCATATATCGAACGTTTCGATATTTATATGGGGCAGCCTTTTTCTTCACGCACTAACTGCGCCATTATCAGCTTTGAAGATATTCTGACAATCAATTTTGCAAGCAGCATTGTCGAAACGGACGTTGAACGGGGGTTTTTTACCAAACTGGTAGAGGACGGCATTCATGTCACGATTGAAAGCAACAGGGATGCCATCCGTTAAAAAATAACGATAAAGGAGAATACTTATGTCATACTGTGTAAACTGCGGAGTGAAACTGGAATCGTCTTTAAAAACCTGCCCGCTTTGCAATACGCCCGTCATCAATCCCAATCATCCCGAACCGGAAATAAAGGCAGCCCCTTATCCGCCATCCCGCGGACAGGTGGAAGTCGTGAAAAGAAAAGATTTGGGACTTTTATTATCCGTTGTTTTATCGGCAACAAGCGTTACCTGCCTGCTTTTGAATCTTCTCGTTTTTAAAAGCATACCCTGGTCCGTTCTCGTCATCGGCATCTGTATCTGCTTATTTTTCTTCGCTTTCCCGGCGGTCATTTATACTAAGACGCCTATTTATCTAAGCCTTTTGGCCGACGGCATCGCCGTAGGGATATATTTATATTTAATCACCTATCTGACCTCCTCCAACAGATGGTTCCGGCAGCTTGCGCTTCCTATCGTCGTTACCGTAACGCTTCTCATCGAGCTGTTTACCCTTTTGTCGCGTAAGTTTCCTTTCCATATATTGACCGCTTCGCTTTACCTTTTTATTGAAGCGCCCGTTTTATGTGTAACGTTAGAGCTGCTAATCCGGCGTTTTTTGCAGAGGCCGCTTGGCATCACATGGTCCGCCGTTGTATTAACGGTCTGCGCCATTATCGACATTACCTTAATCACCATTATATCAAAAAAACGCCTGCGCAATGAAGTACGCAGACGTCTGTATTTCTGATGGATGTGGCAGCCATTGCTGACACTTCTATTGTTGTTTTGCTTCGGCATCCTCTAACGAGCGATAGCCATAAAATAAAGTCTCGTTCGTGATAATCTGTTTTAACAGGCTTTCTTTCTTATCGTAAGCTTCCTTGGTTTCCTGCCAAAGCAGATTTAACGTATTCATGGAATAAGTGAAAAGTTCCGCCCGCAGATAGCTTTCCGCGGAAGAACCGTTTATGGCATTGTCCTCATCGCTCGTCAACGCCCTTCCTCTCTTACGGATGTTCGGATAATCAGCTAACATCTGCGCATCCCATTCCAGATGCACTTTCACAATCCGCTCCACGATTTCTTTCTTTTCCTGAACATCCGGAAGATATTCTTTTACTTTCTCATATTCCTCCGGATAAGTCGTCTCCATCATTCTGCCGTACTTCTCAAAAATAAGATTCCTGCCTTCCCTGTAAGCACACCTACAGTCCTCCATGTAAGAATGCAATAATTCGTCCGAATAGACCATCCACTGGCTCATCCGCATACGGAAAAAAGTCTCCGGGTCATCCTGACAGGAAGCGCGCCCGCCCGTATTATAAACGTGCTGGAACATTTCCCATTCCACCTGCGCAACATCAAAAATCAGCTTCTCACGCTCTGATATTTCTGCCATTTCTTATTCCCCTTTCTCTGCGGACGGCTGCGCGTTCGGCGAAGAAACTAACTGCTGTGCCTTAATACGAAGCGGCTCTTCATAAGTCGCATGTTCTGTCTCTAACACTTTCCCCTCGACCGTAATCGCAATCTCATCCGCGTCATACGCCTCCAAAAAAGTAGCGGCGACAGAACACATAATGATGTTTTCTCCCTCTTTTGTCATTGTCTTTAAGTACTCATGGAACGTTTTGGATAAATCAAGGTGCAGCGTCTTGACACCGTCGTTTTCTTCCTCTTCAAAAGAATTTACTTTCGTTCCCAACGACACAATATTATGTCTCAACAAGGCCTCTATCAGATTCTCCGCAGTAACCTGCTCCATCTTTGAAACTTCCGTATCCAGTGCATCGGACGCGCTGTTTCCGTAATATATCATAACGTCTGTCTGCAGCAGCGTCTCTTCATTCTCTGTCTCTGTTGCTGTCTCTGTCTCGAGCAGCTTCTCATGCAGCGGTTCTGCATCCTCCTGTAATAAGTATTCTAAGGAATCTATCAGAATTTCTTCATTGGTAGGCGCATCCGCCAGCAATTCATCCTCTACCGCGCTCACTTCCTGCGACATATTTCCACAGGCCGCCAGAACGCATAGCGCCAAAAGCAATAAAAATGCCGCCGGTTTCTTATTCTTTTTCATAACTTTCCCTCCACGACTTATCACGATATCAAAATCTATCCAAGTCGGGTATATTCTATCATACTCATATCAAAAAAGCAAATCCGGATTTCCAAAACAAAAAACACCGGAAACCGGTGTTTTCCATAAATAGCGTCAGTGCAGGAAAAGGGACTTGAACCCTCATGATATTGCTATCACACGGACCTGAACCGTGCGCGTCTGCCAATTCCGCCATTCCTGCGAACAAATGCTATTTTAACTTTTTTTACTGCTTCTGTCAAGACATTTTTCAATCTTCTTGCCTATAAAACAAATCTTTCTGTCTTTTCACTCTGCTTATCGCTAAGCTCCACTAAAGTCTGCGTATCTTCATAACAGCCTTTGATTGCCTCTGCGACCACCTGCATACCTGCGCTTGTCTCCTCTGCTGATGCGGAATTTTCTTCCACAACGCTGCTTAAATTGGAAACGGAATCCGATACCACATCCTTTAAATCATTTAATATATCTGTCTGTTTGCTGATGGTATTGGCAACTTCATCCACAATATTAATCTCTTTATACAGATTGTTGAAAGCATCCTGCGTTTCCTGAAGCTGCTTTTGCTGCTCCGCAACGCTCTCCATTACTTCCCGCATTCTGTTAGTAGAAATTTCCACATTCGTCGTCAACTCTCTTACAACGGATTCAATTCCGGCTGCGCTTTCCGCTGATTTCTCCGCCAGACCGCGGATTTCCTCCGCAACAACCGCAAATCCTCTTCCGGCCTCTCCGGCACGCGCTGACTCGATGCTGGCATTTAACGAAAGCAGATTCGTCTGGGAAGCCATACTCTTAATAATTTCCACCATCTCGTTAATATGTACCGCCGATTCGCTTGTCTGCTTTGTCTGGTCAGATACTATCTGAATTGCTCCTGTAGTAACTTCCGTAATTTCATAAAGCTTCTTAATGCTTTCGGATGCGCCGTCAGAAAACTTCATCATCGTATCTACGGAGACGCCGAGTTTACTCATTTCATCATTCTCAATATCAATGACGTCGCCCAACTTCTGCACTTTTTCATTTACAACTTCCGTTTCCTCCGCCAGACTTGCCGTACCTTTTGCCATCTCGTCAACGGCGCGGTTTGTATCGTGAATACTGCTCGAGATATCGCCGAATTTCTCGCTAAAATCCTCACTGCTCTTTTTCAACTGTGTACTGGCATTGCTGACTTCTCCAATCATATCCGCCAGCGAAGTCTTTACCTGATTTAACGACTGCGCAATCTTTCCGATTTCGTCGGAACGGCTTGTCAGCTTCGGGTCGATTTCAAAGGAAAGGTCTCCCTCCTTTATCTTCCGAAGATTGGCTTCCACTTTCTGAATGCCTCTTGCAAGACGTTTTCCAAAGAAAATCGATATAATCAGAATCACTACCACGATTGTCACAATGCAGGCTGCATAAGCAATTAACATTTGGAAAAACTGCTGCTTTATCTCCATTTCTTTCGCGGCAATCTCTGCTGTCATATCATCCATATAGTTGCCCGTTGTCACAACCCAGTTCCAGGGTTCAAATTTCTCTGAATAGGCAAGTTTCGGCGCAACCGTTACACCATCCGCTTTCGTAAAAGAGAACTGATTATATCCGCCGCCCTCATCAGCAGTCTTCATAATGCTCTGAATAATCTTAACGCCGTTCGGGTCAGTCAAATCATAACGGTTATTTCCCTCCTGCTCCGGCAGAATCGGGTGCA
>JAMPCN010000001.1:8165-14469 GCA_023666125.1 Bacillus sp. (in: firmicutes) | reverse complement strand
ATCCATCAAAGATAATTTCTTATCATAGACAAATCTTTTGTCAAGGTACGGCTGCATTTTCCAATGCAGTTTTTCATTCTTTTAATTGTTTCGTACCATAAATGGTCCGAACGGAGAAGGAGGGATTTGAACCCTCGCGCCGCTATTAACGACCTGCACCCTTTCCAGGGGTGTCCCTTCAGCCATCTTGGGTACTTCTCCAAATAAAAGCTGATACTTTATAACAATATTCGTCGGAGAGAGTATCTCCAGCGGAGAGGGTGGGATTCGAACCCACGCGCCCTTGCGGACAAACGGTTTTCAAGACCGCCTCGTTATGACCACTTCGATACCTCTCCAGGTTCGCGTTGCGCTGTTTCTCGGTCAGCGCGAATATTATTCTAGCAAAAAAGAATATTAGTGTCAACAACTTTTTTTAGAAAATTTATAGAATATTTATAGAAACTGTTAAAAAAATCCGTCCAACGCCTTCCATTCAATCTCAACCCCCGCATAACGCCGGAGCAGTTCCTCATATTCCGCCTCTGAAATCGGCTCTTTTTCACTATTATAATAGTCGTATTGCATTTCTTCTTTATTAAATCCAGTATATCCAAATGTTTCCGTCATCTTTGCCCATGCGGCATAAGGCGCCAGAGTGTAATACCAATAGTCTCCATATCCCGCCACTGCACGGGATATTTCCAATATATTTCCCCGACACAGTCCCCAGTAATGAGCTCCATCATTCTCACCCCCATTCCGCATAATATTTGTGATTTCTCCACTCTGGCAGGTAAAAACTGTATGCAGCATTCCATCATCATCAGGATTCTCAGTATTTCTCATACCAATCAGCAGTTCACAGATTCCCTCACCCGACAAATCCACCAGACTATAGCATAACTGCATATTTTCCCTATAATATTTATCCTTGCACAATCCATTTTCAAAATATGCCTCTGCGTATTTACCTGATGTGTGCCAGCTTCCATCATCCTCTTCTTTTTCCGTTTCTTCCTCTTCTAACGTTCCATTTTCCCACAGCCGCTCAAACTCTTCCAATACATCTAAGTAGCAGACTGCCGGCGGCGCATCCTCCGCTGTTCCTTGCCAAATAACCCGTTTTCCTTCTTTCTCCGCACCAGCATAGAAAACTTTCTCATAAAACACGATGTCTCCCCGCACATATTCCGCGGTGTAATCATTCGATTCATAATAATAGTCCGCTACCGGACAGCGGAGAATCTCCATGACGTTTTTCTTCGTTTCCGCCGTCCACGGATAGGCTTTTTTCTCCATTATAAGACCGGACTGCTCCACAGCCTTTCCAAGCAGCTCATCCGGACGGTCGTCCGCCGCTTTTTCCACCCAATCCGCATAACGATAAGAATCTCCATCCTCTAAATCTTCGGCATAGAGACCGCCCCACTGCCACCAATCCTCCGAAAAAGGATTCCATTCCGAATAAAGAGCCGGATACTCACTGTCAAAGTAGTTATAATCAGTAAAGGAAACCTGTTTCGGCTGGAAAAACTCTTCGTCTATTTTTAAACTGTCCTCTATATCAATATACGCTCCATATCTTTCAGCTTCTCCCTGCTCCGGATTTCTTGCCACATATACGCTGTATTTCCCGTTTTGAAAATCGTTTACTCTGTTTACAAGCGGGTCGTCCCAATGAAAATTATAAGATTCTTCTTTCTCCACCGTCACCTGTCCTGCCCGATATCCCAAATGGATTCTGACGCCGCCTTTCCATGAGGAAGGACCCTGGTAAATGGAGTCCGAAAGTAAGACGGTTCCGTCCGGCGCCAGAAGTTCATGGTAAAAAGTCTTGGTATTTTTTGCTAAAATTGTATAAATCCCGCTATTCGTAGGGGTAAGAATGTAAGTGGCTCCGGAAGTATTGCCATAATGAGACAGCATCGATACATAAGCAAAAATTTCCTCTTTCCCGTCACCCGTAAGGTCATAAAACGCCACCTGCTCCAACTCATAGGGCAGATCAATTTCTTCCAGCTCTACCTCCTGCCCATCCGCCAGGTCTTTCGCAATCCCTATCAGTCTTTTTTCCAATTTAATGCAAAATTCTCTTTCATACGGAAATGTGTCATATTCTTCCTCTATTTCACATTCATCGCTTTCACGCAGTAAAATTTCTTCATAATTATCAAAGTCCGACACCTGAGGATAAACCGCGCCCCCCTCTTTCTCCACTCTGGCGGTAAAATACTTTTGTCTACCATATTTCATACTGCGGCTTAATGAAGTTTTGTCCTCATTGAACCGGTAAGTAACACTGTACTCGTATATCGGGTATTCCTCACCTCCGATTCCCTTGTAAATACAATGGTCAAAATCGGCGATTACGGTATTCTCGTCTATCCGTCTCCAGCTTCCTCTGTCCACATTCCGGTGCCCGTAATGAACCACCTGACCATCGGGTGAAAAACATGTGGTATAGGTTTGCATCCACATTTCCAATGCAGAGTCACTCGTATCTGTTCTCGTTTTCCATGTTCCTACAATCGCATCCTGTTCCGGTGCTTCCTCCAAAGCCGCAGTTTCCTCCGGCGCTTCCGGTTTCTCCTCTAAATCTACTGAGTCTACTGAATCTACGGTGATTTCCTCATTTTCCGTTATATCCGCCGGAGCAGCTCCTGTTTCTTTGCATCCACTCAAAAGCAGCGCCGCAATCCCTGCCGCTATCCAGCCTGTCAGTCTTTTCTTTCCCATATGCCTGCTCACCCGTTTTTCCGGCAAATATGATTTTCTTTGTCGGACTTTCTGCGTTTTCCCATATTATAAAACATGAATGTATCATTCTTGTATCATTTTTGCATCTTTTTTGCATCATGTTGTATCAAAAAGGAATCCGCAATGATGAAATCTTCCGGCGTCGTTATCTTGATATTCCTGTAGGAGCCTTCTATTAATTTGACCGGATGGGTCAAAAGTGTTTCCACGACCATCGCGTCATCCGTAATCCGTATCCCCTGCGCTTTCAGTTCTTCTTCCTTTATTAATAACTGCCTATAGGCTTCTTTTGCCAATGCTATTGTGAAAACCTGTGGCGTCTGCACCTGCCAGAGCGTCTCTCTGTCCGGCGTCTGTTTTGCGAACTGTTTTTCGTCCACTACTTTAATCGTATCTTTGACCGGCATACCCGCCACACAGGCATGATACTCTTTTACCGCGTCATATGCGCGCATCAGTATTTCTTCCGATAAAAAAGGACGCGCGCCGTCATGAATAAAAACGTATCCCGCATCCTCTTCTATCGCTTTCATAGCGTTTGCTACAGAATGATAACGTTCCCTGCCGCCCTCCACGATTTTTGTTACCTTTGTAAAATGGAACCTTTCCACAATCTCCGTACGGCAATATTCCTCTTCTCCTTTACCCGCTACCAGAATGATTTCTTCTATAAAAGAGCAATCCTGAAACGCTTTTAAAGAATAATAGAGAATAGGCTTATCATCCAGCAGAAGATACTGCTTATGCACACTGCTTTGCATCCGCTTTCCCTGCCCCGCGGCTAAAACCACGGCGACATTTTTTTCTTTTCCCATCATAATCTCCCATTCTTACTCAACCTGCGAGTTTGGGCAGCGCAAAATGCGCTTAAGCACTAAACTTGCGTAAACCGAACGAGTTCGGTTGAAAAATTTATTTTTCACACTATTCTTTCTCCCAGACGCAAATTCGGCACCGCGTTCAAATCATACCCGTGCCGTACCCCCTTACAATATTCATAATATCCCGCCACTCCTATCATTGCCGCGTTATCGGTGCAAAGAACGGGCGACGGATGATAGAATTTTATCTTCCGTGAGCCGCATGCTTCGGCAAACGCTTTTCGCAGCGCCGTATTGGAGGCGACGCCGCCCGCAATCGCGAACTTGTCCATTCCGTATTCCTCTAGCGCCTGCATGGAATGCTCCACCAACACATCCACGACGGCTTTCTGGAAAGAAGCGGCTACATCCGCCTGACAGACGGGTATTTTTTTCATTTCACAGGAATTTAAATAATTCAAAACCGCCGATTTTAAGCCGCTGAAACTAAAATCATACACGGCGTCCGCTACTTTTGCACGCGGAAAAGCAATCGCGTCCGCATTCCCCTCTTTTGCCACCTTATCAATCTTAGGACCTCCGGGATAGCCTAAGCCGATTGCCCTTGCCACTTTGTCAAAAGCCTCTCCCGCCGCGTCATCTCTTGTCCGTCCGAGGATTTCATACTCCCCGTAATCTTTCACCATGACAAGGTGGGAGTGTCCGCCCGATACCACCAGACAGATAAAAGGCGGTTCCAATTCTTTATTTTCTATATAATTGGCACTGATATGTCCTTCAATATGATGAACGCCGACTAACGGAATGCCGGAGGCAAGGCTGATTGCCTTGGCCGTGGATACGCCGACAAGTAACGCGCCGACAAGCCCCGGGCCATAAGTAACGGCAATCGCTGTCATATCCTGCAGCGTGACCTTTGCTTCGCACAATGCTTCCTCAATCACCTGATTTATTTTTTCAATATGTTTTCTGGACGCAATCTCCGGCACAACGCCGCCGTAAACGGTGTGCAGCGCAATCTGCGAAGATATGATATTTGATAAAACCTCCCTGCCGTTTTTTACCACGGCAGCCGCCGTTTCGTCACAGGAACTTTCAATCGCCAGAATCAGCACATCTTCTTTTTCCAACCTAATCCTCCATTCCGGAGCGTTTTCGCGACGAAAAGGCGACGCAAATCTCCAATTTATGTCTGTCTCAAAGCATATTTGTGATGCTCCCGCACACATTCGCGGTTAATCGTCTAAATCCCATCCGAGAATCTTCCAGTGCTTATCCTCGTCCTGGCGTAAAATAAATACAATCCTGTTTTGCAGTATGTTCGTTCCCTGCCTGATATTGTATATACAATAAAGCCTTGCGCACGAATCCCCGTTATCATTAAAAAACTCAACGTCCGTGCTTGCCGATACTTCATAGGAGGAAATTGCGCGGTCATTCGCTTTCATTTCCGCAATATCGTTTTTTAAATCCTTTATGTACTCTTCCTGTGTCTTATTGGCAATCAACTCGTCATCATAAATACCCTGAATCTGTACGGCTAACTCGTTCAGTTCCTCTTCCGTATACTTTTCATTATAAAAGCATTTGGAAATCTCACTGAAATATTTTACAACCTCCTTAGGCGAGGGCGGATAGTTTTTCTCCAAATCGCGCATCAGGACGGTCTGTACCTGTGTAGACTCCACAACTTCCTCCTGCGGCTTTTCATCTTTATTTACGACATAATAAAAATAGCCAATCACAAGCGCCGCCAGAATAACTCCGATAACCACTATTTTGATTCCGCTTGATTTTTTCATACTACTCATCACGCCCCTTTCTCATTTTGTAACGTATCTTTATTCTTCACTATACATTAAGTCTACACTCTTTCCATCCTTTCCTGCAATAGCATTTGGAAAAATTTTCCTGACTTCGTGCATATAGTCTTCCGCTCTGATAAGAGACGGGCTGTAATGCGTCAGCCACATCTCTTTGACCTGTGCCTCTTTTGCCAATGCCGCCGCCTCGTAGAACGTCATATGTTTATATTCTTTCGCTTTTTGCTTTTTTTCCGGCTCGCCGTACATCCCCTCGCAGATAAATAAGTCCGCCTCTTTTGCATTTCTGACAATACTGTCAGTTGGCCTTGTGTCCGTACAATAAGTCAGCTTAATGCCTTTTCTGGGCGCGCCTAATACCATGTCCGGCGTCCATGTTCCCTGTTCGGTCTCTATCGTCTCCCCCTTTTGCAGGCGGTTCCAGTATTTTCTGTCGATGCCGCAGGCTTGCGCCTTTTCCACATCGAATTTCCCGATTCTGTCCACTACAATATTATATCCATAGCAGACAACATTGTGATTGACCTTAAAAGCTTCTATCCGAAAGCCGTCAAACTCTAAAGTCTGTTCCGCCTCCGTAAGTTCCAGACATTCTATCGTAAAAGGAAGTTCCGGCGCAATAATGCGTAACGACGATACGACCCGTGTCAGTCCTTTCGGCCCTATCAAAAGAAGCGGCTCTGTCCGCTCCGCATTGCCCATCGTAAGGAGCATTCCCGGTAGTCCGCTGATATGGTCTGCATGAAAATGCGTAAAGCAGATAATGTCAATCGGTTTCGGACTCCATCCTTTTTCTTTCATGGCAATCTGTGTGCCTTCGCCGCAGTCTATCAATATACTTTTTCCGTTATATCTTGCCATCAAGGAGGTCAGCCAGCGGTATGGCAGCGGCATCATCCCCCCTGTGCCAAGCAGACATAT
>JAMPCN010000001.1:0-8065 GCA_023666125.1 Bacillus sp. (in: firmicutes) | reverse complement strand
GCCATAATACCTATATTTCTGGTTCTCTCTAATGGATATTCTCTTCCAGCCAAGGTCTTTTCCTCCTGTTAATTTTTCTGAAGAAATTCCAATGGAATTTCTTCTAGGCAAAACTATAGATTTTTTTGGTCAGAGTCTTTTTCTGACCTAGTAAATCTTTTTGCCTTTTAGAAACGGTAGTGTGCAAATGCCTTGTTTGCCTCTGCCATCTTGTGCATATCTTCTTTTCTCTTCACTGCTGCGCCTGTATTATTCGCAGCGTCAAGAATCTCGTTAGCAAGCCGCTCCTGCATTGTTTTCTCGCCTCTTTTACGGGAAAACATAGTCAGCCAGCGAAGTCCTAATGCCTGACGTCTGTCCGGACGGACTTCAATCGGAACCTGGTAAGTAGCGCCGCCGATACGTCTTGCTTTTACTTCAAGAACAGGCATGATATTATTCATAGCCTCCTCAAATACTTCCAGAGCCGGTTTCCCGGATTTCTCCTCTACTCTTGCAAATGCTCCATATACAATCTTCTGCGCTACACTTTTCTTACCATCTAACATAATGTTATTGATAAGCTTTGTGACAACTTTGTTATTGTATAAAGGGTCTGCTAATACATCTCTTTTTGCAACATGTCCTTTACGTGGCACGGTTCTTCCCTCCTTATTATATTTGCAGCCGGCTTACGCCCTATGCTGCTCTCAATAAATCATCGGTACTCACATGTGTCCTCTAATTCAATGTGTTCGTGCGGTTTTCTATCTATTATATATACTATATACAAGAACAAGAATCCCAACACTAAATTAGTTCTGTTTGTGGTCCTAATCTTTTACCTCTAAGCCTGCGAGTTTGCCCTGCAAACTTGCGAAGTTAATTTACGCAGTAAATTTACTTCTGGCTTTTTGGCTTCTTAGCGCCGTATTTGGAACGAGCCTGCTTTCTGTTAGCAACGCCTGCTGTATCAAGAGTACCTCTGATGATATGGTATCTTGTACCGGGTAAGTCTTTTACCCTGCCGCCTCTAATCAGAACAACGCTATGCTCCTGTAAGTTGTGGCCTTCACCCGGAATGTAGCTTGTTACTTCGATTCCGTTGGAAAGACGAACTCTGGCAATCTTCCTAAGCGCTGAGTTAGGTTTTTTAGGAGTTGCTGTTTTCACAGCCGTGCAGACACCTCTCTTCTGCGGAGAAGCAGTATCGGTTACCGCTTTATGCAGGGAGTTATAACCTTTCAATAAAGCCGGAGCCGTTGACTTCTTAACAGATGTCTGACGTCCTTTTCTGACTAACTGGTTAAATGTTGGCATTCTTTTTCACCTCCTGTATCTTTTTCTATTATCTGTGCCGGCAAAAGCTTTTTGCATACAAAAAAAACGCATTTGCGTACACACTAAAATAGTATACTTGCCCGCAAATGCGTTGTCAATACATTTTTTTATTTTTTTATTGCTTTATTGCTTTATTGCTTATTTCTTCGGAACTGTCCGTCCGCCTTTTTCATTCTTTTTAATATAGTTCTTAATCACCGTATTATCTTCCAACATCCGACAGCCTACCATAACGGCTCCGGTATCATTACGGTTTGTACGGATAACGGAACCTTCCAGCACACTTTCATCCGGCAATGCAAAATCTTCAATCGTAAGTTCCACCTGTTTACCCTTAATATCTCCGACATCTCCGGAAACAATATTGCATGCAAAACCGCCTGCGCTGATATTAATCATTCTGCCGCGGTAACTTTCCCCGGTGTCCTTTATCTTTATCGTACATGCGTTATCAAGGTCCATTCTGTCGAATTTTCTGCGGTTGACTACGGAGGGATTGCTGTTTACCGTAACGATATAGCAATTATCTCCCCTGCCCTGCACGTTGGAAATCTTAATATCTTTCCAATTATAAAGCACATTGTCCACCACAATCTGCATATGGTAGTTTTTCACGCCGGTTTCCAACTGTACGGGAGAGGCATCGGGTGATTTTAACGATATAATCACGCTGCTGTCCTCCTGTTCCAACACTTCGCCTTTGTATTCCGTTTCCGTGTTGCCGACTCCCCTGGTGAAAATGGAAAGTTTCATGCCCGCTCTTACGTCTTTCATGCCCATGAAACCGCCTTCGCCAAGTTTTTCCAGCAAATCTCCGACAACGCTTCCGATATTCTCTACATTCGTAGAAGTCTCCTCGTATTTGCCAAGCATTGACTTTGTCGTCATATCCGCATTCTCAATACTCTGTGTCATGACTTCCATGACATCGCAAATCTGCTGCATGTTATCCACCATGCTCTGATTGGAATTTTTAACGTCTTTTACGGCGGAATCAACAATCTGTATATTATTGCCTAACTGCGATGAATCGGTGGTAATATCCAGAACGCTCTGGTTGACCTGCTCTACTTTTTCCGTAATAATCGTAATCAGGTTCAATGTTTCCGTAATGGACTGCGTAACTTTATCCGCCGTTTCTTCCAGACGCTCCAAAGCATCCCTGATACGGCTGGAGGAACTTTGCGTTCCCATGCTCAGGCTGCGGATTTCTTCCGCCACGACGGCAAAACCTTTTCCGGCTTCTCCGGCTCTGGCCGCCTCGATAGAGGCATTGAGCGCGAGCAGGTTCGTCTGGGATGTAATACCGTCAATCGTGCCTGTTTCTTCTTTTACCATAACAAATTCATCTTTAAAATCAATGAGGACTTTCTCCACCTCGGAAGAAAGCTTTGCCATGACATTGGTAGATTCCACTACGCTGGAAAGTTCCTTGGAACTCACATTGGCATGTGTAACGGATTCCTCGATTAAATGCACCATTTCCTCAATCAATCCCGACACATTCTGTACCTGTGTATTAATACTGGAGGTCATATCCATGGAAGACATTGTCTTTTCATATAAAATATTGTTTTTCTCCGATAATTCCTCCATATTGTGAACGACCAAATGCGCGCCATCCCGGTTTTCATCGGCCAAATCCCTGACAACATTAACGCCGTCCACTACCGCATTGCTTGCCTTTTTCACCTGGTCTACAGTCGTAACGACCCTTTGCATATTATTTTCCACGGAGCCTATCAGAATATCGTCTGACTGGTTCATCTGGCTGATTGCAAGAATATAGCTTGCATAGCATATCAACATACTGATAACCTGTACTTCATAACATACAATATCGGTCGGCGTATTCATTCCCGACATATAATGTTTTACAATAGAAATATATAAGATAATATTATTGCAGATACCGCATCGTATAATATAATTCCTGTCTTTGTATAAAATCATCACTCCGACAAGCGGCAGTATACAGACAAACGTAATATTGGATTCGGTCGTCATCATTAAAAATATGTAGAAGATTCCAAAACCGATAGCAACTGCATGCTTATAAATGTCATTCTCCATTCCCTTTATCTTTAAAAGGATAAAGCCAATCAAGAAAGGCAGCCAGCAAAAAGCTGCAAAAAGCGCAAAATATCCCACTGAGCAGAGTCCTCTGAATATCTGAACAGCGTACACTGCCGTGAGAATAATACATAAAGTCAGCCATATTAACATCGTTTTACGGTTCGTGCTTTTTTTAAATACTTCCTCTTTGTATTCCATATAGCCCCCTCATCCTTTATTGTCTGCCGCTAATGTGAAAACCGCCAGTCCGGCACAATGGCCGAACTGTCGTTTTCCATTTCCCATAAAAGCAGATAAATAAAATAATAATGTTATGATTCCACTGCTCCTACTGCTTCTTTTGTTACTTCACTTTCTGCATCCCCATGCATTTCCTCGTCCATAACTTCCTCTTCCGATAATAAAGTATCCACCGCCTCTTCGGATACTGTAATCTCTTCATCCTCCGAAGAACCGTCATCAATATTTAACTCGTCTTCCGAAGCCAGGCGCGCAAGCAAATTCTCATCTGTACTCAGCCTTGTATTGCGGTATCTCTTCATGCCGGTTCCGGCAGGAATTAATTTACCGATAATAACATTTTCTTTCAGACCGATAAGCGGGTCGATTTTACCTTTGATGGCCGCTTCTGTCAATACCTTCGTTGTCTCCTGGAAAGAAGCTGCCGACAGGAAAGAATTGGTTGCTAACGCTGCCTTCGTAATACCAAGCATAATCTGCTTGCCGTCGGCAGGCTCTTTTCCTTCTTTCACCAACGCTTCGTTTATATCTTCATATTCCAGTACGTCAACCAATGTACCCGGAAGGTATTCCGTATCACCGCTGCTTTCAATCCGCACTTTCTTAAGCATCTGGCGTACGATGACTTCGATATGCTTATCGGCAATATCAACGCCCTGCAAACGGTATACTCTCTGTACTTCACGCAGCATATAATCCTGTACCGCACGGATTCCTTTAATTTTTAACAGGTCATGCGGATTTACGCTTCCCTCTGTCAGTTCGTCGCCCGCTTCCAGCGCCGCTCCATCCATAATCTTGATTCTGGAGCCGTAAGGAATCAGATAAGTTTTGGACTCTCCTGTTTCATCGTTGGTGATAACGACTTCACGTTTCTTCTTGGTATCCTTAATCGTAGCAATGCCGCTGAATTCAGCAATAATTGCAAGTCCTTTCGGTTTACGCGCCTCAAAAAGTTCCTCGACACGGGGAAGACCCTGTGTAATATCGTCACCGGCAACACCGCCCGTATGGAATGTACGCATGGTAAGCTGCGTACCGGGTTCACCGATAGACTGCGCCGCTATAATACCGACTGCCTCACCTACCTGGACCGCCTCACCGGTTGCCATATTCGCGCCGTAACATTTTGCACAGATGCCGCTATGGGAACGACAAGTCAAAATCGTACGGATTTTAACCTCTTCCACCGGCTCACCTTTTTCATTTACGCCTACGCTCAAAATTTTAGCGGCACGGCTTGGCGTAATCATATGATTGCGTTTTACAATCACATTACCGTCTTTATCTTTTATTTCCTCACAGGCGAATCTTCCTGTAATTCTGTCTTTTAATCCCTCGATAGTCTCTTTGCCGTCCATGAACGCCTTGACATACATACCGGGAATATCCTCGCGACCCTCGCTGCAGTCTATCTCACGGATAATCAGTTCCTGGGATACATCGACCATACGTCTTGTCAGATATCCTGAGTCAGCCGTACGAAGCGCAGTATCGGATAAACCTTTACGCGCACCGTGTGCGGACATAAAATATTCCAGAACGTCAAGTCCTTCACGGAAATTAGACTTAATCGGCAGCTCAATCGTTCTACCGGTCGTATCCGCCATCAATCCACGCATACCTGCAAGCTGTTTAATCTGCTGATTGGAACCACGGGCTCCGGAATCGGCCATCATATAAATATTGTTATATTTATCCAGTCCTGCCAGCAATACTTCCGTCAGTTCCTTATCCGTCTCATTCCAGGTTTCAACGACTGCACGATACCGCTCTTCCTCCGTAATCAGGCCGCGTCTGAAGTTCTGGGAAATCTTATCAACCGTCACCTGTGCCTCTTCCAGCATTTCCTGCTTCTTGGAAGGCACTGTCATATCGGAAATAGATACCGTCATTGCCGCCTTGGTGGAATAATGATATCCTGTTGACTTAATCAAATCCAGCACTTCCGCAGTCCTTACCGCGCCATGGATATTGATGACTTTCTCCAAAATCTGTTTTAACTGCTTCTTTCCTAC
Organism: Bacillus sp. (in: firmicutes); assembly: GCA_023666125.1. Lineage (GTDB taxonomy): Bacteria > Bacillota > Clostridia > Lachnospirales > Lachnospiraceae > UBA3282. The sequence continues at coordinate 2,411 of JAMPCN010000001.1, read as the reverse complement.
ATGGAAATCCACTTCCAGCTTTAAGAAATTCTCCGGCTTGCTTCTATCCACATAGCCCAAATCCTGTGGTAGAATTTCATTGAAAAGAAACCGCCCTAACGTGGATTCCTCAATGCCGGAAATCATTTCCCCGTCAGCGTTTTCTTTCTGCACTCTGACATGGATTCTGCTGTGCAGCGTACATTCGCCGTTTTCGTAAGCAAGGATTGCTTCGTTAATATTTTTATAAAATTTGCCTTCTCCGACTACACCCTCTCTTTCCTGTGTCAGGTAATAAATACCTAACACCATATCCTGAGAAGGAACCGCAACCGGACCGCCATCCGACGGTTTTAACAGGTTGTTGGGCGATAAGAGCAAAAACCGGCATTCCGCCTGCGCCTCTACGGACAGCGGCAGATGCACCGCCATCTGGTCACCGTCAAAGTCGGCGTTGAATGCAGTACATACAAGCGGATGCAGCTTAATCGCTTTACCCTCGACCAGAATCGGCTCAAAAGCCTGAATACCAAGTCTGTGCAATGTAGGCGCACGGTTCAGCATAACCGGATGCTCCCTGATAACTTCCTCCAGCACATCCCATACCTGTGTATCAAGTCTTTCTACCAGTTTCTTGGCATTTTTAATATTCTGTGAAATGCCTCTGGCAACCAGTTCTTTCATAACAAATGGTTTAAACAGTTCTATCGCCATTTCTTTCGGCAGACCGCACTGATAAATCTTTAATTCCGGACCGACAACGATAACGGAACGTCCTGAATAATCGACACGTTTACCGAGCAGGTTCTGACGGAAACGCCCTGACTTACCCTTTAACATATCGGATAAGGACTTAAGCGCACGGTTACCGGGGCCTGTTACCGGACGGCCTCTTCTGCCGTTATCAATTAAAGCGTCCACCGCTTCCTGTAACATTCTTTTCTCATTGCGTACAATGATATCAGGCGCGCCAAGTTCCAATAATCTCTTCAAACGGTTATTTCTATTGATAATTCTTCTGTATAAATCATTCAAATCGGAGGTCGCAAAACGTCCGCCGTCCAGCTGCACCATAGGACGTAAATCCGGCGGAATAACCGGAATCGCATCCATAATCATCCATTCGGGCTTATTGCCTGATTCCCTGAATGCTTCTACCACTTCCAGTCGCTTAATAATGCGGGCGCTCTTTTGTCCGCTGGAATCCTTTAATTCCTCTTTCAATTCCGCTGCTTCCGTCTCCAAATCAATCGCTTCCAGCAGTTCTTTGATAGCTTCCGCTCCCATGCCGACACGGAATTTGGAACCCCAGGTTTCCCTTGCGTCCTGATATTCTTTCTCGGACAGAACCTGTTTATATTCCAAATCGCTCTCTCCTGCATCCAGCACGATATAAGCCGCAAAATACAATACTTTTTCAAGCACTCTGGGAGACAAATCCAAAATAAGTCCCATCCTGCTCGGGATTCCCTTAAAATACCAGATGTGGGACACCGGCGCAGCCAGCGCGATATGCCCCATACGCTCTCTACGCACGCTTGCTTTCGTTACCTCAACGCCGCATCTGTCGCAGACAACGCCTTTATATCTGATTTTCTTATATTTACCGCAATGACATTCCCAGTCTTTGCTAGGTCCGAAAATTTTCTCACAGTAAAGCCCGTCTTTTTCCGGCTTCAATGTTCTGTAGTTAATCGTTTCCGGTTTTAATACCTCACCTCTGGACCACTCTCTGATTTTATCAGGAGATGCAAGACCAATTCTGATTGCATCAAATGTCATAGGTTGATATGCTTCCTGTCTTATTTCCGCCATATTAATACCCACGCCTTTCTTTCCGCTTATTCGTCAAAAGATTCTTCAAAATCAGCATCTAATTCCATATCGTCCTCAATAAAGTCCGATTCTTCTTCACTGCTGATAAGTTCTCCGCTTTCTTCATCAAACTCCTGCTTCTGATAGCCCAGAGAACCGAGGGATTCTTTATCATAATCATAATCCCTGGAATCACCCTCCATCTCGTAACGGTAATCCGTCTCACTATAATCAACGGATTCCATTATTTCCACTTCCGTCTGGTCTTCACGAAGTACCCTGACATCCAAACCAAGCGACTGCAATTCCTTTAAGAGAACCTTGAAAGATTCCGGAATGCCCGGCTCCGGTATATTGTCACCTTTAATAATTGCTTCATAAGTCTTGACACGTCCGACAACATCATCAGATTTTACGGTCAAAATTTCCTGCAGCGTATAAGCGGCGCCATATGCCTCAAGCGCCCAAACCTCCATTTCACCGAAACGCTGTCCGCCGAACTGCGCTTTACCGCCCAACGGCTGCTGCGTTACCAGTGCGTAAGGGCCTGTCGAACGCGCATGAATCTTATCGTCTACCAAATGATGCAGTTTCAGATAGTGCATATGCCCGATTGT
>JAMPCN010000019.1 GCA_023666125.1 Bacillus sp. (in: firmicutes) | reverse complement strand
AGTTTATCGTGATTCGTCTGGGTGATGAACAATATGGAATTGATATCAAATATATCGACAATATTTTGAGGATGCAGAAGATTACGAGAGTACCCAAGGTTGCGCCCTATTTAAAGGGAGTCATTAATCTGCGCGGCGAGGTGCTTCCCGTTATGAGCATCCGTCTGAAAATGGGCTTGGAAGAAGATATCGTTACCAAGGCCAGCAGAATCATTGTCATTAAGATGGAACAGCAGGGTATGATTGGCATTATTGTAGATGAAGTAAAGGAAGTAGTCACTTTGGATGCAGAACAGATAGAAAAAGTGGCATATGATTCTAAAGACGAAAAAGACAATTTTATTTCCGGTATCGGGAAATGCGAGGGCGGTTTGATTTCGCTTCTCGATTTGAATCTGGTTATGCCGGAGAATTCTTAGGAGGTTGACGCGTGGGCGAATTGAATTTTGATGAAATGTCTCAGGAGTATTTTGACGTTTTAAGGGAACTGGGCAATATTGGAGCGGGCAATGCGACGACGGCGTTAGCCGAAATGCTGCAATGTAAAGTGGATATGTCGGTGCCGAAAGTCGGCCTGCTGGAATTTAAAGAGATAGGGGAAGCCATGGGAGGCGAGGAGCAGATTATGGCCGGCATCTATCTCGGCGTAGAGGGTGATATTACCGGCAGCATTATGTTCCTTTTGGAAAAGGAGTCATCAAGATTCCTTGTATCCAAACTGATGGGAATGCAGCCGGAGGGGGATGATTTTTCCGAAATGGAACTGTCCGCCTTAAAAGAAGTCGGTAACATTATTACGGGTGCGTATTTAAATTCCCTTTCTATGATTACCAATTTAAAAATATTCCCGACTATACCGGATATGACGGTAGATATGGCGGGAGCGATTATGAGCGTGCCGGCGATTCAGTTTGGCGCAGTAGGCGACAGAATGCTGTTGATTCAGACGCAGTTCTTTGACGAAGTTGCTATTGACGGGTATTTTATTTTGATTCCGGATTTGGAATCTTATAGCAAAATATTAGCCGCATTAGGTATGGCGGTATGAAAATAGTAATAGTGAAGGTGGGAGATTCAGGAACATGGCTCAGGTGATAAAGGTCGGTATGGCCGATTTGAATGTATGTGTTAGTCCTGATGGCATTACTACATTGGGACTAGGTTCATGCGTAGGAATTGCAATAAGAGACCCGGTGACGAAAATCGGGGGATTGGCGCATGTTATGCTGCCGGATAGTACGACAATCAGAAATAACAGTAATATTCCGAAATTTGCTGATACAGGTATAGAGGAACTGGTAAAGAGAGTAGTGGCAAAGGGCGCAAACAGAACAAGGCTTGTAGCGAAAATTGCAGGCGGCGCCCAGATGTTCTCTTTTGGCGGAGGCAATTCGGAAACTATCCGTGTAGGCGAGAGAAACGTGGAGGCGTCCAAGAAAAAACTTGCCGAATTAAAGATACCGATTCTCGCGGAGGATACGGGGAAAAACTATGGAAGAACCGTTATTTTTTATCCGGAGACCGGTGATTATGTGATTCGTGCGGTAGGAAAACCGGAAAAAACGATTTGAGTATACTATTTGGTATGGGTGGAAGGTAATAACATTGGAGAAAGAAGAACAACAACAAACGTTTATTACGGATTTTGCGGAACTGGAGAGAGAAAAAGAAAAAGAACGTGAAATAGAGCAGAAAAAGGCAGAAATCAGAGCGAAGAAAAGAAAGCTGATTCCTCCTTTTGTCATGCTTCTTGCGGGGGCTGCCTCCAGTATTACCATGTATGTAATGCATTATAAATCCAAAGATATGCTGGTTATTTTACTGTGCGTTCTGCTTGCGTTTTATATTGTGGGAGAGCTGTTGAAATGGATGCTGGACCGTTTTGAGGCGCAGGTGGAAGAAAGGTTAAAAGAAGCCGGAGAGGTTTATGCGAAAGCGCCTGACGGAACGGCGGAAAGCGTTGACATAACGGACGAGGCGCAGCAGGAAGAAGAAGAGGGCGAGTCAGTGCAGGTTGGACGGCTAGCGGATAACGATGAAGAGGAATTGATTTTCTAAAATAAAGTTTGATGTGATGGGGAAACGGCATGGACGAGGCAGGTAAGAAAAAACTTTGGGATGAATATGAAAAAACAAAGTCGCCCGAAGTGAGAGAAAAAATCATATTGGAATACGCCCCGCTTGTCAAGATGGTCGCAGGGCGTCTTAGCATGTATCTGGGGTATAATGTGGAATATGAGGACTTGGTAAGTTATGGTATCTTTGGCTTGATTGACGCTATTGACAAATTTGATGCCATGAAAGACGTCAAGTTTGAAACGTATGCCAGTCTGCGTATCCGCGGCGCGATTTTAGACCAGATACGGAAAATGGACTGGATTCCCAGAACAATCAGGCAGAAACAGAAAAGAATTGATGCGGCGATTAAGGAGATTGAGGCGAAATACGGCAGAAGCGCGACTGATGAGGAAATCGCCGAAAGCCTTGGCATCACCAATAACGAATATATTGACTGGCAGTCACAGATGAAAGTGACGAATGTTATTTCTTTGAATGAATTTTTGGAGCAGGGGAGCGAAATCCCGACCGATAACAGCTATAACCGTAACGCGCAGTTTGACGGGCCGGAAGAAGTTATCGAAAGAGACGAATTGAAACGGATTCTTGCCGAAGCGCTGGAACTTTTGACGGAGAAAGAGCGGAAAGTCATTGTATTATATTATTATGAGGATTTGACATTAAAAGAAATCAGCAGTGTTTTGGAAGTGTCAGAGTCCAGAATTTCACAGCTTCATACGAGGGCGTTACAGAAGATGAAGAGTAAACTGGGAAATTATATGGGCATTTTAACAGAGAGACAGTAACTGCCGCATGGCAGAACCCTGAATGAACGAGGTAAAGATGAACGGATATTTCAGATTAATCCATGAAGAGGAAAAAACAAGCCTGAAGCTGATTCCGCCGACAGATGGCGGCGAACCGGTGATGGTAAACGACGTAGTAGAGTATTTGGCAATGAAAGACATTGTATATGATAAAAATGCGTTATATAAGGCCGTGGAAGTCTCTGCGGAGAAGGCGGTCATTGTTTTATTGGAAAAACGTACGACACTGATGGAGCGGGAATGTTATAAATTTACGATAACGCCTGACAATATGGAGGCATACGCCAGATTTTATGCACCGTCCGTTGGCGGCGAGGAAATGACGGAAGAGGAATTTATGAATGATTTGGAAGTAAGAGGCATCCGCCACGGTATTTTAACGGACGAAATTAAGATGCTTTTTGCAAAGAAAAGGGAGTATTGTAAAGATATTCTCGTGGCAAAGGGAACGGAGCCTGTACATGGCAGCGACGCCCGCATTGAATATTATTTTAATACCGATAAAAAAGCAAAACCCGCGGTGAAGGAAGACGGAAGCGTGGACTTTTTCCAGTTAAACGTCGTACAGCACTGCGATAAGGGAGCGGTACTGGCTAAACTGATTCCGGAAGATCCGGGCGAACCCGGCACGAATATCCTTGGCGCGCGCATCAAGCCGCGTGACGTGAAAAAGGCCGTTTTAAAGTATGGTAATAATATTGAGATTTCGGAAGATAATACAACATTGACATCCATGGTGGACGGCCATGTGGAACTCGTAGAGGGAAGCGTTTTCGTTTCGGATGTGCTGATTGTTGAAAATGTCGATAATGCGACCGGAAACATAGACTATGACGGCAATGTGCAGGTCAACGGCAATGTCTGTACGAATTTTGAAGTAAAGGCCAAGGGCAATATAGAGGTAAAAGGCGTTGTGGAAGGCGCCGTTTTGGAAGCGGGAGAAAATATTATTATCGCCCGCGGCATGAACGGTATGGGCAGAGGCAGCTTAAAGGCCAAAGGCAATATCGTGGCTAAATTTTTACAGAGCGTCAACGCGCAGGCCGACGGTTATGTTATGTCCGAGTCCATCCTGCACAGCAATATTATGGCGGGTACGGAAATCAATGTAGACGGGCGCAAAGGCTTCATTACGGGAGGCAGGGTCAGCGCGGTAAACTGCGTCAACGTCAAGACGCTTGGTTCGGCCATGGGAGCCGATACGGTCGTAGAGGTAGGTTCCGACCCGAATCTGGCAGTAAGATTGCAGGAATTAATGCAGAAAGTGGAAGAGGAAAACAAATCCATACAGCAGATACAGCAGATTTTGGTTTCTACCAAACAGAAGATGGCAAAGGGCGCAAAACTGTCGCCGGAGCAGCTTAAATATGTGCAGACGCTGGCTTCTTCCAATCAGCAGAAAGCGGGTCTTGTCAGCGGTTATATAGACGAGATAGAAGCGCTTCAAGCGCAGATGAAAGGCAAGGACGGCGCGTGCGTCATTGTAAGAGACACAGTATACCCGGGAACGAAAATCTGCATTGGAGACGTTTCCATGGTGGTGCAGAAAGAATCGCAGTATTGCAGATTTGTCAAATCACGCGGAGACGTTAAATTAACCGGTATTTAGTTTTGCTGCGGCAAATCCGCAGATGGGAAAGGGGGCATATCAATGGCAATAGGACAGATTGAATTACAGGGCCAGATTACCAGAGCGCAGGACTTTACGGCGTATAAACACAGTGAAGACACAAAGGGCATGGTGGAGCAGTCCAATGTTGGTATGCAGTTTGCAAAACATGTGGAAAACCAGTTGGCAAAGGTAAACCGCGGAGAACAGCCGGAATATCAGAATAAGAAGTTCGACGCCAAGGAAAAGGGCAGTAACGAATATAGCGGAGACGGCGGCCGGAGAGGAAAAAATAAAAAGGAAAAAGAAGCTGACGGAAAGGTTATCTTAAAAGGAATCAGCAATTTTGATATATCGCTATAACAGTGCAGGCATACAACGGAGGATGAAATGAGTATTACTGGTATTATTATAATCATAGCGGGTGTTATAATTCTTGCATTAGGCTATCTTCTGCCGGCCAAGAAAAATGATATGGACGAGGAATTTCGTCTTATCAGTGAAGATGAGGTCAGGAAACTGGTTGACAGGGAAGTGGACAGTGCAAAAGAGCATATCTTCGATATTATAGATGAGTCCGTTACGTATGCGATTGAAAAAACGGAACGTTCGATGGAAAGAGTCACCAACGAAAAGATTATGGCGGTCAATGAATATTCCGACACCGTCTTGGAGGAAATCAATAAGAATCATAAAGAAGTTCTTTTCTTATATGATATGCTGAACGATAAACATGATAATCTGAAAGAAACCATTTCCGACGCGGCAGGAACCGCGCAGGAAGTAAAGCAGACGGTGCGGGATGCGCAGATAACGGCCGAAGAGGTGCAAAGAGCCGTTGAGGAAGTGGAAATGACGGTAAAAGATGCGGACGAAACCGCCCGAAACGTCATGGAAGCCGTATTGGAAATCAAGGATTTTAATAAGACTATCAGACAAAACGCGGCGGTTATGTATCAAGAGAAGACGCCGGTTTATGAGACGGCGGAAGAAGCGCCGGTATTGCCGGAGACAGAAGAAACGCCGTATTATACGACCATGAGAGAAGAGCTGGCGTTAGCGTACGAAGACGAAGAGGATATATACGAGGCCGAAGAGCCGGAAGAGGAAGATATGTTTATGCCTATCACTCCGCCGAGAGTGGAGATTATCCATGACGTAGACGGCGACTATGTCGCGGGCGGGATGCCGGAGGATGATGATATAGCGGAAGATGACTATATACCACAAGACGATTATATGCAGGAATATGTACAGCCTGCGCGTCCACAGCCGATACAGCCGCAGCCACAGCAGGCAAAACCGGCACAGGTACAGCAGCCGCGGCGCAGACCGGCTAAGAGACAGTCGGAAACAAAGTCGGTCAATATTCAGTTCGCCAACGGAAAAGACAAGGGCAGAAACAGCAACGAAAGAATACTGGAGCTGCATAAGGCGGGCAAGTCGAACATGGCGATAGCAAAGGAGCTGGGCTTGGGTCTTGGCGAAGTAAAATTAGTCATTGATTTGTTTGAAAGCATGTAGGCAAAAGAGTAATAAATGGCAGGTGAGTTATGGAATTGAAATACTATTTACGGGGCCTTGGCCTTGGCATCATCGTAACGGCCATTATTATGGCGGTTGTGACGCCGCGCAGCCGGACGATGACGGATGCGGAAGTCATTAGACGGGCCAAACAGCTTGGCATGATAGAAGACACGGTTTTGTCGGAGAACGCGGCCAAAAAGGAAGATGCTGATGCAGAGGACGCCACCGGCGAAAACGCCGCGCAAGATGGTGATACAGCGGCAGATGAAGATACCAAACAGCAGACATCGGCAGCCGTAAGTGATGGAGACAGCCGGCAGCCGCAGGCGGATGCGAATACCGCAGTTAATCGGCAGGAACAGCCGCAGGCAGATGTAGGCGCGGGAGACGGGCAGCAGACACAGGCGGTTTCAAACACCGCAAGCGAACAGCGGACACAGGCAGCCTCCAATACCGAAAGCGACCGGCAGGCGCAGACGGAATCGGATGAGGGGCAGGATGCAGCGGCTGCGGTTACAGATAACACAAACCGGACACAGACGGACGCGGATATGGTGGTTACGATAGGAAGCGGCGACGGTTCCTATGCGGCCAGCAGGAAACTGGCAGATATCGGAGCCATTTCCTCACCGGAGAATTTCGATACATTTTTATGTGAGAACGGCTATGATAAGAAAATCAGGCCGGGAACCTATACGATTCCTGCGGACGCCAGCGACGAGCAGATGGCGAGGATTATCACGGGGGCGGAATAAAAGGAAAAAAGCTTGCAACAATGAAAATTTTATGTTATAGTGTCAAAGTGTGCGGCATGGCCGTGCATTCATGATAAAACGCAAAAAACACATATGCCCATTGTCTGCCGGTGCTTCGGGTACGGAGTTAGCAGACGAGCAGGTGCTTACCGGATACGGCATATGGAAGAAAACAACTAAATGGAGGAAAGAAACATGAGCGTTATTTCAATGAAACAGTTATTAGAAGCAGGTGTCCATTTCGGACATCAGACAAGAAGATGGAACCCTAAGATGGCTCCGTATATCTTTACCGAGAGAAACGGCATTCATATCATTGACCTGCAGAAATCCGTAGGTAAAGTAGATGAGGCATACAAAGCGGTATTCGACGTGGCTTCCCAGGGCGGTACGATTCTTTTTGTCGGTACGAAAAAGCAGGCGCAGGACGCTGTAAAGTCAGAGGCGGAACGCTGCGGTATGTATTATGTAAATGAAAGATGGTTAGGCGGTATGCTGACAAACTTTAAGACCATCCGTTCCAGAGTGGAAAGATTAAAAGCGATTGAAACAATGTCGGAAGACGGCACATTTGATGTGCTTCCCAAAAAGGAAGTTATTAAACTGAAAAAAGAATGGGATAAATTAGAGAGAAACTTAGGCGGCATCAAGGAAATGACAAGAATTCCCGACTGCATTTTCGTGGTAGACCCTAAAAAGGAAAGAATCTGCGTACAGGAAGCGCATACATTAGGCATTACGTTAATCGGCATCGGCGATACAAACTGCGATCCGGAAGAACTCGATTATATCATTCCCGGTAATGATGATGCTATCAGAGCGGTAAAACTGATTGTTTCCAAGATGGCGGATGCCGTTATCGAGGCAAATCAGGGTGAGGAAGCTTATGTGGAAGAGCAGCAGGAAGCGGCTGAGGAAGCTGAAGAGACAGCGGAAGATATCGAAGAGATAGCACAGGCAGAGTAAGCGCGGGAGAATATAAGAGTAGGAGGAAATATAGATGGCTATCACAGCAGCAATGGTAAAAGAATTAAGAGAAATGACCGGTGCAGGCATGATGGATTGTAAGAAAGCCCTTGGGGAAACCAATGGCGATATGGATGCGGCGGTTGAATATTTAAGAAAGAACGGTCAGGCAAAAGCGGAGAAGAAAGCAGGCAGAATTGCAGCGGAAGGTCTTTGCCGTGTGGCCGTAAAAGATGATAAAACAGCGGCGGTTGTAGAGGTAAACTCCGAAACAGACTTTGTGGCAAAGAATGAAGACTTCCAGGCATATGTAGAAGCGGTTGCCACACAGGCGGTTAGCTCGGATGCTGCGAACCTGGACGATTTTCTTGCGGAAAAATGGCATCTGGATGCTTCCAAGACGGTAAAAGACGCATTGGTAGATAAGATTGCCGTTATCGGTGAGAATTTGAATATCAGAAGATTTCAGAAAGTGGTTGCTACAGAGGGATGTGCGGTTACTTATGTGCATGGCGGCGGCAGAATCGGCGTTATCGTCGAGGCGGCTACGGATGTCGTAAATGACGCCGTAAAAGAGGCGTTGACGAATATCGCAATGCAGGTAGCGGCATTGGCGCCTAAATATGTTTCTACCGCGGATGTATCCGAGGAATATAAGGAGCATGAGAAGTCCATTATTGCGGAGCAGATTAAAAATGACCCTAAGATGGCAGGAAAGCCTGATAAGGTAATCGAGGGAGCCGTAAACGGACGTCTGAATAAGGAATTAAAAGAAGTGTGCCTGTTAGAGCAGGTATACGTAAAGGCGGAAGACGGAAAACAGCCCGTAGCGAAATACATCGAACAGGTTGCAAAGGAAAATAATGCAAACCTTTCCATCAAATCTTTTGTCCGTTTTGAGACCGGCGAAGGACTTGAAAAGAAAGAAGAAAACTTCGCAGAGGAAGTTGCAAAACAGATGGGAATGTAAAATCGTAATCATCACGGGTAAGATAAAATGGTTCTTGCAAAGTCAGGCTGCAAAGCCTGACTTTCTTCTATAACGGGAAAGAGGGGAAACAGAGAATGTATCATTGCCACGTTCACTTTTATTTGACAGGAGTACAAAACGCCGTATTTGAGGTGATTCAGAAGGTGCAGCCGCTTGCGCATTTTACGCATGAATTTGTAAAAAGCGATAAGCCGGATGCTTCGCTGTCCGCCAAGGCGGATGTGATTCTGGCGAATCTTAAGGGGATGGATGTAAAAGATGCGCTGGATATGCTTTGCGGCTCCAAGAAGAAGGAAGCGCAGCTTATTGTGCTTGCGGATAACGGACAGATGCCGTTACTGACGGATGCTTTTACGGACATTTGGGATATTTGGAACGCCGATATGTCGGAGGACGAGGCGGGCTTCCGTATTTTACGCTGGCAGCAGGCATATAAGGAGGACAAGGATTTCTGGCAGACCAGAAATTATCTGGAATCCACGATTAACAGCATTCCGCATCTTGTCTGGTATAAGGATAAGGACGGCGTACATAAAAAGGTCAATGAAAGCTTCTGTAAAGCTGTCAATAAGACGATGGCGCAGATAGAAGGACGCGGGCATTTCTATATCTGGGACCTTGACCCTGAGGAATATGCCAAAGGGGAATTTATCTGTATGGAATCTGAATATGAGGTCATGGATAAACGTGAGACCTGCGTATTTGCGGAGAACGTTAAAATCGGCGACAGTATGCGGGAGCTGACAACCTATAAATCGCCGTTGTTCGATTTGGACGGTTCCGTTATGGGAACCGTAGGCGTGGCCGTCGATGTGACGCAGGAACGGCTCTATGAGCGTATGCTTTTAAACAATGCCAATACCGACGCTTTGACGGGATTGTATAACAGGCGTTATGTGTATCAGTTCGTAGAAGAAAAAGCGGGTCAGCCGTTTACCATCTATTATATTGATTTGGATAACTTTAAAAGCATTAATGATGAGTTTGGACACAGCGAGGGCGACAGGGCGTTGACCGTTACTGCGGATATGTTAAAGGAATGTATGCCGGATGACGTTATCACGAGGGCCGGCGGCGATGAATTTTTAATTATCGAACTGGGCGAACATGTGCCGGAGGAAGTGGAGAAGAAACGTAAATGGCTGGAAGAGAGCCTGGAGAAAGTTTACAAAGCGGATGAACATCTGCGCTATATATCCGCCAGCATTGGCACGGCGTATACCGAAGGCGATACCAATATGACGACAATCGACGAATTGGTCAAAGAGGCGGACGCTTTTATGTACCGTGAGAAAAATCGGAAAAAACAGGAAAAAATGCGTTAAGAGACTATAGAAAAACGCTCATTCGTCCGATATAGCCTATAAGGTATTTTATAAATACCGGTAAAAAGAAACGGATTTCGCAAAGAGTCAAAGGAGGACGAACAATGAGCAAGGTAGAGGGATACGGCGCGTATCAGAACTATTACAACAACACGGTAAAGAGTAATACGGCCAAAAAAACGAAAGACACAGACAAAACCGATAAGACACAGAAGAAAGAATCCAACGTGCAGTTGAGTAAAGCGGCAAAGAAACTGTTGGAGGAATTAAAGAAGAATTATAAAAATATGGATTTTATCGTTGCCGATTATGAGAGCGACGAAGAAGCTGCTTCCTATCTGTCCAGGGGAACCAAGGAATACAGCGTATTGATTGACCCGGAGACATTGGAAGAAATGGCTGCGGATGAGGATGCGAAAGCGAAGTATACGGGTATTCTGGAAGACGCGGTAGGACAGCTTAAGGATATGGAAAGCCAGCTTGGAGATAAGAAAAATGATGTAACGCATATGGGCATCTCCATTGGCAAGGATGGTCAGGTTTCCTATTTTGCCGAATTGGAAAAGGCAGGGGAAAGACAGAGAGAATTTGTAGAAAGAACGAGAGAAAGCAAGAAAGAGGAAAGGGCGGCGCAGGCTAAGAAAGCGGAAGAAAAAGCGGCCGGTGAACGTACAAAGAGAACAAGAGTTGAGGCCGATTCCGTAGAAGAGCTTTTGGATAAAATAAAAGCGGTAGACTGGGATAAGGTAAAGGCAGAGGAAAAGGCGACGACCGGTTCTAAATTTGATTTTACAATCTAATTGCTTTCCTGTCTCGAAAATATGCAGACATAAAGGAAATGAGGAAAATGGATAAAACGATAACGCAGGCACAACCTGAAAGTCAGGGGATTTTGCGGAACAAATATTATTTGTATCTGACGGAATTTTTCGCGGGTATGTCTGTTATGGCAGTAGAACTTGGCGCAAGTAGACTTCTTGCGCCATATTTCAGTTCGTCTCAAATTGTATGGACGATTATCATCGGAACGATTATGATAGCCATGGCGCTTGGTAATATATGGGGCGGACGCAGCGCGGATAAAGACCCCAATCCGGATAAACTTTATATCCGTATCGTGATTGCGGCGATATGGATTGCGGCGATTCCGGTATTGGGCAAATACATTATCATTGCCATTTCGGCCGCGCTTGTTTTTACCATCAGCAATAATTTTTTAATCTGTGCGGCGTTTCTGGCCTGCATGGTAATTTTCGTGTTCCCGTTATTTTTGCTGGGAACGGTAACGCCGTCTTTGGTAAAATATACGGTAAGCAGCCTGGATGAGAGCGGCAGGACGGTAGGCTCGCTTGGCGCGTTTAATACGATAGGCAGTATCATCGGAACTTTTGTGCCGACATTTGTGACGATTCCGGCGGTAGGCACTTCCGCTACGTTTTTAATATTTGCGGGGATTTTGATGCTGCTTGCCCTGATTTACTTTATCAGTATGAAAAGGAAGAAGAAACAGTGCGCCGCAGCGCTTATCCTGTATGCGTTATGCTGTATATCGGGCGCGTCCTCGGATTTTGCTTTCTGGGAAAGCAATTTAGTCTATGAGGGGGAATCCATCTATAATTATCTACAGGTCAAGGAAACGGATGACAGCGTTATTTTATCCACAAACGTATTGTTCGGCGTCCAGTCCATCATGAAAAAGGATGGCGGCGCAACCGGCATGTATTACGATTATGCCATGGCGGCTCCCGTGATGGCGGGCAAAACAGATGGTGATATTCTGATTTTGGGAATGGGAACCGGCACGTATGCCAAGCAGTGCAGCCATTATTACGGAACAACATCCATAGAGGGCGTGGAAATTGACGAAAAGATTACGAATTTGGCAGGGCGGTATTTTGAACTGCCGGATTCCGTTACGGTCACGACTTATGACGGACGCAGTTTTTTGGAGGCGGTTCCTAAAACCTATGATGTGATTATGGTGGACGCCTATCAGGATATCACGATTCCGTTTCAGATGTCTTCCGTCGAATTTTTTACGCTTGTGAAAAAACACTTGAACGAGAACGGCGTTATGGTGGTAAATATGAATATGCACACGGATACGGAGGGCAACATCAACGAATATCTGTCCGATACCATAGCGTCTGTTTTTGATTATGTTTATACGGTGGATGTAAGGGGTTCTACCAACAGGGAACTTTTTGCAACGCAAAATTCCTCGCTTATGGCCGACTTTGAGGCCGGAAGGGAGAAGATAGAAGACCCTGAACTGCAGACGATGCTTGCCAAGACGGCGGATGGCATTATGCCATATGAAAAAGGAGATTATCTTTTAACGGACGATAAAGCGCCTGTGGAACTTTTGGGAATGCAGGTTATTGACGATTTGATCCAGACGGAACTTGTCTATTATAAAAGAATATTTAAGGAAGAGGGCATCAAAGGCCTGCTTGGAGAATAAAAGCTTTATTTCCGGGGAAAATAGGTAAGAGAAATTTTTCCAAAAACCCGGAAAGGAGCAAAGTGATGGATTTTAAAAGCAGTGAGACAAAAACGAACCTGATGCGCGCTTTTGCAGGTGAAAGTCAGGCGAGAAACCGCTATACGATTGCTGCAGGATGCGCAAGGGAAGAGAAACTGTATGTGATAGAGGCGGTTTTTCGGTTTACCGCCGAGCAGGAAAGAGAACATGCGGAGGTATTTTATAAATATTTAAACGAGATGGCAGGGGAAAATATTGCGATTGAAGGCGCATACCCGGTGGATATCTCGAAAGACGCGGCCGTGCTTTTGCGTATGGCGCAGCATAATGAATATGAAGAACATGATGATGTGTACCGTAATTTTGCAAGAAAGGCGGACGAGGAGGGTTTTTCCCATATAGCCGATTCTTTCAGGCAGATTGCCGAAATCGAAAAAATCCACGGAAACAGATTCGGAAAGTTCGCCGAATGGCTGGAAGAGGGCAAACTTTTTGCATCGGATATCGAGTGCGCATGGATGTGTATGGAATGCGGACATATTTACCGGGGAACGCAGGTTCCGCCGGTCTGCCCGGTCTGTCACAGCGACAGAGGTTATTTTATCCGTTTGGAGCTTGCTCCTTATACGGGAGAATGCTGTATGTAGAGGGTTTGGAACTGTCCGGCGTGGCAGTTCCATTTTTTTTCATAACGTTTTTAATAAAATTACTTTTCGTAATTCGTAAGATGTGTTATTATTAATAAGGAATGTTGAAAAATAACTAAGGAGCCGATGAAGATGGACAAGGCAGAGATGGAAGAGCGGCTGGCGAGACAGAAGCGTATCCGCTTTTTAAAAAAGTTAATCATCTTCGTCCTCGTTATGGCAATATTGATTCCCACGGCATTATCTGTTATTCTGGGAGTACAGCTTCATATTGTAAAGAAAGAACTGAAAGAGTTACGGGAACAGGCAGTGGAAACGGCCGTTATGTATCCTGTAGAGGATTCAGAGGAAACAGACGCCGATGCAGAAGGAGGAGAAGACGCAGACCTGTATACGGCGGACGGTGTGAATATTTCCAGGCGCGACAATGCGAAGACGCCGGGAGATAATACGGCCGCACAGCCCGCGGAAGACGGAAGCGTCCGTCAGGTGTATTTAACGTTTGATGACGGACCAAGCAGTAATACAAACAGGATTCTGGATATTCTTGCGCAGTATGATGTGAAAGCGACTTTCTTTGTCGTAGGAAAGGAAGAGGAAGAATATCAGGCGTTATACAAAAGAATCGTGGAAGAGGGGCATACGCTGGCGATGCACTCCTACAGCCATAAATATGATGAAATATACGAATCGGTGGAAAGTTATGCCGAAGATTTGAGTAAGTTACAGGAATTTTTGTATGAGACAACCGGGGTGTGGTGCAGATATTGCAGATTCCCGGGAGGAAGCAGCAATACGGTCAGCAGGGTGGATATGCATGAACTGATTGCCTATCTGGATGAGCAGGATATTACTTATTTTGACTGGAACGTATCCTCGGGAGACGCTTCCAACAGTTATATCAGTACGGACGCAATCCTGCGTAACTGTACGTCGAACCTTGCGCAATATCATGAAAGTATTATTTTGATGCATGACGCGTCAAATAAAAATACTACGGTAGAAGCCCTGCCAACGCTGATTGAGCGTATTCAGGCAATGGAAGATACCGTCATCGTTCCTATCACGGAAGATACGGAACCGATACAACATATCAGTAATGACTAAAGAATGGAGGATTATAGAATGGGATTTTTTTCAGATTTAAAGGATGATTTATCCCAGGCGGTAAATGAACTGATGCCGGAAGAGGAATTGCAGGAAGCCTTAAGCGATGAACAGTTGCAGGCGCTTCTTGAGTCAGAAGAAAAGGCAAAAGAAGTAAAAAAGCCTAAAGCGGAGCTGAAGCCGGAAATGGAAATGCCCACATCGGATGACTTAAGCGATATGCTTGATAAGATGGAAGCAATTTCCAACGAAAGCGCGCAGGCGGAGCCGGTATTTGACGAGCCTGTGGCAGAAGAGCCTGTTATGGAGGCAGATATGCCGGTGATGGAAGAAGCGGAAATGGTTATGCCGCAAGAGCCGGAAGTATTGGCAGCGCCGGAAATCATGGAGCCGGAAACGGCAGCGCCGGAAATGCCGGAAGAAGTATCAGAAGAATTAGAAATACCGCAGCAGGATGAAGAAAGGAATGAAGAAAAAATGGAAATGCAGGAAAAAGCAGCAGTAGACGAAACAGCAGTTGTAACAGAAGGAATGACTATCGTAGGTGATATTACTTCGGGAGGTTCTTTGGAACTTATCGGAAGCGTTACGGGAAATATTGACATTCTCGGTAAACTGAATGTAACAGGTTCTATTCAGGGTAACTCCAAAGCAGCGGAGATTTTTGCAGAGGGAGCCAGAATCAACGGTGAAATCAACAGCGGCGGCAGCGTAAAGATTGGACAGAGTTCCGTTGTTATCGGTAATATTTATGCAAACAGCGCAGTTATCGCAGGCGCGGTAAAGGGCGATATCGACGTACACGGACCGGTTGTACTGGATACATCCGCTATTGTGATGGGCAATATCAAATCCAAATCCGTACAGATTAATAACGGCGCGGTTATCGAGGGTATGTGTTCCCAGTGCTATGCGGACG
Source organism: Bacillus sp. (in: firmicutes) (assembly GCA_023666125.1). GTDB lineage: Bacteria > Bacillota > Clostridia > Lachnospirales > Lachnospiraceae > UBA3282. The sequence continues at coordinate 21,189 of JAMPCN010000019.1, read as the reverse complement.
TCAATCCGACATCTTTCTTTGAAGAAATCAAGAAGAGCAAAGAAAGCAAGGAGAAAGATAAAGCAAAGGCAAAATAATCCTCAAAATTTAATAATAGCATATTGACAGGAGAGTATGGAAAATGCGGCGTATTCTACTTAAATTAAGCGGAGAGGCATTAGCGGGAGAGAAAAAGACCGGATTTCATGAAGAGACGGTACGCGAGGTTGCCTTACAGGTAAAACAGCTTGTAGACGACGGTATTCAGGTCGGTATTGTAATCGGAGGCGGAAATTTCTGGCGCGGACGTTCGAGTGAAAACATCGACAGGACGAAGGCAGACCAGATTGGTATGCTGGCAACGATTATGAACTGTATTTACGTATCGGAGATTTTTCGTTCCGTGGGCATGATGACGAGTGTTTTGACTCCATTTGAGTGTGGTTCTTTTACGAAATTGTTTTCTAAAGACAGGGCAAACAAATATTTTGCAAAGAACATGGTTGTCTTTTTTGCAGGTGGTACGGGGCATCCATATTTTTCAACGGATACGGGCGTTGTGCTGCGCGCGGTTGAGGTGGACGCGGATGTTATTTTACTTGCGAAAGCGGTAGACGGCGTCTATGACGACGACCCGCATACCAATCCGGCGGCTAGGAAATATGACGAGATATCCATAGACGAGGTCATTGAAAAAAATCTTCAGGTGGTGGATATGACGGCGTCCATTCTGGCAAGAGACAATAAGATGCCGATGTGGGTATTCGGACTGAATGAAAAAGACAGCATTGTGAATGCGGTAAAAGGGAAATTCAGCGGAACCAAGGTAGTCGTATAAAAAACCCAAGCCTGGCGGCTTGTGTTCCAAGAATTTACATAGTAAATTCTTGCTGGCTACGGTAGAGCATTTCGCTTGGGAGAGGAAGGTATATAGTAAAGATGGATGACAGGTTAAAACCATATGATGAGAAAATGAAGAAGGCATATGATTTTCTGGTACTGGATTTGGGAACGATTCGTGCCGGACGTGCCAATCCCCATGTATTGGACCGGATTAAGGTGGACTATTACGGAACGCCGACACCGATTCAGCAGGTCGGTAACATTACGGTTCCCGACCCGAGAATGATTCAGATTGCTCCATGGGAAAAGACCCTGATTAAAGAAATCGAAAAAGCGATTATGACATCCGACCTTGGCATTACGCCGAGTAACGATGGCGCCGTAGTCCGTCTGGTATTTCCGGAATTGACCGAAGAGCGCAGAAAAGAACTCGTTAAGGATATCAAGAAAAAGGGCGAAGAGAATAAAGTCGCGGTTAGAAATGCGAGGCGCGACGGTATGGACGCTTTTAAGAAGCTTGCCAAGGAAGAGGTTTCAGAGGATGAAATCAAGGAGTTGGGCGAGCAGTTACAGAAGCTGACGGATAAATATATTAAAGACGTCGATAAATTAGTGGAAGAAAAATCAAAAGAGATTATGACGGTATAGGTATCACATAAGAAATGATAAGGGGGATTGTAGAGTAAGTATACTCTACATCCCTTTTTACAGGCTGAAAATTAAAAATTTTCAGCCGCGAGTATTGCATAGCAATACATCGTAGAGTGTGAGGAAGGCACGAGGAGTAAAATGACAGTACCGAATCATGTAGCAATTATTTTAGATGGTAACGGCAGATGGGCGACAAGTAAGGGAATGCCGAGAAATTATGGACATGCGCAGGGAGCCAAAACGGTGGAGGTTATCTGTGAGGAAGCTTATCGGATGGGCATACAGTATCTGACAGTCTATGCGTTTTCCACGGAGAACTGGAGCAGGCCGCAGGATGAAGTGGATGCGTTGATGAAGCTTTTGCGGGGCTATATGAAGACCTGCTTGAAAACGGCGGCAAAAAATAACATGTGCGTCCGTGTTATCGGCGATAAGACGGGGTTGGATGACGATATCAGAGAGCGCATCGCACAGTTGGAGGCGGCTACGGTAAATAATACGGGGCTGCATTTTCAGATTGCCTTAAATTACGGCGGCAGAGACGAGATCGTGCGTGCCGTACAGAAGCTTGCCGGACAGGTCAAAGACGGCACGCTCCGGCAAGAAGATATTACCGAACAGTTACTGAGCGACACCTTAGATACAAAAGGGCTGCCGGAACCCGACCTTTTAATCCGCACATGCAATGAACAGAGAATTTCCAATTTCCTTTTATGGCAGTTAGCCTATACGGAATTTTATTTTACGGAAGTTGCATGGCCGGATTTTTCCAAGGAAGAATTGGAAAAGGCTATTCAGGCATATAATAAGAGAGATAGAAAGTATGGCATGATAAGCGAAGGATAAAGAGAGGTTTGATTGATTATGTTTCGTACGAGATTACTCAGCGGCATTGTATTGGTGATTCTTGCTTTTGCTGTTATATGGGCGGGCGGTCTGGTAATGGCGGCGGCGTTATGTGTCATATCCATGATTGCTTACAGTGAACTGACAAAGGCAACGGGCGTGCATATGCAGGACGTTAAGGCGAACCCTCTGGAGTGGCAGGGGCTTTGCGCCATTGTCATTTACTATGCCGTGCTGTATGGCGCAATGTGTATGTCGCCCTATAACAGAGGGATTATTTACTGTATGGTAGCGATTGTGCCGATACTGACTTTGTTGACTTTTCTGTTTCAGTATGTATTCACCTTTCCGGCATATAGGTCGGAGCAGGTGATGGCGGCGTTTTTTGAATTTATTTATGCGCCTGTGCTGTTATCATTTTTGTATATTATCAGAGAGGGATGGAGCCAGGGTTTTTATCTGGTATGGCTTGTCTTTTTATGTTCCTGGGGAAGCGATACCTGCGCTTACTGCGTCGGGGTTTTGTTTGGAAAACATAAAATGACACCGATATTAAGCCCCAAAAAGTCCGTTGAGGGCGCGATTGGCGGCGTTGTCGGCGCGGCGGTTTTATTCGGTTTGTATACGCAGTTTGTTATCAATCCCGTTTCGACGGATGTAGGGCGGCTTAGCTGGGTCGGTTCCATGGCGCTTGGCGCACTTGGCGCGCTGGTTTCCATGGTAGGCGACCTTGCGGCGTCGGCGATTAAGAGAGACCATGATATTAAGGATTATGGAAAGCTGATACCAGGACATGGCGGCATTATGGACAGATTTGACAGTGTGATTGTGGCCGCACCTCTTATTTTCTGGGGATTGGTTATAATAACAGTTTGAGAAAGGCGCAAGAGATGAAAAAGATAGCGATACTTGGGTCTACAGGCTCGATTGGCACACAGACATTGGAGATTGTACGAAATCAACCGGATTTAGAAGTAGTGTCGATGGCGGCGGGAACCAATGTAGAGTTGATGGAAAAACAGATTAGGGAGTTTCACCCGCGCATGGCGGCTATGTGGAGCGAAGAGGCCGCAAAGGATTTGGCGGGCAGAGTCGCCGATATGGACGTGGAGATTGTAAGCGGCATGGATGGGCTGATAGCAATTTCTACACTAGAGGAAGCGCAGATACTGGTGACGGCAATCGTGGGCATGATTGGCATACGTCCGACCATTGCGGCGATTGAGCAAAAAAAGACGATTGCGCTTGCCAATAAAGAAACGTTGGTGACGGCGGGGCATATTATTATGCCGCTTGCGGAAAAGCGCGGCGTATCCATCTTACCGGTAGACAGCGAACACAGCGCAATTTTCCAGTCCATGAATGGGGAAAATAAAAAACGGGTCAGCAAAATCATTTTGACGGCTTCCGGCGGTCCTTTCCGTGGCAAGACGAAAGACGAACTTGCGAAAATGACGATTGAGGACGCCTTAAAACATCCGAACTGGTCGATGGGAAAGAAAGTAACGATTGATTCCGCATCATTAGTCAATAAAGGGCTGGAGGTCATGGAGGCAAGATGGCTGTTTGATACGGCGTTAGAGGATATTCAGGTAGTCGTGCATCCGCAGAGCATCATTCATTCGGCGGTGGAATATGCAGATGGCGGGATTATGGCGCAGCTTGGTATGCCGGATATGAAACTGCCCATTCAGTACGCGTTATTTTATCCGGATAGAAGACCGATGCCCGGGAAAAAAGTGGACTTTTTCGAGTTGGGGCAGCTTACGTTTGAAAAGCCGGATACGGATACGTTTCAGGGCTTGCAGCTTGCCTATACGGCGGCCAAAACGGGGGGCAGTATGCCGACGGTCTTTAATGCGGCGAACGAGCGGGCGGTTTCTTTGTTTATACAAAAGAAAATCGGATTTTTACAGATTCCGGAATTAATTGAACAGTCTATGGGCAGCCATAAAGTGATAGAGAATCCTTCCGTGGAGGAGATTTTAGAAGCGGAAGCGGAAACATATGAATTTATAGAGCGGGTGATGAATTGACCAAAACAATTATGACAATTATCTTATTTATTATTATCTTTGGGATTGTGGTAATATCCCATGAGTTCGGGCATTTTTTAATCGGAAAAAGAAACGGCATCCGTGTTGTGGAATTTTCGGTCGGTATGGGTCCGGTTATCTGCTCCTTTCAAAAAGGAGAGACAAAGTATGCATTAAGGGCTTTGCCTATCGGCGGCGCCTGTATGTTTGACGGTGAGGACGGCGTCGAGGCAAAAGAGGGGGAAAAGGATGAGCACAGCTTTCAGGCAGCCAATGTCTGGGCAAGGATTGCGACGATTTTTGCGGGTCCGTTTTTTAATTTCCTGACAGCATATCTCTTTGCGTTAATATTGATTGCCTTTACCGGCGCAACGAAGCCGGTTGTGCAGCAGATTATGGAAAATTCCGCGGCGCAGGAAGCGGGCATGATGGCGGGGGATGAAATCCGCAGAATAGACGGAAAGAGGATTTATCTCTATGAGGAAATTACGGTAGTCAATGCCGTAAACAGGGGAGAGCCTATTACCTTAGAGCTTAAGCGGGGAGACGAGATTTTCGATATCACGCTCTCGCCGCGTTATGATGCGGAAAGCGGTTTGCATTATATAGGGCTGGTTGGCGGCGGTGAGCATATAAGCTGTAATCCGCTGCAGGTTTTCCAGTACAGCTTTTATGAACTGCGGGCGCAGGTGAAGCTGACTTATGAAAGCCTGGTGATGCTTGTGCGCGGCCAGGTAACGAAAGATGATGTGTCGGGGCCTATCGGTATTGCGCAGATAGTAGGGGAAAATTATGAAGTGGCAAAGACATATGGCGTATCCACCGTTATCTTTACAATGATTAATTTTATTATTTTATTGTCCGTCAATCTGGGTATTTTGAACTTACTGCCCGTTCCGGCATTGGATGGCGGAAGACTTGTTTTCCTGCTTTTGGAAGTGTTTCGAGGAAAACCCGTTCCGCCGGAAAAAGAGGGTATGGTGCATTTTGCCGGCCTGGTGGTGCTGATGGTTTTGATGGTCTTTATCATGTACAATGATATTATGCGGATTGTGCATTGACAGGGCGGATAAGTCAGGATATAATAAATTATGTTTCGACACAGCCGTGCGGCGTATGCGATACGTCGGCGGCTTTTCTTATTACATATGCCTTAAACGCGGTTTTGAGGCAGTCTGTTATTCTATTTTGCAGGATTCTTTGCGTAATCCGATAAAATGATTCAGATAAAAATGATTTGATAGGAATGCGTTAGGCAGAAATGGTTTCAATGGGGGCGATTTATGTATTACGATACGAATGTATATTGGAATAAAGGCACGGTGCGCGATGTGAATCAGGATTCCCTTGTGTTATTGCAGGCATTGACAATACGTGGCAGGGTGCTGATGGCGGCGGTCTGCGACGGGATGGGCGGTCTCGAGATGGGCGAGATGGCCAGCGGATATCTGACAGAAGAGCTGGTAACGTGGTTTTATGACGATTTATTGGCGGCAATAGGTAAAAAGAAGCCGCTTTGGGCGATACGGCACTGCGCGGAGAGAAAGATATACCAGGTGCAGAGCAGAATACAAAGATATGCCGCCGGACGCCGTATCAGGATGGGAACGACGCTTTCTCTGCTCATTCTCTGGGAAAAAAGATATATGCTCTGGCATCTGGGAGACAGCAGAATCTATCGCTTTCATAGAAATGGGAAAGCCCGTATATTGACAAGCGACCATGTATGCGGCGTGAATGCGTTGACAAAGTGCGTAGGCAGTTTCGGGTTTTTTATGCCGGATTATAAAATGGGAAGCGTAAGGGGAGAAGAAGCTTTTTTGGTGTGCAGCGACGGGTTTTGGCGCAGGATAGAAAAAGAGGAAATGGAAAAGGTATTTATCGCAGGGCAGATGACGGGAGAGCGCGGCAGGAAAAGGCTGTGTGAAATCGGGGAAGCCGCTATGCGGCGGGGAGAGACAGATAATTTATCTGCGGTTTACATAAAAGTTACAAGAAAGCGTGAAGACGAATGAGAAACGGGCGGTGTAAGGAGGCGTGAAGATGTGCGGGAATCGTGTTTTACGGGGGAAGTATGAATTAAGAAAAAAGTTAGGGGAAGGCGGCAGCGGCGTCGTATATCTGGCGTGGGACAGGCACTTGGAGCGTATGGTGGCGGTAAAAGAGGAACAATCTTTACAAAACATGGAGGCCGATAAAACCGAAATGGAGATGTTAAAAACGTTAAAGCATCCGATGCTGCCTGCCGTATATGATTATTTTGAGGAAGAGAGCCGTTATCTTGTAATGGAATATATCAAGGGAATAAGTTTACATAACTATATTGAGCAGGAGGGAAGCGTTCCGGAAGAGCAGGCATGTATATGGGCGCTGCAGTTACTGGAATTGCTTACTTATCTGCATACAAGGAAGCCGCCCGTTATTTATCGGGATTTAAAGCCGGAAAATATTATCGTGTGTCCGGAGGGGAATCTGCGGGTAGTGGACTTTGGCGCGGCGTTATCGATGCGATATGATACATACCGGCAAAAAAACCTTGCCGGAACCCGGGGCTATGCCGCACCGGAAATGTTGGATGAAAACAGGATATCCGGCATGGCGGCCAATGAACAGAGCGATATTTATACATTAGGGGCAACGCTTTATCATATGCTGACCGGGTATCATCCGGCGCACCCTCCTTACGGCATCCGTCCGGTACGCAGTATCAAGCCGCAGCTATCCCGCCAGGTGGAAAAAATCGTGGAAAAATGTACACAGTCCATTCCCTCCCGGAGATATCAGACGGCGGAAGAAGTGAAAAAAGACTTGTCGGAAAAGATGCGTATGGACAGGCGGTATGCAGGAAGACGGCATTTGTATGAAAGCAAAAAGGAGAAAAGAAGCTGCGTGGTGAAAAAAATAGAGAAAAGAATCTGGCTGACGGAAAAAAAGACCATCGGACTGTTTAGCGTCATTGTATTGACTGTAATAGTCAGTACAGGCGCATTTTCATTCCGTGTCAGGGGAAAAGAAACGCCGTTACCGGTGACCGCCTATAATACGCAGGGGCAGAAACTGGTCATACGTTACGGCAGCGTATATAAAGCGGAGGGGAATCTGATACTGGAACTGGAGGAGGAACTTTTCGGGAAAGAAAATATACAACAGCTTTCCATCAAATTGACGGACAATGTGACGGGAGAAAGCAGAGAGCGGATTTTTTATATACAGTGAAAACAGCTTTCCTAATCTTGGCGTTTGATGTAAAATAGTGTGAGAAGAAGTTTAACGGAGGTTAATATGTACAGAAATCATACAAAAGTTGTCAGAATTGGAGACAGAGTGATTGGCGGGGGAAATCCCATTTTAATACAGTCCATGACAAACACGAAGACAGAGGATGTGGAAGCGACGGTTGCGCAGATTTTACGGTTAGAGCGCGCCGGATGTGAAATTATCCGCGTGACGGTTCCGACAAAGGAAGCGGCGGCAGCGATTGCGCAAATCAAGCCGCAGATTCATATTCCGTTAGTGGCGGATATTCATTTTGATTATAAGATGGCGATTGCCGCAATGGAAAACGGCGCGGATAAAATCCGCATCAATCCGGGCAATATTGGAAGCAGGGAAAATGTGGCGGCGGTTGTTGCCGTGGCAAAAGAGAAAAAGATTCCTATCCGGGTGGGCGTCAACAGCGGCTCTTTGGAGAAAGAACTGATAGAAAAATATCATGGCGTAACGGCCGAGGGCATTGTGGAGAGCGCGTTGGATAAGGTACATATCATAGAAGAGATGGGGTATGACAATCTTGTTATCAGCATTAAATCCTCTGACGTTTTAATGTGCGTAAAGGCGCATGAGATTTTGGCGCAGAAAACGGACTATCCTTTGCATGTCGGCATTACGGAATCCGGTACGATATTAAGCGGCAATATTAAGTCGGCGGCGGGGCTTGGCATTATTCTGTATCAGGGCATCGGAGACACTATTCGCGTATCCTTAACGGGAGACCCGGTGGAGGAAATCAAGTCGGCAAAACTTTTGCTTAGGACATTAGGTCTGCGCAAGGGAGGTATCGAGGTCGTTTCCTGTCCGACATGCGGCAGAACGAAAATAGACTTAATCGGGCTGGCAAATAAGGTAGAGGAAATGACGGCGGATATTCCATTGGATATTAAGGTCGCCGTTATGGGCTGCGCGGTCAACGGCCCCGGAGAAGCGAAAGAGGCGGATATCGGTATCGCGGGCGGCGAAGGAGAAGGCCTTTTGATAAAGCACGGTGAAATTGTAAAAAAAGTGCCGGAGGCGGAACTGTTAAACGTACTTAGGGATGAGTTGACGCATTGGAATGGAGAGTAAGATAGCAAGATGTCCAAAAAATTTTTTGAGGTGTTTCCAACATTAAAACTGGATAGCGGGATTCACGACTTATTTGAGCAGGTAATGGTGGAGAAAGTTTCAGCGACAAAGCGGAAAGATTTTCTGCGCATCTATATTTCTTCGGACAGACTGATTCAGAAAGCGGATGTATTTGCGGTAGAGCGGGAGATAAAAAAACAGTTTTTCCCGGCTGCGGCTATGACAATCCGTATCTATGAAAGGTACCATTTGTCGATGCAGTACCGCCCCGAAAATCTGATGGAGCATTACCGCGACAGTATCTTATTAGAACTGCGGGAGTATTCGCCGATAGAATACAGCCTTTTCAAAAATGCGGATATTACGTATCCGGCTCCCGACCGGATGTTACTGACCTTGGAAGATACGGTGCTTGGAAAAGAAAAGGCAGAGGAATTAGTGCGTATTATAGAAAAAATCTATAATGAGCGGTGCGGGTTTGCCATTGAAGTGCTGACTGCTTATCAGGAGAAAAAACATACGAAGAGAAAAGAAGAAGATGAGCATAAGTTCCGGATGCAGATAGCGGAAATCTCTGCACGCGCTGTTCATGGAGAATCGGAAGAGACGCCGGAAAGCCAACCGATGCAGGAAAACGGCGCGCTTATGGAGAAAGCCGACAAGGAAACGGGTGCGGATGGCACAAGCGGTGCAGCGAAAGCGGCAGGCGCTGTCAAGGCGGGGTATGCAGGCGGCGCAGACAAGGCTGGCGCATCGAGGCAGCGTCCGTTGAAGCGTTCCGATAATCCGGATGTAATCTATGGCAGAGACTTTGAGGATGATGCGATTCCTATGGAGGAAGTGATTGGAGAAATCAGCGACGTTGTTATCCGCGGCAAAATCCTCAATATGGATAAAAGGGAAATTAAGAACGAAAGAACCATTTTGTTTTATGATATTACGGACTTTACCGATACCATGACAATCAAGCTGTTTGTTTCTAACGAACAGGCCGAAGAGGTAACGGCACAGATGAAGCCGGGCGCCTTTGTCAAAATCAAGGGCATGGCGGTGATTGATAAATTTGACCATGAGCTGACGATAGGCTCTATTTATGGCGTTAAAAAAATTCCGGACTTTACAACCTCCCGCAGTGATACGAGCATCCGCAAGCGGGTGGAGCTGCACTGTCATACGAAGATGAGTGATATGGACGGCGTATCGGAGGCGAAAGATATTGTAAAAAGGGCTTACCAGTGGGGGCATCAGGCGATTGCGATTACCGACCACGGCGTATTACAGGCATATCCGGACGCCAATCATGTCTGGGAGGATTTATGGAAAGCCGAGAAAAGCAGGCGTAAAGAAGCGGGAGAAGCGGAGCCGGACAAGCAGGACTTTTTCAAGGTTATTTACGGCGTAGAGGCATATCTGGTAGACGACTTAAAAGAGATTGTGACAAACGATAAAGGACAGGGGCTGGAAGCGGATTTTGTCGTGTTTGATATCGAGACGACGGGATTTTCCCCGGTTCAAAATAGAATCATAGAAATCGGCGCGGTCAAAGTGTCGGCGGGAGAAATTACGGACAGATTTTCGGCTTTTGTCAATCCCGAAGAGCCTATTCCGTTTGAAATTGAAAAACTGACAGGCATCCGCGACGATATGGTAGTGGACGCGCCAAAAATTGACGTTGTGCTGCCGCAGTTTCTGGAGTTTTGCAAAGGGAGTGTTCTGGTGGCGCACAATGCGAATTTCGATATGAGTTTCATCATGGAAAACTGCGACAGGATGCAGATTCCCCATGATTTTACCTATGTCGATACGGTGGGGATTGCGAGGGTTCTTTTACCGGAACAGGCGAAGCATACGTTGGACGCCGTGGCAAAGACGTTAGGCGTATCGTTGGAAAACCACCACAGGGCGGTGGATGATGCCGAGGCAACGGCTGAAATCTTTGTGAAATTTATAACTATGCTTACCGAACAGGGCGCGGATACGCTGCAAAAGGTCAATGCGCTTGGAAAATCCAGCCCCGATATTGTGAAAAAGCTGCCGACGTATCATGCGATTATCTTAGCAAAGAACAATGTGGGACGTATGAATCTGTACCGTTTAATATCGGAATCCCATCTCAATTATTTTGCCAGAAGGCCGAGGATTCCGAAGAGTCTTTTGCAGCAGTACAGGGAGGGATTGATATTAGGAAGCGCCTGCGAGGCAGGGGAGTTATACCGTGCGCTTTTAGAGGGTAAATCTAATGCGGAGATTGCCAGAATCGTGCAGTTTTATGATTATCTGGAAATCCAGCCGCTTGGCAATAACCAATTTATGATAGAATCCGAAAAATTACCGAATATCAATTCCATGGAAGATATTATGGAAATGAACCGCAAGGTTGTCAGGCTGGGAGAGCAGTTCCATAAACCGGTAGCGGCTACCTGCGACGTGCATTTTTTAGACCCGGAGGATGAAGTGTACCGCCGTATTATTATGGCGGGGCAGCATTTTGCCGACGCCGATAACCAGGCGCCATTATATTTTAGGACAACGGAGGAAATGCTGGAGGAATTTGCCTATCTTGGCAGCGATAAGGCGCAGGAGGTCGTTATCACCAATACGAATATGATAGCCGACATGATAGAATCCATGTCGCCGGTAAGGCCGGATAAGTGTCCGCCGGTCATTGCCGACAGCGATAAGCAGCTAACGGATATCTGCTATAAAAAGGCGCATGAGATATATGGGGAAACGCTTCCGAAGATTGTGGAAGACCGTCTGGAAAGAGAACTGCATTCCATTATATCAAACGGTTTTGCCGTTATGTATATCATTGCGCAGAAACTGGTGTGGAAATCGGTGGAAGATGGTTATCTGGTAGGTTCGAGAGGTTCCGTCGGCTCTTCTTTTGTAGCCAATATGGCGGGAATTACGGAAGTAAATTCCCTAAGCCCGCATTATCTATGTCCGAACTGCCATTACTATGATTTTGATTCCGAAGAAGTCAAAGCTTACAGCGGCGGCGCGGGCTGCGATATGCCGGATAAAAACTGTCCTAACTGTGGAACGCCTCTTAGAAAAGAGGGGTTTGACATTCCCTTTGAAACATTCTTAGGGTTTAAAGGCGATAAGGAGCCGGATATTGATTTGAATTTTTCGGGCGAATACCAGAGTAAGGCGCATAAATATACGGAGGTTATTTTCGGTTACGGACAGACATACCGCGCCGGAACAATCGGCACACTGGCGGATAAGACGGCTTTCGGGTATGTGAAAAATTATTATGAAGACCACGGGGAGCGGAAAAGAACCTGCGAAATCAACCGTATTGTAGCGGGCTGCACCGGGGTCAGAAGAAGCACGGGACAGCATCCGGGCGGTATCGTCGTACTGCCGGTAGGGGAGGATATTAATTCCTTTACACCGGTACAGCATCCCGCCAATGATATGAAAACGGATATTGTCACGACGCATTTTGACTATCATTCCATCGACCATAACCTGTTAAAATTAGACATTCTCGGGCATGATGATCCGACGATGATTCGTATGTTACAGGATATTACGGGAATCGACCCGGTTACGATTCCGTTGGACGATAAGGGCGTGATGTCGCTTTTTAAATCCACGGAGGCGCTCGGCATTACACCGGAACAGATTGGCGGCTGTAAGTTAGGCTGCCTTGGCATCCCGGAATTTGGAACGGATTTTGCCATGCAGATGGTAATCGACGCGAAACCGCAATGCTTTACGGATTTGGTGCGGATTGCGGGGCTGGCGCATGGAACTGACGTGTGGCTTGGAAATGCCCAGACTCTGATTGAAGAGGGAAAGGCGACGATATCCACGGCAATCTGCTGTCGTGACGATATTATGATTTACCTGATTCAGATGGGAGTGGATCCGGCACTGTCTTTTACGATTATGGAAAGCGTCCGAAAAGGCAAGGGCTTAAAGCCGGAATGGGAGGAAGCGATGTTAGCGGCCAATGTGCCGGACTGGTATATCTGGTCGTGTAAAAAAATCAAGTATATGTTTCCCAAAGCCCATGCGGCTGCTTATGTTATGATGGCGTGGCGCATCGCTTATTGTAAAATTAATTATCCGCTGGCTTACTATGCGTCGTTTTTCAGCATCCGCGCCTCGGGCTTTTCCTATGAGCTGATGTGCCAGGGGCCGCAGCATCTACAGGAGGTTATGGCGGATTATAAGCGCAGGAGCGATACACTCAGCAAAAAAGAACAGGATTCCTACCGGGATATGAGAATTGTCCAGGAAATGTATGCCAGAGGTTATGAATTTGTACCGATAGATATTTTTTCCGCGCAGGCAAGGCTTTTCCAGGTGGTAAACGATAAACAGATTATGCCGTCTCTAAGCAGCATAGACGGCATGGGGGAAAAGGCGGCGGACGCTGTAGTGGAAGCGGCAAAAGATGGCCCGTTTTTATCAAAAGATGATTTCCGTGAACGTGCAAAGGTGTCTTTAACAGTTACGGAGTTGATGGACAAGCTGGGAATACTGGGAGATTTACCGGAGTCCAACCAGATTAGTCTATTTGATTTTGTAAGTTAAAAAAGAAGGTAACCGTTCCCGTTTTTTCTTTGTTTCATATAATAGAACAGAGGAAAAAAGGAGAAATTTGAGTTTATGGCGATTGGTTACTTAATCATACAGGCGAGAACCGCCCACGACGCGGTTCCGCTTGCAAATGTGCAAATCAGGATTTTAGACGACGAGGGGCGAAATGTCTATGAACTGACAACGGGCGCAGACGGAGAAACGCCGATGGTATCGTTGGAGACGGTGGCAAAGGGGCTTTCTTTGGATTCCTATTATGCGGGAGAACCCTATGTCAGTTATGGCGTACTCGCAAGGAGGGCGGGGTTTGATTCCGTTCATGTTTCCGGCATCCCGATATATGAGGGGGAAACGGCGGTTTTACCGGTTACGCTAATACCGATGCAGAGTATGCAGCGTGCGCCCGAGACAACGGAAATTGTTATCGGCAGACCCGCAGCAGCCATGCGTCAGGGGCGGTATCAGGAGGAACCCGTCGCGGAACCTCGTATCTTACGGCAAGTCGTTATTCCCGAGCCGATTACGGTGCATCTGGGCGCACCTGCTTCTTATGCAGCCAATGTGCAGGTATCATTTCCCGATTATGTCAAAAACGTGGCCAGCAGCGAGATATACCCGACATGGCCGGAAGCTTCCTTGCGTGCCAATATATATGCGATTATTACGTTTGCCCTAAACAGGGTTTTTACGGAGTGGTACAGAAGCCGTGGCTATGATTTCGATATTACCAATTCTACCGCTTATGATCAGTATTTTGTATACGGGCGGCCAATCTATGAGTCCATCAACAGAGTGGTGGACGATATTTTTAACGAGTATGTGAGGCGGAGAGGACAGAACGCGCCTTATTTTACATCGTTTTGCAACGGCACGACAACGACCTGTGCGGGGCTTTCCCAGTGGGGAACGGTGACATTGGCGCAGCGCGGACTGACCCCGATACAGATTTTACGCACCTATTATCCTGATGATATTGAAATTGTGGAAACGGACGCCGTTACGGGAATACTCTCATCTTATCCGGGAACGCCGCTCAGAGTCGGCAGTACGGGGCTTAATGTGCAGACGGTGCAGACTTATCTGAACAGGATACGGAATAATTATCCGGCGATTCCCGCTATTACGGATGAAACGGGGGTTTTCGGAAACAGCACGCGTGCCGCGGTCATAAAATTCCAAAGTATTTTCGGGCTGGGGGCGGACGGCATCGTCGGCAAAGCGACATGGTATAAGCTTTCTGAGGTATATGCGGCGGTTACCAGATTAGCCGAACTTGACAGCGAGGGAACGACGCTTGGCATCGGAACGGTTCCCCCGACTTCCATATTGAGGATGGGGTCAAGAGGGGCGGATGTGCTTACCCTGCAATATCTGTTAAGTCAAATCTCGGAATATTACCCGACCGTGCCGGGCGTAACGCAGGACGGCATCTTTGGAACGGGAACGCAGCAGGCGGTCATAGCTTTTCAAAGGGCGGCGCAGCTTACAGCGGACGGCATCGTCGGCCCATCCACCTGGCAGGCGTTATATCAGAGCTATCTCGGTATTGAAAATAATGTACCCGGTGCGGGTGGAAGCGGAGGCAGCGGCGTAATGGAATATACCGTCCGCAGTGGCGATACGCTGTGGCTTTTGGCGCAAAGATTTGGCACAACAGTGGATGCCATTAAGAGGTTAAACGGGCTGACGGGCAATCTGTTAAATATCGGCCAGGTATTAAAAATACCGACAGGTTCCAATCCTTCTTATTTTGAGTATACTGTCCGCAGCGGCGATACGCTGTGGCTTTTGGCGCAAAGGTATGGCACAACGGTGGACGCGATTAAGAGCCTGAACGGACTAAGCGGCAATCTGTTAAATATCGGTCAGGTACTGTTAATTCCCACCGCGTCTTAAAAGGCGGCAGGCATTATTTTCCCGCTTTCGTCATCTTCCCTAAAAGTATTGGAAAAACAGGTAGAATTTGCTATAATAACTAGAAAGTTTAGGAGTGCAGATTATCTGTAGGACAATATCAGGTGACGGGAGCGGGATATATGAAGATGGAGAGAGCAATGCAGAAATTCAAAAAATTTATACAGTCGGTCAGCGATATACTGGAACAGGCAGTGGCGGTTCTTGTGCTGGTCGGTGTTGTATTTTCCTTATACAGTCTGGTGAAAGACTTTGTCGTTTTCAAGAATCTGTTAAATGATGTTTCGATGTTTCGCGGTTATCTGGAAGATATCTTTGTTATCGTTATCGGGCTGGAATTTTTACAAATGTTATGCCGTCCTAATTCGGACAACATTATGGAAGTGCTGATATTTTTGGTGGCACGGCATATGATAGTAAGCGAAACGACGCCATACGAAGATTTTGTATCGGTCATCAGCATTATTCTTTTGTGTGTGCTTCGCCGATATCTGCACAATACAAGGTTAAAAGACTATAAAGAAGACGGCGGGGATTCTGATGACGAGCCGTTAGTTGACGATTAAAGGGGGATGGAAGTATCGTGGCATTTAAGATTCATACCATGCTTTTTCCAAAGAAAAAACGAAAGGCATTGACATTCAGCTATGATGACGGCCGTTTAGGCGACCGTCATCTTGTGGAAATTATGAACCGCTACGGCGCAAAAGGAACGTTTAATTTGAATTCCGCACGTTTAGGCAGCGTAAAAACGGTTGTCATTGACGGAAAAGAAGTGGATGATTCCACGATTGCCGCCGAAGAAATCGCCAGCCTTTATGAACGCCATGAGGTGGCGACGCATACCGCAGAGCATATTGCCGTGACGGACTGTGGAAGCGCGGCGCTGTGTCAGATTTTGGAAGACCGAAAGGTTTTGGAGGGGTTTGTTCCCTATATGGTGACAGGACATGCCTATCCGTTTGGCATTTACGATAAGGAAAGCTTTGCCATGTTAAAAGCGGCGGGCATCCGCTATGCCCGTACCGTAACATCGACGGGTTCTTTTGCGCTGCCAAAAAATTTCCTGGAATGGCACCCGACTTGCCATCATGAGGACGCATGCCTGATGGAGCTGGCGAAACAGTTTTGCGAACAGGATGCGCCTTTTATGGGGCCGCAGTTATTCTATGTATGGGGGCATTCCTTTGAGTTTGACAGACATGATAACTGGGAGATTATGGAAAGTCTTTTATCTTATCTTGCAAAATATGCCGACGTCATTTGGATGGCGACAAATGGCGAGATAGTCGATTATGTGACGGCATATCAAAGCCTTGTCTATTCCGCGGATGGCAGCAGGGTATATAATCCCTCGCTGAAAACGGTCTGGATGGAGTCAGAGGGAAAGGCTTATGAGATTGCAGCAGGAGCGACAATCACATTATAGAAAAGAGGGATGATAAGTGCATCGGATAGCGGTTATATCGGATACGCACGGTTTGCTGCGCCCGGAAGTGACAGCAGCGATTAGCGGTTGTGATGCGATTGTGCATGGCGGAGATATCAACAAGCAGAAAATACTGGATGAATTACAAAAAACAGCGCCGGTCTATGCGGTACGGGGAAACAACGATAAAGAGTGGGCGAAAAACCTGCCGCAGTCACTTTCTTTGGTATTGTACGGCGTTCGTTTTTTTATTGTGCATAATAAAAAGGATATCCCGAAAGGATTAAATGATGTTGACATCGTCATTTACGGACATTCCCATAAATATGAGGAAAAGCATGTTGACGGGCGTTTTTTCCTAAATCCGGGAAGCTGTGGTCCAAGGCGTTTTACCCAGCCCGTGACGATGGCTTTATTAGAGATAGCGGACGACGCTTCTTTTCAGATAACGAAAATAGACATACCGCATCAAGCGGCTGCGGGTGTTTCCGGCGATTTTGGTACGTCTGAAGCTTCCGGAGATTCCAAAACTTCCGGCGCAGATAATTTGGAAAACGAAAAAATACCGGAAAATATTAAGCAGATTATTAATACGGTAATGAGGGAAACGAACAGGGGAAAAGCGGTGGCGGAAATTGCGGCTAAATTAAATATCAGTGAGGAGCTGACAGCGCAAATCTGCCGTTTATATCTGACGCATCCCGGCGTGGACGCGGACGGGATTATGGGGAAGATGGGAATATAATTTTAGTTTTGCGTTAAGAGGAAAGAGGAAAAAATCATATGAAAAGTGAAATGTTCGCGGCAATGTTGGCTGTTGCTATGGCTTTTGCCGGTATGGAACCCGGATGGCGGATTATGCAGCAGAATGCGGCAGACATTGTTGTTATTGGTATGGATGGAGAGAAAATATGTCTTTCCGAGGAAGATATCATAGATGAGAAAAAAGCAGGGGGATGGGTCTATTTCAGATATATGCAGGATTATTATGACGGTGAGATATCCTCTCCGGTTTTATGCAGATATAAAGAGAATGAACGTATGGCGGAACGTGTGACCGAGGGTTCATGCTATACCTATGAAGTTGCAGGCGGTTATGTATATTACTTAAATTCCATCATTGCGTTTCAAGACCACGGAGAATTATATGTATCGGAGCCGGATGGAAAAAATACAAGAATGTTAGAGGATGAACTGTTTGATTTTCAAATTGTAGATGAGAAATATATTTACTATACCTATAGGCATGATACCTATGGGGTAGGGCTGGAAGGACATGCGCTGCATAGAATGAATCTGGATGGTTCCGATAATATGATTGCCGCTTATGAAGTATCGGGAGCAGACGACATCAGCGCATCCCATTTTAGATATAAAGTAGTGGACGGCTGGGTGGATTGCGGCACATTTAAAATGGAGTTAGGAGAGCCGGCGGACGGCTATGAAAAAATCGTATGCAAAGACATAGGAGATAACGATTGGATTTACTATGTCACAAATCGTTTGATGAAAGCCAGAAGAGACGGCTCCGAACAGATGGAACTGGACGGCGTGTGCGATTATTATTATGAGGTAGTGAAAGTGGTGGACGACTGGATTTATTATTATAAAGGCGGAATGCCGTATAGAATCCGGACAGACGGTTCCGGACAGGAAACGGTAACACAGCGGGAAATGTATAGCATATGATATAGAAAACACTGACAGAGAGTATGTTAGGATGAATTTTTGGAATCAATATCATTGTATGACGGATGAGGAAAAAGATGCGGTAAACTGGAAAACAAGGTCGCTTTGATTACGGGCGGTGACAGCGGAATCGGCAGAGCCGTCGCTTATGATTTTGTAAAGGAGGGAGCGGCGGTTGCGATTGTCTATTATGACGAAGAAGTAGACGCGATGGAAACGGCTAAGAGGATAGAGGAGCTGGGAGGCAGGTCACTTTTTATGTGCGGGGATTTAAAAGACCCCGGTTTTGCCAGACACTGTGTAGAAAAAACCATAAAACAGTTCGGAGGGCTGGATACTTTAGTCAATAACCATGCCGTTCAGTTTATCCAGCGCAGTATTCTGGATATATCGCATGAGCAGTTGGAATTTACTTTCAAAAATAACGTGTTTTCTTTTTTCTATTTAATTCAGTATGCGCTGCCCTATATGAAAAAGGGCGGGAGCATTATCAATACGACTTCCGTAACCGCCTATCAGGGAAATAAAGATTTAATTGATTATAGCGCGACAAAAGGGGCAATCGTGGCGTTGACAAAGTCGCTTTCTTTGTCGCTTGCAGAAGCGGGCATCAGGGTAAACGGAGTGGCGCCCGGTCCGATATGGACGCCGCTTATTCCGGCATCATATTCGGCGGCAGAGGTCGCCACATTCGGCAAGAAAACGTCGCATGTGCCGATGGACAGAGCCGGACAGCCATGTGAAGTTTCTCCCTGTTATGTATTTCTGGCATCGGACGATTCCAGTTATATGACCGGACAGGTGCTTCACCCGAACGGGGGAACGATTGTGGGGTCGTGAGGGGGAAGAAAATGAGGAAGCTGGGAATTAATAAAAATTTTACGATTTTCCTATTGAATATTTTCCTGAGTTTAGGTATATTATAAGTAGGAAATCTTAAGGGTTTCTTCATCACAATATGAGTCCTGTGACTGTTCTGACAGGACGGTAAAATAAAAGTGACAGAGCGATGAGTTGAGTGACGGTTCTGACTCAACGGTAAAATAAAAGTAACCGAGTGATGAGAATTGTGGGAGGGCAAACGCTCTCCCATTTTTACTAAGGAGATATCATGTGTTTTAAAGAAGATTCTTTTGATTATCAGATATTAAATTTAACAAATAAATTTTATTCTGATTATCCAGATCCGCCATATAAAGAAATTGTCAGAAAAAATAGTAGACCATATAATTGTTTATTAGTGCAGTCACATTATGGCTATTTTATTTGTATTCCATATAGAAGTCATATTAGTCATAAATATGCTTTTAAGTTTAAAAATAGTATCCGTTCTAAAAAAACAAGTTCCGGCTTAGATTATAGTAAAATTGTAATAATTACAAACAAAGAATATATAGGGTCTACAGATGCCATTATAGATAAGGATGAGTTTAATGAAACACGGAACAATATAGAATATATAAAAAATGATGCGCAACAGTATATTGATAATTATGTAAATTATTTAATGGGGAGAGCCGTAAAATATGATAAAAGAGAATTTGAACGTATATATGGATATTCAACACTACAATATTTTCATAATGAGCTAGAAATCACTATATCTAATATCAACAAATCAGAAATGATTCCAACAAAATAAAAAATGCCAAAAAACCTAAATTTTTCAGCATCTTTTCGGGTTGGGCTGTTCGTTTAAAAATAAACAGTCAGCAGCTCGTAGGGGAATCGAACCCCTGTTTCCGCCGTGAGAGGGCGGCGTCTTAACCGCTTGACCAACGAGCCATATACTGGACACTTGCTTATTCTATTATAGATTTATGCAAATTGCAAGCCCTTTTTTAAATTTTTTTCAGGAAAAACGTTTACTTTTGCTTGCATCTCTTCCAATTTAGTGCTACACTGTAATAGTCATAAATAGTATTTACGATAAGAGTGGACTGGCAAGTCCACTTTTTTATGTAATAATGAAACAACGGAGGAATCAAATGTCCAAACGAGAAACCTACGAATCCAAAACAGAAGAGCTGCTTATGCCGATTGTAGAACGCTTCGGCGTGGAAATTTATGATATAGAATACGTAAAAGAGGGCAGCGAGTGGTATTTAAGGGCTTATATTGATAAGCCGGACGGAGTCAATATTAATGACTGTGAAAATGTAAGCCGCGCCTTATCGGATGAACTGGATAAGGAGGATTTTATACAGGATGCGTACATTCTTGAGGTGAGCAGCCCGGGGCTTGGCAGGGCATTAAAGAAAGATAAGCATCTGCAGAAGAGCCTGGGGGAAGAGGTGGAAATCAAAACATATAAGCCGATGGATAAGCAAAAGGAATTTCACGGCGTTTTAAAATCCTATGATACGGACAGCATTACCATTACGATGGAAAACGAAGAGAAAAAGTTTGCAAGAACGGAAATAGCGTTAATCAGGCTTGCGCTTAACTTATAAGAAAACAATAAGGAGGATACTGGAAAAATGAATAAGGAATTGATGGAAGCATTGGATATGCTGGAAAAGGAGAAAGAAATCAGCAAGGAGACTTTGTTTGATGCGATTGAAAATTCTTTGCTTACCGCCTGCAAGAACCACTTTGGCAAGGCGGATAATATTAAAGTAGAGATTGACAGGGAGACATGCGACTTTTTGTGCTATGCGGAAAAAGAAGTGGTAGAGGAAGTGGAAGACGACTGTATGCAGATTTCCTTAGAGGATGCGCAGGCAATTTCTGCAAAAGCCAAACTCGGCGACATGATTCATGTGGAAATCAAGTCCAAGGAGTTTGGACGTATCGCGACGCAGAATGCCAAAAACGTCATTTTGCAGAAAATCCGTGAAGAGGAAAGAAGCGTTATCTACAACCAGTATTATGAGAAAGAAAAAGACGTAGTAACCGGTA
>JAMPCN010000018.1 GCA_023666125.1 Bacillus sp. (in: firmicutes) | reverse complement strand
AAACTTGCTTCCTTTTTCTCAATACCATCGGCTTTTTTATCGATGTTCTCTTCCTTCTGCTGAACCCTGCGCTCATATCTCTGCGCCTCAGCACGACGTTCCTTGATTTCCTTGTCCAATTCATTTTTGGTATGAATGGTTTCTTCTTTCGCTTCAAGTAACGCTTCACGCTTCTTTGTTTCGGCTGTTTTGAGAGCTTCATCAATAATTTCCCGTGCCTTTTCATCCGCATTGCCAATCTTCGCTTCCACTACTTTTTTACGGTAATTGGTCGCTGCTACGGCTGTAATCGGAATCGCCACGACTAAAGTGATGACTACTGCTATCACAACATCAAGCATTTACAGGAGCACCTCCTTATTAAATTTTCATTGTACATATCTATAACAGAATGTATATACCAAAACATTCTAATTACATATTACTAATTCCAAATCTATCAGAATTAATAATCGAAAATTACAACAATTTAATTCTACCTCTAAAATGATGTTATGTCAAGCAGAAGTACCTTGGAGATTGTATCGGCGTGAAATCCCTTTCTATAGAGGAATGCGCACATTTTTTGTCTTTCCGCATAAGTGCTTTCCTGAAAATGAAAATTTTTTTTCAAAAGAAGCTCCCGTATCATGGCCGCCTCGTCCATTTCCACTCCGTCTTCTTTCAGTTCCTCAAACACTTTCCCGGCTAATTCCCTGCTTATGCCTTTTTGCGACAAATCGTTCTCAATCCGTTTTCTGCTCTTTTTCTGCATATTGTATTCAATATAACTTCTGGCATAATTTTTGTCATTAATATAGCCGTAGGACTCTACATAAGCGACCGCCTGCTCAATAATTTCCAGCGGATATCCTCCCTGCCGTAATTTATCCTCCAACTGCTTTTTGGTATAATCCTTTGTCTTTAACAAATTCATACAGCGCAGTTTCGCCCGTTTGGGAAGAATCTCCTGAAAAATACTCTGTCTGGCGTTTTCCTGCAATTCTTCTCCCTGCGCGATATGCAAACGGCGCAGTTCACCCTTATATAATACAAATGCAATCTCCCCATCCAGGACCACACGATACCTTGACTTTGTAACCGCTGCAACTTCCGTTATCACCATATCAATACCCACGCCTTTTTATACTATCCCTGTCTTTGCTTCTTGGCCGCTATCTGCCACTGTTCGCCGCCATCGCTTTTACCGGTAATTACTCCGCTTTCTCTTTTTCACCCTTTCCGGATGAAGATTTTTCTTTCGCGGTTTTTTCCTCGCTGTCTTTTGCCGTCTCTTCGGATGTTTCCAGATTAAATAACTCTCTGACCTTTCTTTCCACTTCCTCGCATACCGCCGGGTTATCTTTCAAATACTGTTTGGCATTCTCCCTGCCCTGTCCGATTTTATTTCCCTCATAGGCATACCATGCGCCGCTTTTATTGATAATATTGTTTTCAGCCGCAAGGTCTAAGATATCTCCCGCAGTGGAAATACCCTCGCCGAACATAATATCAAACTCTGCTTCTTTAAAAGGCGGCGCAATCTTATTTTTCACAACCTTGACTCTCGTCCGGTTGCCAATCACCTCGCCGCCCTGCTTGATTGCCTCGATTTTTCTGACGTCCAGTCTGACGGAAGAGTAAAATTTCAGCGCGCGTCCGCCTGTTGTCGTCTCCGGATTGCCGAACATAATGCCGACTTTCTCACGCAACTGGTTGATAAAGACAACCGTACAATTCGATTTACTGATAACGCCCGTCAGTTTACGAAGCGCCTGCGACATCAGCCTTGCCTGCAAACCTACATGAGAATCACCCATGTCGCCGTCAATCTCAGCTTTCGGCACAAGAGCCGCAACAGAGTCTACCACGACAATATCAATCGCACCGGAACGCACCATCGTCTCCGTAATCTCCAATGCCTGTTCGCCGTTATCCGGCTGTGAAATATATAAATTATCTACATCGACGCCGATATTTTTGGCATAGACAGGGTCTAAGGCATGTTCCGCATCAATAAAGCCCGCAATACCGCCTCTTTTTTGCACTTCCGCTATCATATGTAATGTTACGGTTGTTTTACCGCTTGATTCGGGTCCGTAGATTTCCACGATTCTTCCCTTCGGGATTCCGCCCAGTCCTAACGCAATATCCAGGCTCAATGAACCGGTAGGAATCGTCTCTACATTCATCTGCACGGACGGATCTCCCAATTTCATAACCGCGCCTTTTCCAAACTGTCTCTCTATCTGCCCCAGAGCAGCGTCTAATGCTTTTAATTTTTCTTCTTTTTCCATGATTTGATCTCCTTTTCGTTTCAGAACATTTGTTCTTATTTTAGAATAAAACAAATGTTCGTTTTTGTCAACATTTACTTTTCTTTTCCTGTTTTTCTAAATGTTACCGCTATTTTATCATTCATAAAGTCCGATAAACATCCCTTTATCCCCCCTGTCTGATATTTTTTTCTTTTGCTTTGAAATGTTGGCGAGACGCCGGATATGCAAAGCAGAATATTTTACAGAGCATTTCCCATACGCTTATGATAACCTATGCAAAATGCCCTGTCAACTTTTGATGTTGTAAATCCTTTTTAGAAAATTTTCAAAAAATCCTCATAATCATGGTAAGTAACCGTAATCCAGCCCTCATCATAATTAAACCCGATTTCCATTCCCTGCGGCACATAATAGATAATCAGATTTTCCGGAGAGGTTAAAAATTCCGTAATCTCCTGGTCAGATGCCCACTCAACGGCGTTTCCGTTCTGCCTGTCGCTTCTATAACGGAAATCCACGGAAAAATCGTCATCCACGGTAATAATATCCGTATTGTCCATAATAATGCCATCCCGCATATCAATATTAATACTGTAACAGTATATGGAATCATAATAATCCGAATATATCGTCTCCGAGAAAACAACGCTCAACACATCTTCGCTCATATAGGTTACATATCCCGTTGCCGTAGCATAAAAGTAACTGTCTTCTCCATACATGTAATTGGCATATTCATCTTCATAATATTCCGTAAAAACAGCCACTTCATCCGCTAACACTTCGTTAATCCTATCCAGATTCGGCACCCTGTTTCCGACAACAACAGGATAATCTATTACAATTATCACATCACTGTCATCCGGTTCATATTCATAATATTCCCATTCAATGGCATAGGAAAGATTTTCTTTAATATCGTCATGCAGCGTATAGTATTCGTCATCATCATAATCATCATAATAGCCATAATTATCATGATAATCATCATCATAATCATAGTGATGTCCGTCATGATAGTCGTAATCATCATTATGATGCCCATAATTATCATCATTATAGTTATTATCATTATAATCATTATCATAGTTATTGCCGTGATAATCTTCGTCATCATGATTCATCTCGGAATCATAATAATCTATAATATCATTGATTTCTTTTCTCTCTATCGCTCTATCCAATATATGATAAAATAGGGTAAAAACAGCAATCAAGAAAAGAATAGCGCCTGTAATGATAACGCCGATAATCAATCCTGTATGCTTTTTAGCCGGCGGTGTGGCATAAGGGCTGTATGGATTATTGCCATATGGACTGGCGCCGTACGGATTTTGGTACTGGTTATTCCCATACTGGTACTGACCGCCATAATATTGGTTATTCCCATTAGTATACTGGCCGCCGTTATACGGGTTGTTCCCGTTAGCGTACCGGCTGCTATCGTATTGACCGCCGCTATATGGATTATTCCCGTTGGCATACCAGCCGCTGCCATACTGCATATTATCGCCATTATACTGCGAACCGCCGCCATACTGCTGTCCGCCAGCCTGGTTCTTTGACTGGTCGCCCGAAAACATCCCGCCCGTATCGTGACGTGTGACTTCGGCTTCCGCATTCGGTGTGCCATATACATCCTGACCGGTCTGTGTCTGGTATACATCCGGCGTTGTATAAATCCCGTTATCCGCTTGCTGCGCCTTAGTCTCGTCTACTGCATCCGTAATGTCCGGAATTTGCTCCTGTTCATTCATTTTGGCAGCCCTCCTGCACTTTTTTCTTCTTACGTTTCCCTGTTTCTATGACTTCTTCGCTCCAAACGTTACCTCGCTGTAATAGGCAAGAATGGATTCCCGCATTAATGATAACGCCGCAGCAACGCTGTTTTCCCGAATTTTCATCCGGCTTCCGCTGAAATGGCATTCCCGTACATTCACGCGTCCGCACACACTGCACGCAATATAGACAAGCCCTACCGGTTTTGTCTCGGAACCGCCATCCGGCCCTGCAACGCCGGTAATGCCGACCGTCACATCCGCTTTTGCAAAAAGGGCTGCACCTTTCGCCATTTCTTTGGCAATTTCCGCACTGACCGCGCCATGCTTTTCTAAAGCGGACTTTTTAATTCCCAAAATCTTACGTTTGGATTTATTGGAATACGTAATATATCCCGTCTTAAATACTTCCGAAACGCCCGGCACGTTAATCAGCCTTGCCGCCAGCATACCGCCGGTGCAGGATTCCACCGTGCTGACCGTCAAATCATTGGCAAGCAGCAAATCCACGACTGCCTTTTCCAATGTAACGTCTTCCTGCGTTGTATAAATATGATTGCCGAAACGCCCTTTTAACTCCTTGACAACCGGCTTTATCAGCTTTTTAGCCTCTTTTTCATCCTCCGCCCTCGCCGTTACGCGCAGATGCACCTCGCCGGTCTTGGCATATGTTGCAATCGTCGGGTTAGACTGCCCCGCAATCAAATCCTCCACCATGGATTCCGCCTTGCTCTCGCCGATACCGCATATCTTAACCGTCTGGGAATAAATCGTTCCCGGTTCCAGTGCATTCAAATACGGCATAATCGCATTTTCAAACATCGGTATCAATTCATTTGGCGGCCCCGGCATCAGAATGATATGCTTACTGTTATCTTCTATAATAATGCCCGGCGCCGTACCGTTCGGATTATCGACTACAATACAGCCCTCCGGAACCATCGCCTGTTTCCAGTTATTATCCGTCATTTCCATGCCCCTGCTCTGAAAAAACGCAATCAGAGCTTCCTTACTTGGCTCATGCAGATACAGATTTCGGCCAAGCGTCTTCGCTGTCACTTCCTTTGTCAAGTCATCCTGCGTTGGTCCAAGCCCTCCGGATAGCAGCACAACATCCGCTCTGGAAAGCGCCGTCTGCAATACGTTCGTCAGACGCTCCTCATTATCGCCAACGACATCCTGATAATAGCAGGACAGACCAATTCCCGCACATTTTTCAGACAGATATGCCGCGTTGGTATTCACAATATTGCCTAATAAAATTTCAGTTCCGACCGAAATAATCTCTACTACCATGTTGCCGCTCCTTCCCGCGTTACTTCGTCTCTTTCATGACAGCTTTATTTTTAACCAGATAATCAATCAGGGAAATAACCGTTAAAAGAAGCGCAATACACACAATGACCGCCGTCAAATCCTGAATGGCTTCTATATCCGCAATCAGCAGACAAATCATAACCATCTGAAAAGTTGTCTTAAATTTTCCCCAATAACTTGCCGCAATCACAACGCCGTTATCGGCGGCAATCAAACGGAAACCGCTGATGATAAATTCCCTCGCAATGATAATAATAACTATCCACGCGGGCAGTTTTGCCATCTCCACCAGACAGATTAACGCGGAACACACCAAAAGCTTATCCGCCAGCGGGTCCATAAATTTTCCAAAATTAGTCACCAGATTATACTTTCGGGCAATCTTGCCGTCCAGTAAATCCGTAAGACTTGCCACAATAAAAATAACAAGTGCTATCCATTTGTCCATATCCGTAATATCAACAAGCATAAAAAGAACAAAAAAAGGAATTAACAGTACACGGAATAAAGTCAGTTTATTGGGCAGGTTCATCTTCTAATTCTCCAATCAAATCATATTCATATGTGCCGGTAATCCGGCATTTCACAAAATCGCCGGACATGAACTGTCTTGTCGTATTGATAAAAAGAAAACCATCGACATTCGGCGCGTCTTTATAGGTTCTTGCCACATAGGCGTCCTCGTCCGCCACTTTGCCCTCAATCATGGCTTCCACAACTTTTCCTTCCATGGCTGACGCCATATCAAAAGCAATTTTTTGCTGCAGCTGCATAAGCTGTCTGCGGCGTTCTTCTTTTATGTCCTCGTCAATCTGCTCCGGCATGGAAGCAGCCGGTGTATCTTCCTCCTGCGAATAAGTAAAAACTCCCAGACGGTCAAATTCCATCTGCTCTACGAAATCCAACAGTTCTTCATGTTCCTTATCCGTCTCTCCGGGGAATCCGGTTATCAACGTGGTCCTGATGCAGATATCCGGTATGTTAGCACGAAGCTTTTCCACAATCTCTATCAGTTCTTTGCGGTTTGTCCTGCGTCCCATCCTTTTTAAAATAGTATCGCACCCGTGTTGAATCGGCAAATCCAGATAATGACAGATTTTGGGTTCCTCTTTGATTACCTGTATCAAAGCATCGTCAATTTCCTCCGGATAGCAGTATAAAATCCGAATCCAGTGGAGGCTTTCAATGCGGCATAAGTTTCGCAACAGTTCGGGAAGCGTCTTTTTCCCATATAAATCCACTCCGTAAACCGTGGTTTCCTGCGCTACCAGAATCAGTTCCTTTACACCGCCTTCTGCTAACGCCTCTGCCTCTTTTAAGAGGTTTTCCATCGGAATGCTTCTGTAGTTTCCACGCACTTTCGGGATAATACAGTAAGTGCAGTGTTTATCACAGCCTTCCGCAATCTTTAAATAGGCGTAATGCCCGCCCGTCGTGACGATGCGGCCTGTATCCGCCCACGGTTTTGTATCAAGATTCCTATAATAATTTTCTCTTTTCCCGTCAAAATAATCGTCCAACGCCTGCGCAATCTCATCAATCGCCGCCGTACCGATAATCATATCCACTTCGGGAATCTCTTTTTGTATTTCTTCCCGGTAACGCTGCGCAAGACAGCCCGTTACGACTAACGCCTGAATATCGCCGTTTTCCCGTAACTTTGCCATCTCCAGAATCGTATCGATGCTTTCCTGCTTCGCATCGTTAATAAAACAACAGGTATTGATAACGATAATATCCGACTGCGCCTCATCATCGGTAAATTCATAGCCCCGTCCTGCTAAAAGCGCAAGCATCTTTTCCGAATCCACCAGGTTTTTATCACAGCCTAAAGAGATAAACAGTATTTTTTTTCTACTCATTTTCATTCAAAATTTTAATCTGTGCCTGATTTAGCTCCTCTACCGCAACCGAGAGCGGCTTTTGTCCGCGGTAACTTTCCACAAGCGGCTCATCGCCCGCAATAATCTGTCTTGCTCTTTTCGACGTTGCCATCACGATAGAATAGCGGCTGCTTACTACCGGAGCCTCTCCCTCGTCAACGTCGCTGTTTACTACGTTCATTAAATCTGTGTAAGATGGATGTAACATTATTTTTCTCCTTTCGCAAAACTTTCCAGTTCTGTTCTGATATTTTCTATAAATTTTTTGTTCCGAAGCGGCGTATTTGCGGCCGCGAGAATAATTTCATGCAGTTCTTTTACGCAGGTATCCAAATCGTCGTTAATGACGATATAATCATATTCTTCAATGCCCTCCGCCTCTTTCACGGCGCGTTCCATCCGTTGTTGGATAACGTCCTGCGTCTCCGTGCCTCTCATCATCAGGCGGCGTTTCAACTCTTTCGCGTCCGGCGGCATTACAAACAATAACAATGCGTCCGGATACTTCTTTTTTATTTTTAATGCACCCTGAATCTCAATTTCCAGAATGACATTTTTCCCCTCGCTTAGATTTTTCTGCACATAGTCTTTCGGCGTGCCGTAGTAATTATCGCAATAGGAGGCATATTCCAACAGCCCGTCTTCGGCGATTTTTTCTTCAAACGCTTCCCTGCTGATAAAAAAATACTCTCTGCCGTCCTCTTCGCCCGGTCTGGGCGCTCTGGTCGTAGCCGATATGGACAGGGCGTAATTGTCATATTCCTGTATCAGTTTTTTCATTAAAGTGCCTTTTCCCGCTCCTGAAAAGCCGGACACTACAATTAAAATTCCCTCACGTTTCATCCGTATCTCCAATCTGAGCCTGCGCCCTGCTCGTAATGGTCTCCGGCAAAAGCGCTGACAACACGATTTGACTGTTTTCCATAATCAGCACGGCTTTCGTTTTCCTGCCCTGCGTCGCGTCAACAACTGTTCCGTTTTCCTTTGCTTTCTGTATCATACGCTTAATCGGCGCGGAATCCGGAGCGACAATCGCAATGATTTTTCCTATATTGACAACATTCCCAAATCCTATATGAATCAGCTTACTCAATCGCCACGCCCGCCTTTATATATAACTATTGTTATTCTATATTCTGAATCTGCTCCCGCACTTTCTCAATCTCTGTTTTTAACTCAATCGCCCGGTTGGATATCTCCAAATCGTTGGCTTTGGAAAGTATCGTATTCGCCTCACGGTTCATCTCCTGCGCAATAAAATCCAGTTTCCGTCCGATGCTGCCGCCCTCCGTCAGATTCTCTTTCATCGTCTCAATATGGCTTCTTAACCGCACCAGTTCCTCGTCAACGCAGACCTTATCCGCGAAAATGGTAACTTCCGTCAAAAGTCTTGCTTCATCTATCTGGGCGTCTCCCAATAACTCCTTTACCTTCTCTTCCAGTTTTAAACGGTACTGCGTAATGATTTCCGGGGAACGCTCTGTAATATAATCCACATGGACAAGCATACCGTCCAGCTTGGCAATCAGGTCTTCTTTTAAGTTCTCGCCCTCTTTGATGCGGGAGTCCACAAAGCCTTTAGCCGCATTTTCGATTGCCTCATTTAATAAAATCCAAAGTTCCTCCTCGTCAATGGTCTGCTCTTCCATGCTCAATACTTCCGGATATCTGGACAATGCGGAAACCCTGACGTCATTATCCAGAGAAAAGTCCTCCGCCATCTGCGCCAGATATTTCATATACTCACCGGCCAGTTCCTTATTGTATTTTACACAGATATTCGATTCCGTATAATCCTCATAGGTAATAAAAATATCAACTTTACCCCTCTGGATGTAATTTTTTAACTCACTGCGGATAGCCGCCTCAAAAAAATTCAGCTTTTTCGGCATTTTAATCGTAACGTCCAGATATCTGTGGTTGACGGATTTCATTTCCACTGTAATCTTGCGGTCTTCTCTGACAAGTTCGCTCCTGCCAAACCCGGTCATGCTCTTTATCATACGAATCTCCCATTCCTGTCCTGTGATATTGACAACCGTTAATATTATAAGATAATCGCAAACCCTAGTCAAGCATTCTAACGTTGAAATGCGTCACAATATATTGTAAAATCTATTTCATAATGATAGTGAAAGATAAGCGTAAAAGAAAGGAAACTGCACCACTATGGCTTTTGACGGCATTACGATTGCAAGCATTGTTAAAGAATTAAATCATGTTTTAACCGGTGGACGCATCTATAAAATCGCGCAGCCGGAAACGGATGAACTGCTTTTAACCATAAAAAACAACAGTTCCCAATACCGACTGTTACTGTCTGCGGACGCTTCGCTTCCGCTTATTTATCTGACGGATAAAAATAAGCAAAGCCCCATGACCGCGCCGGGATTCTGCATGTTACTCAGAAAACACCTGCAAAATGCAAGAATTACGGATATTACCCAGCCCGGTCTGGAACGTATCGTTCAAATCCATGTGGAGCATTTAAATGAAATGGGCGACCTCTGTCAAAAAACACTTGTTATTGAAATTATGGGAAAGCACAGCAACATTATTTTCTGCAATGCGGATAACATGATAATCGACAGTATCAAGCATATTTCCGGCATGGTCAGTTCCGTTCGGGAGGTTTTACCCGGCAGGGAATACTTTATTCCTAAAACGCAGGAAAAAGATAACCCCCTTACGCCCATTGCTATGCAGGATTTTACGCAGAAATTATCCGTCCTGCCAATGCCCGTATATAAAGCGTTATATAATACTTTCACCGGGTTTTCGCCGGTCATTGCACAAGAGATTTGCTACTGCGCAGGCATCGACGCAGACATGCCCGCCAGCGCTTTAGAGGGAGTTTCGCAGGAAAAGCTTTATGAGGCATTCCACCTGATAACGGAAAAAATTACAGGTGGTCTTTTTGAGCCGAATATCATCTATGATACGGATCATGATAAGAAAAATCCGGTAGAATTCTGCGCTTTCCCCTTAACTCTGTACGCCGACAAGGAAAGCGTCCGCTTTGATACTATCAGCGAGGTATTAGAGCATTATTATGAAGAAAAAAACACCCTGACCCGCATCCGTCAAAAATCGGCGGATTTGCGTAAAATCGTCCAGACCGCACTGGAGCGTAACGTCAAAAAGTACGATTTGCAGCTAAAGCAGATGGAAGATACGCAAAAACGGGAAAAGTACCGTATCTATGGGGAACTGTTAAATACGTACGGATACGGCGTAACTCCCGGCGCAAAATCGCTGGAAGCGTTAAATTATTATACGAACGAGATGATTACCATTCCTCTGGATGAGACGCTTTCTCCCTCCGAAAACGCAAAAAAATATTTTGATAAATACAGGAAACTGAAAAGAACCTATGAGGCGCTCTCTGAATTGACCATAGAAGTCAAACATGAGATCACGCACCTGGAATCCATTGCCGCGGCTTTGGATATCGCCTTGCAGGAAGAAGACCTTGTCCAGATTAAAGAGGAACTGATTGAAAGCGGATATATCCGCAGAAAAGGCGGCGGCAAAAAGGTAAAAATAACAAGCAAACCGTTCCACTATATCAGTTCCGACGGTTTCCACATCTATGTTGGCAAAAACAATTATCAAAACGACGAGTTGACCTTTAAACTGGCAACCGGCAATGACTGGTGGTTCCATGCCAAGGGAATGCCCGGCTCCCATGTCATCGTCAAATCGGAGGGGAAAGAACTGCCCGACGCTACGTTTGAAGAGGCCGCAAGGCTTGCCGCCTATTATTCCAAAGGGCGGGAACAGGAAAAAGTGGAGATTGACTATCTCCAAAAGAAAAACGTAAAAAAACCAAATGGCGCCAAACCGGGATTTGTCATCTATTATACTAACTTTTCTATGGCGATTGATTCTGATATTTCCGGACTAGAGCTGCTTTCATAATCTTCTGATAGAAGATAAAAAATCCTCTGTCAACCTTTCCTTTTAACAATTCGTTAAATGTTAACAGAGGATTTAACTTTTAAATTTAGATTGTTTTTTCCGTAAATAAGGACTTCACATGGTCGATTTCCGCCTGTGTCGCTTTTGCCGCCGGCACATAATAGGACTTTTCTCTCGCTATCTGATACAGTTCCTCCTGTGACTGTTCACAGGCGTTTCTGAACTGCTTTAACGTCTGTTTTAACTCCTTATTCTCCGTCTGGGGAATCATTTCCCCGAAGCGTACCAACTCTCCGTTGATTCCTGTCAGCGTATCCGCTACCATTGTTTTTTCCTGCAACTGCATTTTTCCTACCTCCATTCTCTTATTCGCCTGTCTCTACTGCAAAAATTCCATCAACTGCTGCTTGTTCTGCATTGCGGACTTTGCGCCTTTTTCAAAGAACTGCTTCACCTCGGAATCGGTTGCAGACTCCGCATATTCTTTCATTTTACAATGTGTCACATCATAGCCGCCCATAAGATGACGAAGGTTTTGTAATTCCAGTTCTGATAAATTTGCCAATTTCGATTACCTCCTGCTTTCAATTTATTGCAGTCTTAGTATTTGATATTGGCAAATAAATTATTCGTGTTATTTTTATTTTAATAAATGTAATTTTTTCGCAACAGCGACGAATATATGTCCTTTCGGAAACGCCTTTAACTCAGCTTCATTCACGACGCCCAGCTTAATAATCAGAATGAAATACACCGACGCGGCGATAGCGATAGCGACAAGCAGTACAATTCTGCTTATCGGCACGAAGTAAAAGAGTCCTTGATAAATACCGAACGCCACTGCGCCCATACATGCTGCGGCAATCCCCGGTTTGACAAACGTTTTCATCACATCCTCACGATAGCCCAGATACCGCTTCACTGCGGAATGGTTTAAAATGCACATAATCAGGGAATAGACGATATTTGCTATCGCCAGCGCATACAAATCCAAATCCGTATATAAAAGCAGCGCAATCAACAGCCCAACCTGTGCAGCCAGTGCGACGGCGGCATGAATAACCGGAACATTTACTTTTCCAATTCCCTGTAAAACGGCATTTGTCAAGGTAGAAAGCCCGTAGAGAATAACAGTAATGCCAAGTACGCGGATAAGCGCCGACGCCATATCGAGCGCCTCTTTCTGCGGATAGATAAACTGTACAATCGGCTTGGAAAGAACACATAAGCCGACGGCGCACGGAATTGCCAGAATCATCGTCATCTGTGTTGCCTGTCTTACTTTATGACGCGTTTCATCCTCCTTGTGGGTTGCAAATGTCGCTGAAATGCTTGGGATGGACGCCGAGGACATCGATGATGCGATTGCTATCGGAATATTAATAATCGTAATCGCCTGCGTTCCAAAAATGCCGTATTGAATTGCGACCAAAGCCTCGTCCACACCACGGATATCTATCATGATATGCTGATGGATATACATATTGACAGCAGTAGAACAATTATAGATGAACGTACTTAAGATAAATGGTGTAACAGTTGTTATTATAACCTTGAAAATATCCCCATAGCTTTCCTGTATCGGCGTGCGGTCTCTTTTGACCCTCTTTTTAATCACATCCTTATTCAAACGATACATACCGAACATAAATAAAAGCGCTATCAATACGCCCGCGCCCGTACCGAGCGCGCTGCCGGACGCCCCGTAGATTGCCTGAATGGTCTCTCCCTCTCCCGATACCATATCTTTTAAAAGATATGCCGCAATCATACTGACCGCCGCATTGAAAATCTGCTCCAGTATTTGGGAAAGCGAGGTATGCACCATCGTTCCATGCGCCTGAAAATATCCGCGCAATACGCCAAGCAGACCGGAAAAGAAGATGGTGGGCGCAAAAACACGCAGCACCGGCACGGCATTTTCTATCTTCGTTAAAAATGGGGCGCAAAAAAAAGTCAACAGGGAAGCGATGCCTCCTACGACAAGCACATATATCAACGCACACTGAAATACCCTCTGGGCATTTCTATATTCCTTATAAGCCAATCGCTGCGCAATGACTTTTGAAATGGCAGAGGGTATACTATACGAAGAAACCAATAAAATAATGGTATACATATTGATGGCGTTGTTATAATATCCATTGCCCTCCAACCCGATAATGCTTATCAGAGGACTCCGGTATAACAGGCCAATGATTTTTACAATGATGCCGGCCGCTACCAGAATGCCGGCTTGAAGCACAAAACTGTCTTTCTTCTTTTGTTGTGCCATATTTCGCTTCCATCCATCCTTTAAGGTGCAAAAACCTGTCAGCCTATCAGCCAGTCATACATTTCCTGATACTTTTTCGCGGATACATGCCATGAGAAATCCGCCGCCATGGCACGGTCCACAATCTTATTCCATTCCCTTTTCTTATCATAATAGATACGTTCAGCATAACGGATAGTATTCAACATTTCATGCGCATTGTAATTCACAAAGCTGAATCCGGTTCCGGTGCTTTCATACTCGTTATACGGCTCCACCGTATCCTTTAATCCGCCTGTCTCCCTGACAATCGGCACTGTTCCGTAACGTAAGGACATCAACTGGCTTAACCCGCACGGCTCGAATAACGACGGCATTAAGAAAGCATCGCTTGCTGCATATATTTTATGGGAGAGCGCATCCGAATAATAGATATTCGCCGAAACTTTCCCATGATATTTCCAGTCAAAGTGGCGGAACATATTCTCATACTGCTCTTCTCCCGTTCCCAGCACTACAAGCTGGACGTTGTCCTGACAGAGTTCATCCATCACATAGGAAATCAAATCAAAGCCTTTCTGTCCGGTCAGTCTGGAAACCACGCCAATCATCATTGCCTTATCATCCTGCGTCAATCCCAGTTCTTCCTGCAATGCACGTTTGTTTTTCACTTTTTCCTTACGGAAATTCATGGCGTTATAGGAATAAGGTATATTTTCATCGGTCTCGGGATTGAAATCATCATAATCAATGCCGTTTACAATGCCTCGTAAATCATTGGCTCTTGCGCATAACAGACCGTTGAGTCCCTCGCCGTAAAATGCCGTCTTAATCTCCTGTGCATAAGTATCGCTGACCGTCGTAATCGCGTCCGCATAAACCAGACCGCCTTTTAATAAATTGGCGTCCTTGTATGCTTCCAGCTTGTCGGCCGTAAAGAAGTAATCCGGCAGTCCGGTAATCTCCCTTACCTCTTTCACGCTCCATTTCCCTTGGAATTTCAGGTTATGAATCGTCATAACCGTCTTAATGCCACGATAAAATTCACTGCCCTGAAATCTTTCTTTTAAATAAACGGGAATCAGTCCCGTCTGCCAGTCATGGCAGTGAATTAAGTCCGGTCTGAAATCAATGACCGGTAAAATGGATAACGCCGCCTTACAGAAGTATGCATATTTTTCAATTTCAAACAGCGCGTTATCACTGTACGGCTTGAATCCGTTAAAAAAGGACTCATTATCAACAAAATAGTATTTTACCCCGTCTACTTCCGCTTCCAGAATACCTACATATTCATTTCTCCAATGAAAGTCCATATAGAAATGCGTTCTATACTTTAGTAAATCTTTCATCTTCTGTGACATACAGGTATATTTGGGAAGAATGACCCTTACATCAAAATAATCTCTATCAATACATTTGGGCAGGGAACCGACAACATCCGCCAGACCGCCTGTTTTGATAAAAGGTACCCCCTCTGATGCAACAAACAAAATCTTCTTCATGAAATAACCCTCCAAATTCAGATATGACTTCCAAGAAAGTTTCTTTTGTTATTATACCTCATTTTGGCTGGTAATAAAAGGCTTAATTTCTATTAATTGCTATAACCTCGATATTGCAGCCTGATTTTATCTGCAATAAGCGCGATAAATTCTGAATTAGTCGGCTTTCCTTTGCCTGTATTAATCGTATATCCGAACAGAGCGTCTAATGTTTCCATCTTCCCTCTCGACCATGCCACCTCAATCGCATGTCTGATGGCGCGCTCCACCCTGCTTGGCGTTGTCTGGTATTTTCCCGCTATGGTAGGATATAAAACCTTTGTAATGGAACCAAGCATTTCCACATCCTCCACGGACATCATAATCGCCTCACGTAAGTATTGATATCCTTTGATATGTGCCGGCACGCCGATTTCATGTATCATATTGGTGACGTCTTTTTCCAAATCATGCCCTTTTTCGCCTCTTGCCACCTCATTCATTTCTGCCAGAACGCTTTCCTGTCTGCCGGAGGGTACTGTTATCATAATCTGAAATTCTTTATCCCCGCTCATCAGATTATTTAAAATCTGATACACCTTTTCATTATCTCTTGTTACGGTTAAATTTAATTGTTCCATAGGCTCCTCCATTCTTGCTCAACCTGTGCGTTATCCCTATTATAAACAATGTTTTCATGCTATGGAATATTTAGTCATCGCCAAAGGAAACCGGACGGGAACAGATTGCACTTTTTCAGGTATCTTTTGTAAAACAATCTGCTGGGAAGCCGTAGCTGAATCAGTTATAATAAGTTGTATATATGCAAATGAGAGGTTACTATCATGAAAAACAGAAGAAAACGAAAAATGGAAAATACAGAACTGGAATTGCAGGCGCTCATAGAAAACGAAAAAGAGGCTAATCGATATGCGGCAAAATGCCTGTCCGTATGCGCGCTTGTCGGCGCGCTGTCATGGTTTCTCAATCTGATAGGCATTTTTATTATTCCCAAAACAATCATGAATACTTCCATGCCGATTCTGATTCTCTGTTTTCTTGCCCCGACTTTACTATGCAAAATAACAGACGGCAAATCCGCCTGGTTAAAATATGTTATTTTACTCTGCGGCATTACGGGCATTTTCCTTTTATCCGTCACCATGCCGAAACACGGCGTTTTAGCATGGGCATTGCCGCTTATGTTAAGCTGCCACTATTATTCCAGGAAACTGACCCATATGACGCTTGTTTCGTCATGGGTGCTGTTTTCCGCTTCTATCTATATCAGTCTCTATGTCGGCGAAGGAGATTTAAATCTGACTCTTGGAAGTTATGATTTTGCTAAATCAAACATAGAAACGCTTTATAATATGTATCTCGGCACCGGCGCCGCCACACGGACTGTCACCGGCGATATGTGGTATGGCGCGACCATCTTTTATGTCTTTCCACGCGCCATGATTCTATTAGGACTCTCCTCCATCGCTACCACGATAGCGAAACGGACGAGAAACCTATTAGAGAAGCAGATTAAAGACAGTGAGGAAAGACAACGCATTTCCACGGAGCTGGACGTTGCCACGCATATTCAGGCAAATATGCTGCCGCGTATTTTCCCTGCTTTCCCGGAGCGTCCGGAATTTGATATCTACGCCTCCATGACCCCCGCCAAAGAGGTTGGCGGAGATTTCTACGATTTCTTTATGGTGGACGATAAACACCTTGCCATCGTCATGGCTGACGTTTCGGGAAAAGGCGTTCCCGCTGCGCTTTTTATGGTTATCGGCAAAACGCTGATTAAAGACCATACGACACCGGGTACCGATTTAGGTCAAGTATTTTCGGAAGTAAACGACCTGCTTTGCGAATCCAACAGCGAGGGGCTTTTCATCACGGCATTTGAGGGCGTTCTGAATCTGGTGACAGGCGAGTTTCACTTTGTCAACGCCGGACATGAAATGCCTTTTATCGCCAAGTCGGGAAATGTATACGAAGCCTATAAACTGAAACCGGGATTTGTACTTGCCGGTATGGAGAATATGAAGTACCAAAGCGGCAGCATCACGCTTTCACCCGGAGATAAGATTTTCCAGTATACGGACGGCGTAACGGAAGCCACCAACGCAGCCAATGAACTCTACGGCATGAAAAGACTTACCGATGTTCTTACGAAAAACACCGATAAGTCTCCTGCCGAACTTCTTCCCATCGTCAAAGCGGATATCGACGCTTTCGTCGGAAACGCGCCGCAGTTTGATGACATTACCATGCTCTGCGTGGAATATTTAAAAACCATGTCCAATACTTAATTAAGAAAGCCATGCGTCGTCAACATCATCTAATAACAGGCGCACCTTGTCCATTAAAACGTCCTCGTCAATCGGTTTGACGACATAATCTCTTGCGCCGCCCGCTACGGCTTTGACGACATGGCTTTTGTCATTGTTGGATGTTAAAAAGATAACCGGCACATCCTGTAAATGGCCCCTTTCCTTAATTTTTTCCAACATTTCATAGCCGTTGATTTCCGGCATATCGATGTCTAAAATAATCAAATCCGGCGTTCTGTCTTTTAAATACTGGAGCGCACGCGTACCTGAGACAAACGCGCGCAGTTCGTATTTTCCACCCAGCACTTTCTCAAGCATTTTCAAGATAATCGCGCTGTCATCCACCGCTACAATCTGTTTTTGTCCGTCTGCATTCATATTTTTATATACTCCTTTCTCATCTTTCGTTTTCTCTTAACAATGCTATCGCCTTGTCCTCGTCAAATTCATCTTCCAAAGCAAGCAAAGCATTCTTAATACGTTCATATATCGCAGGCTCCAACGGATTTTGAAGCCACGATTTTAACTGCTCTACCGCTTTGTCCGTCTTAAAATCATCCAAAAACGCGGCCGCTTTATCCAAATCGTCCTGTGATAAGTGTAACACTTCTTTGCCGTCACTGTCCACACTTGCATATTTAGCATTGACGCCTCCGCAGGCATCATAAAACTTTGCAAAACCGTTCACCGTATCTTCCCAGACGCCGCACAGTTCTTCCCAATGCGCCTTTACATAGCCGTCGTCTCCGGCTTTGCTTTTCATCTCATGTTCATACGCCATATCCGCCAGTTTCTCCGCGCCAAGCGTCCTGGCGTTGCCTTTTAAGCCATGCACCCAGACCGCATAGTCTTTCATATTCTGCTCATTTATAAAGTTCTGCATATCAGCGCGTTTTCCATCATCTTTTATAAACATCCCCACCAGTTCCAGATAAATGTCCTTATCGCCCTTGGCATAGGCCAGACCCTTTTCAATGGAAATGCCATATTCTAAAAAGCTGTCATAGTTATCCTGTACGCCTCCCTTGTCCGCTTCTTTTTCCGTCGTCTCATCAGACTGCGTCTTTCTATGTATCAGATTCCGGGGCAGATATGATACAATCGTTTCTTCCAGCAAATCCCCGTCTATCGGCTTTGTCAAAAAGTCCACAAACCCCTCCTTCAAGTAGCTTTCCCTCGCGCCGGAAAGCGCGTTTGCCGTTAAAACAATAACAGGTGTTCCTTTATTGGGGTAATCCGTAAGCTCTCGCATGGCGTGAAGCGTCTCAATACCGTCCATTTCCGGCATCATATGGTCCATGAATATCATATGATAATGTTCTTTCTGCACAAGCTCTAAGCAGCGTTTACCGGAATTTGCAGTCACAATATTCATTTTCGTACGTTTCAGAAGCGACTTAAATACGGTCAGGTTCATTTCGTTATCATCCACCACCAGCACCTTGGCCTCGGGAGCCTCGAAACTCTGCTGCCCTGTCTTTGTGGCTGTTTCATGTTTCTTCCGGATATCCTCAAAGCTGCCCGCAGGCTCTACACTTACGATTCTCTGCGGTATCGTCACGGTAAAGACGGAACCCTTTCCGTATTCGCTCTCCACTTTCATATCGCCGTCCATCAGCTTTAATAATGACATGGTGATATTCATGCCCAGACCTGTTCCCTCGATATTGCGGTTTTTCTCTTCATCCAGCCTCTGAAAGCTCTCGAAGAGTTTCCCCATGTCCTCTTTTTTGATGCCCATTCCCGTATCTTTTACGGATATGATAAGCGACAGATATCCCTCACCCGCATTTTCATAGGTGAC
This sequence comes from Bacillus sp. (in: firmicutes), assembly GCA_023666125.1. GTDB lineage: Bacteria > Bacillota > Clostridia > Lachnospirales > Lachnospiraceae > UBA3282. Next base: position 17,517 of record JAMPCN010000018.1, on the reverse strand, counting down.
ATTCATTTCAATGCCGCCCTGCGGCGTATATTTCACTGCATTCGTAAGCAGGTTTGTCACAATCTGTTTGATTCTGACATCATCGCCGTACAGTGTTCCCGGCAGCGTTTCGTTTAAGGAAACCGTAAGCGATAAGCCCTTTTCCTGCGCTCGCAGAAAAATGACGTTCCACAAATCCATAATCAGTTCCCCTATGGCGTATTCCACCTTGACGATTTCCATCTTACCGGACTCTATCTTGGACATATCCAGTATGTCATTAATCAAAAATAACAGCGTCTTACCGGAGCTTTTGATATTCGCCGCATAGGAAAGAAGCTGCTCGTCCGCACATTCCCTTAATATCATCTCATTCATGCCAAGTACCGCGTTTATCGGCGTTCTGATTTCATGTGACATATTGGATAAAAAAAGGCTTTTCGCCTCGTTTGCCCTGACCGCCTCATCTTTGGCCTTTTCATATTCCACATTCAGCTTTCTGATTTTATCAAGAGCCGTTTGTGCATCCCTAAGTTCGTTTAACTCCGTCACATCCTCTATGACGACTACCACCGATTTTTCCCCGTCATTATGGATATAACTTGTCGTTAAGGACAGATTTCTTATTTTCCCCTCCAACGCATAATCCACGGGCATGTTTCTTACTTTTTCCTTTTCATAAATGGTGTCCAATATGACCTGACTAAAATCGTCCGTTCCCTCTCTTGTCAAAAAAACATTGACGTAGGAAGCGCCAATATCTTCCTGCGTCAGACCAAGTATCTGTTCCGCTGCGGGATTTAACATGGTAATCTTACCGTTCATGCTGATTACCATAACCCCTTCTAACAGATTAGTAACGATTTCTCTATATAAATTCTGATGATTACTCTGCTCTGCCATGTAATAACTTCCCCTTTATCTTTTGCCATAAACCGCTCTCTTACATATCCTTGCGGATTCTTAAAATATTTTTCCCGTCTTTATATTCATATGTAATCTCGCTCATATTCTTTTTCACAATATAGATACCCAGACCGCCTATTTCCCTATCCTCGGCGGACAGCGTCACATCCGGGTCAGCCTTGGAAAGCGGGTCGTACGGCACGCCCTGGTCGATAAAGGTTATAATAACGGACAGCGGCTCGTCTAACACTTCCACCTGCACCGTCGCCGGTCCTGTACCCGGATGATACGCATAATGAACGATATTGCTGAACAGTTCGTCAATGGCGATATCTATCTGTGCCTTGGCCTTTATCGGACAGTCAAACTGATCCAACTGCTCGTCCACAAATTCCGTAATGACCGGAATGCTCTCGATTGTTGCTTCAACCGTTAATTCTTTCATATACAGCCTCCAATTACCTGCGAATGCAAATTCTCAATTCTTACAGCCTACTCGACGTTGAGAATATCCAAAAATCCCGTTACCTCAAAGACTTCATGAATCGTCTCATTGACGTTTCGTATTACCATGCCGCCGTTTTCTTTTTTCATAAACGCCTTATGCGCGGACAAAAGCACACGCAGACCGGCCGAGGATAGATATTCCAAATCCTGAAAATCCAGTATCAGTTTATCGGTATCTTCCAAAATCGTTTGTATCTCCATATCAAGCTGCGGCGCCGTAGAGGTATCCAGCCGTCCTGCCGGCAGCAGCGTCATTTCTCTTCCGTCTTGTTTCTTCTCAATCTTCATCGTATCTTCCCTTCCTTTGCTGTGGTATGAGATTTATTAAATTTTATCAATATCAAAATAAAAAGAACAGTTACCGGGTATACATTGCAGTTTTCAGGGTATGGATTGCAAATCTGTCCTATTCGCTTTCCCGGCAATAATAGTTAAAATATTGTTCCTTTAAGGTTTTGTATGTGCCTCTCGGCAGATAAATCTTCATGCCGTTATCCATACAGACCTCTTTTGCGTTCAGACTGCCTATGTAGCCGAGATTGACAATGAAAGCCACCCCGATTCTTACAAACCCCTGATAACGCGAAAGCTGTTCATAAATCTCCGTCATGGTCATGCGCAAAGTACACTGCGTACCGTCTGCAAAATAAAGGCATTGCGTTTTTCTCTGCGCTTCGCAATATACAATATCGTTTACTGACACCCGCACAAGTTTTCCTTCGATTCTTAACAGAATATATTTTTTTTGCTCCTCCTGCCTGTCTTTTAACAGGTTATCAAGCAGAGAAAACAATTTATCCTCCGCTACCGGCTTTACCATATATTGCAGTGCATTCACGTCAAAAGCCTCTAACGCATATTCTTTGGAAGTAGTCAAAAAGACGATATCTCCTTTATAATCTATCCTGCGAAGCTCTTTTGCCGCTTCTAACCCTGCGGGATGCGAACTGCTTTTTTTATCCGGCATATAAATATCCATAAAGATTACATCTGGCATATAGCTTTCCTTTTTCACCAAATAGAGCAGTTCATCCGCATTTTCAAAGCGCCGGATCATAACATCCAAACCGGAATGATTCTTCTCATAGCCGTGCAAATATTCTTCCATCTTCTCTAATTCTACCGGTTCATCATCACACAACGCTATCAGATACATGCTCCTTTTCCTCCTTTTGCTCCGGCCCTAAATCCGATGGAATGTTCATAATCAACCGAAAGATAAACACGCCGTTATCATTTTTAAAATCGTATTCCCCGTCATATTTTTCCGCCGTCTTAATGATGCTGGAAACCCCGATTCCGCCTGTAAATTCTGTTTTTGGCTGCCCGTTTTCCAACTCGGTTTCCACTCTGCATGTATTGCTGCAGAAAATAATCAGTTTATTTTTTCTTTTTCGCATCATCACATGAATGGCGCATTCCCTCCTGTCTGAAGATTTCTTCACTTCCATACAGGCATAAATCGCGTTTTCATAAGCGTTTGCCAGTATTGCCACCAAATCGATATTCGGTATCCCCAAATTCCTGCCAATCTCTATGTCGAGTTTAACCTTAATCCGTTCATTTTCCGCCTTTTTGGTATATGCCGAGAGGATATTATTGACTGCGGTATTGGCGCATATGCTCTCCACCACGCCTTGGTCCGTTTCCTTATCATACTCTTTTAAATATTGCAGCAGTTCTTCCTTCTGTCCACGGCGCGCATATTCCGCTATCACCGCATTATGATGTCTTACATCATGACGAATGCGTTTTCCTGCCTCTACAGACTCTTCCAAAATCTCCATCTGCCGCTCTAAAAGCCTGTGGTTCATCTGTATTAACTGGTTTTCTTTCTCATATTCTTTTTCTTTCCCAATATGCAGGTAAAACCGGAACATAAGAAGCTGCAGTGTGCCTGTCAGGACAAAATTCACTGCAATCTGATATAAACGGTATGGGGTTGCATCACGCAGATTCGGATTTAAGATAAATCCGATTCCGAAAAGAATACTGATAACCATAACGGCAACGCTGAACTTATCCACTTCTTTTTCTACATAATCGCTAAAATCCCTAATGGATTTTTTTAATTTCGTCTCTATCAAAAATGTCATCAGCAAAATAAGCAACATACGCGTAATAATATCCGCCCATACATTTCTGCCAAAGAAAATAATCGCAATCTCCAAGCCGCCAATCAAAAATACAGCCAGCAGATAGAAAGTCAGCGCCAGCTTATAGACCGATAAATAAACAGAGTCCCTGCTCATAAAAATGGCAAAGACGACAAAACACATATACATGGCAAATGCCACAATCCGCACGCAGCTTTCCCAGTCAACCACATACCAGATGCACGCCGCAATCAGCAGCACTATACTGAACCCGCCGTAACAGGCTATTGTCTTTTTTTTATCAAACCGTGATTCACTCATTCTGGAAAATAACAGAATCACCCCTGCAAGGCTTATCGCAAACCGAATAAACGCTATATAAACAGAACCGCCTAACACAATATTATCCCCCGTTTCATCGCCTGATTTATTCAGTATAACACATTATCCGCTTTTACGGGGAAGAATTATAAAATCTCTACTGTACCAGCATATTTTCTATAAAAATACCATATCCGCTTGCCGCGTCCTGCACCAGCACATGCGTGACCGCGCCGACCAGCTTGCCGTTTTGTATAATGGGGCTGCCGCTCATTCCCTGAATAATGCCGCCCGTAAGCTGTAAAAGCTCCTCGTCCGTAATCTTTATGACAAGTCCTCTGTTGACGTTGCCGTCTTCTAAATGCAGCTCCATAATCTCGATATCATAATATCCGGGTTCTCCGGTGACGGAACAGATAATCTGCGCAGGACCGATTTGCACCTCCTGCTTTAAAGCAATGGGAATTGCCTCATAAGGGGTCTGCTGTACGATTTCATCCTTGCAGACGCCAAATATGCCCTCCGCCGTATTCTCCGTAATTTCTCCAATGATGTTTTCGCTGTCGTACGCAATGTATCCCGTCAATTCTCCGGGCGAACCGTCCGTTCCTCTTGTGATGCCTACAATTTCTGTTTTATATAAAGTGCCTTCCTCCAGGCGCATGAGCGTTGACGTGTCCACGTCATTGATGCCGTGTCCTAAAGCGCCGAACGTATCATCCGTATCCACATAAGTCAGCGTGCCGATGCCCTGCGCGTTATCCCGAATCCATATACCGAGTTTCCACTCTTTACTTTGATTGTACTCCGGCTTTATCTTTACCTCGGTAATCTCATCCTGACGCCGCAGCGTCATAATCAGTTCCTCTCCCTCACAGTCCGCTATCATCTGCACAAACTGTTTCTTATTTTCCACCTTTTCCCCGTTAATATCCAGAATATAATCTCCGCTTTGCAAAATATATCTGGCCGGAGACACTGTTTCCCCGTCCGGATTTTCAAATTCTCCAATGCCCACTACCAGCACGCCGTCCGTTTTTACATAGATGCCGATGGGCAGGCCCGACGGAATCAGGGTCGTATCCTGAATGACCTGGATATCTACGCTTTTATAGGGAAGAATGCCAAACAGTTTTAAATCCATCGTATAATGGTCTATCTGATTAGCCCGTAAAGTAACGCCCTTTGAGAAATTAACATGTATGCTCTCCACCTGACTGGAAAGACTTTCCACCGCCTCCTCCTGATAAATTTCACCGGATGCCGGTACCCGAAAATCAAGTTCCTGCTCAACTCCTGCACGGATTTTAATGGTGGAAGGCACTTTTTTCCAATAATCTATATATACCGTTATCATTAAGGCAATCAGACCGGCAGCCAATACCATATATAAAAATCTGCGATATCTTTTTATCCTGTAATCTGTCATTTCCGTGTTCCTTTCCTCTTCTTATCACACAAGATAATCGCGGAGCGATTTTCTTGGGAAGAATGCTTCGCATTCTTCCACTCATTGAGCAATTTCCTATTACATGAAAAAAGAACATACAGATGTATGTCCTTTTTAGTATGTGAAAAAATTTCGATTTTAATTTAATATTGCTTTGATTTTCTTGCCAAATCTTTCATTTCTTTTGCATTATTCAAAACAGTCTCCGTAATGCCTGCGCCGCCAAGCATCCTGGCGAGTTCCTCTATGCTCTGTGTTTCCTGCAGCTTATGAATCTGCGTTACCGTCCGTTCTCCTGCCACGGATTTTTCAATTTGAAAATGCGTATCCGCCATCGCGGCAATCTGAGGCAGATGCGTAATGCAGATAATTTGATGGTCTTTTCCCAAAATTCCCATTTTTTCCGATACTTTCCAGGCTGTCTTTCCGCTGATTCCCGTATCAATTTCATCAAAAATAAGGGTCTCTATTTCGTCTTTATCCGCCAGTACGGTTTTTAACGCAAGCATAATACGGGATAGCTCTCCGCCGCTTGCAATCTGGGAAAGCGGCTTTAACTCCTCTCCCGGATTGGTCGATATCATAAAAGCGATATTATCATATCCGCCTGCGGTTATTTTATCCGGTTCCGGCGTTACGTAAATGGCAAACTGCACATCCATAAAGTTTAAATCTATCAACGCCTTTTTCATGGACTGTGCCAGCGTTTCACCGTTACGGGCGCGTATTTGTGATACTTCTTCACACGCTTTTACAAGTTCTTCTTTTAATCTGCCTTCTTCCTGTAAAAGCTTTTTTTGGTATTCGTCATAATTGCGGTATCGTTCCAGCTTTTCCTGCTGTTTTTCCTGATAGGACAAAATCTCCTCAATCGTGCCGCCGTATTTTGATTTTAAATGATTGAGCAAATCCAGCCTTTTTTCCACCTGTGTAAATAAATCCCCGTCAAATTCCAATCCTGACAGGTAATCCGCCGCGGCTCTGTTATAATCGTTAAGCAATGCGTCAATATCCAATAACTGTTTCTCAAAATCCTGCAATGTTTCGTCATAAGAAGCTACCGCCCGTATTTCCTTTAACGCTCTGCCGATAACATCGCCCGCACCGCCATTTTCATATCCGCTCATCTGGTGGGCAGCCGTTACCGCTTCCTGTATTTTCTGTGCATTTACAAGCTTTTGGTAAGATTTTTCCAGCGTTTCGTCTTCTCCGGCTATAAGCGCCGCCTCTTCAATTTCCTGCACTTCAAATTCCGCCAGCGAGGCGTCTCTTTTTCTTGTTTCCTCATCCATATCGTTTTCAGAAAGCTGCCTGACAACTTCCCTGTAACGCTCATGGCAGTCTTTTAAACGCTTCTTAGGCTCCTCCAGTTCCGCCCCGGCATAGCCGTCCAAAATTTCCAACTGTTTTTCGGTTTTTAGCAGGGATTGATGTTCATGCTGTCCGTGAATATCAATTAAGATTCCCGCCAGTTCCCTGACCTGCCTGACACCGACCGTCTCTCCGCCAACCTTGCAGACGGACTTTCCCGGCATAATCCTTCTTTGCAAAATAACCGTTCCATCTTCTTCCATCGGCATCTCCAACGCTTCTATGGCGCGGCGCTGTTCTTCTTTTTCCACCTGAAAGACCAGTTCCACCAGCGCATAGTCCGCTCCGGTACGAATCATCTCTTTCTCCGCTTTCGCACCGAGTGCAAGATTGACCGAACCGATAATGATTGACTTACCGGCTCCCGTTTCTCCCGTCAGTATGTTCAGGCCATTCCCGAAATATACTTCCGTTTCATCAATTAATGCAAGATTTTTAACATACAAACTCACTAACATAATTTTTAAGTACCTATCATTTTCTTTATTTTATCCATCACAAGTATCGTGTCTTCCACCGTTCTAATTGCCATCATAATCGTATCGTCCCCGGCGATACAGCCGACGATTTCCGGCATTTTCATAGCGTCAACCGAAGCCGCAACCGCCATGGCCATGCCTGATACCGTTTTCATCACCAAAATATTCTGCGCCATATCCATGGAAATATATCCGTCTTTTAGCACGCGGATATATTTATCCCCTAGCTGCCCGTCTTCTTTATCATACAGTGCATATTTCTGTCTGCCGCCCTCTCCCGCTATTTTGGAGAGTTTAAGCTGTCTGATATCCCTGGAAACGGTCGCCTGCGTGACCTGATAGCCCTCGTTTTTCAACTTATCCGCCAGTTCTTCCTGCGTCTCGATTTCATATTTTCCTATCAGTTCGATGATTTTTTCATGTCTGTTTCTTTTCACGCTAACCTCCATGATTCCGCTTCGCAGCTAGAAGTACTTCTCACATTATGCATCACTCATTTTCTTATGCAGAATTTCCAGAAAGCTTTCCGTATTTAATTTCAAGATTCCTGCCGTTTTCGATGCCTTTTTGATGACAATTTTATCTCCGGTCTTTAAAGTGACCTTGTGCGTTCCGTCAAAATTCGCCTCCACCGTCTGCACTGCATTTTCCTTTCCTGCCGGAATCTCTATCGTCACTTCATCCTCCGGCGATAATACAATGCTTCTGGTATTTAATGTATGCGGGCAAATCGGCGTTAAAAGAAGCAGTCTCGCTCCCGGTTCCACAATCGGGCCGCCCGCGGACAAATTATAGCCGGTAGACCCTGTCGGCGTCGCCACAATCATGCCGTCCGCGCTGTAACCGTTTAAAAATTTCCCATTCACATAAATATCAAACTGTAAAATCTGCAAAGAACCGCATCTGGAAATGACGATATCGTTAAGGGCAAAATTATTTTCCGTCTCTTTTCCTTTATCATATACGCTTCCGGTAAGCATCATCCGTTCCTGCTTTGTATATTCCCCGCGTATCAATTTATCAAGAGCATCTTCAATATTACTGATTTCCACTTCCGCAAGATACCCTAACGTTCCCAGATTGATGCCGATAAGCGGAATTTCATACTCTACAATATCCCTCGCCGCCTTCAATAAAGTGCCGTCGCCGCCCAATACAATAACGCAGTCTATTTCTGCGGGAAGCTTCACATGTTCCGCCATTTCGCCGCTTACCGAACCCGCCACATCCGCGCCATGCGCCTTAAGATATGCCGTAATCTTCCCGGTATAACGGTTTTCCCGGTCTTTTGCCTCATTTGTAATCAGAAAAAAATGTTTCATATCAATCCCCGCTTAATCCAAGGCCTGATGCGCCTGCGCTACCGTGTCCGCAATCAGCCTCTCCATCGTTTCAGGCATTCTCTTTTCGCCGCTTCCTGATAGAATTTCCTGAAGCATTTTCTCGGCCTCCGTCTCCCTCTGTAAAAGAACATCCTCCGAAAGCGTTTCCTTTTTTTCTATAAAGAGCAGATATTCGATATTCCCTTCCGGCCCTTTGACCGGGGAAAAAGTCAGCGCTTTTACCAAAAATCCTATCATATCCGCGTATATGACAATCTTTTGTATCACTTCTTCATGAATCCCGGGTTCCCTGATAACTCCCTTTTTGCCGACTTTATCCCTGCCGGCTTCAAACTGGGGCTTAATCAGACATACCATCTGCCCTTTTTCTTTTAGCAGATTTCTGGCCGGAATCAGTATCTTGGTTAAAGAGATAAAAGAAACGTCAACCGAGGCAAAATCCAGCTTATCGTCGATATCTTCAGGCTTCATATGGCGGAAGTTCGTCTTTTCCATGCAGACGACGCGCTCATCCTGGCGCAGTTTCCACGCCAACTGTCCATGCCCTACGTCTACGGAATAGACCTTATCGGCTCCGTTTTGCAGCATACAGTCGGTAAAACCGCCGGTGGATGCTCCGATATCCATACAAACGGTATCCAGCAGGCTGATTGGGAATACCTCCATCGCCTTTTCCAGTTTCAAACCGCCCCTGCTGACATACTTTTGAGAGACTCCCCTTACTTCTATATGCACTTTCTCTTCATCAAAAGCAGCGCCGGCCTTGTCCTCCCGCTGCCCATCCACGTATACGCTGCCTGTCATAATGACTGCCTTCGCCTTTTCCCTGGACGGTGCAAGCCCCTGTTTGACAAGCAGTACATCCAATCTTTCTTTCATTTCATCAACCCGATATATTCCGCCGCCACTCTTTTTACAATGGAGCCGGCATCAATGCCAACTTCTTTTTTTAATAACTCTACATTGCCATGCTCCACATATTCATCCGGAATGGCGATACACAAGACTTTGGTTTCGTTATGCAGGCTGTCCACACAAGCCCTTACCTTTTCCCCGAAACCGCCGCTGGCAACGTTTTCCTCCATAGTCACAATCAGTTTATGTTCCAGACAAGCTTCTTTCACCGCTTCTTCATCAATCGGCTTGACAAACCTCGCGTTCGTCAAAGAGCAGGAATATCCCATCTTTTTTAACTGCGTCCGTACTTCCAGAGCCACTTTTACCATACTGCCCACCGCAAATAGGACAATATCTTCCTCTTCGTATATTTTTTCACTTTTACCGTAAACAATCGGCTCTCTGTTATCCTTAAGGCCGTCAAACGCCTCTCCGCGGGGATAACGTATCGCAACCGGCGCCACGAAAGAAACCGCAAACTTAATCATATCGGACAGTTCCCATTTATTCTTAGGCGCCATAATGTGCATGTTCGGAATAGAGGATAAGTACGACAAATCAAAGATGCCCTGATGCGTCTCTCCGTCGCTCCCCACTAACCCCGCCCTGTCAATGGCAAAAATAACGGGCAGGTTTTGAATACAGACATCATGCAGTATCTGGTCATACGCCCTTTGCAAAAAAGAAGAATAAACCGCCACAATCGGTTTAAGCCCTCCTGCCGCCAGACCTGCCGCAAATGTAACTGCATGTTCTTCCGCTATACCTACGTCAAAAAACCTGTCCGGATACATATTCCGGAAACGCTTTAATCCGGTTCCGTCCGGCATTGCAGCCGTAATCGCAACGACTTTATCATCCCGCTGTCCTAACTTACACATGACCGTGGAAAAAATATCCGTATAGTTTGCCTTTGTCCTCGGTTTACTCGGAATACCCGTCTCAATATCAAACGGTTCCGCACCGTGAAATCTCGCCGGATGCCTTTCCGCAGGCGCATACCCTCTGCCTTTTTGCGTAATGGCATGTATCAATACGGCTCCTTTGATTTTCCTCGCTTCCCGCAGCATACGCATCAATGCCGTTATATCATGTCCGTCCACAGGACCTAAGTAAGTAATTCCCATATCCTCAAAGAACATTCCCGGCACAACCAAATGCTTAAAACTGCTCTTTGCTCGCCGTATCTGCGACACTACCTTATCGCCGTACTTCGATTTTCCATGCAGGGAATTATAAACGCCCTCCTTTAAATCCAAATACATATCAGCCGTTCTGATATTGTTAAGATACTTGGAGACACCACCAACATTTTCAGAAATGGACATATTGTTATCATTCAGAACGATGATGAAATTCGTCTCTAGCCGGGAAGCGTTATTTAAGGCTTCGTATGCCATGCCGCCCGTTAAAGAGCCGTCGCCGATAACGGAAACAATCATATTCTTTTCTCCCGCCAAATCCCTTGCTTTCACCATGCCAAGCCCGGCTGAAATAGAGGTCGAACTATGACCCGTATCAAAACTGTCGCAGTCGCTTTCCTTTCTCTTGGGAAACCCGCTGATACCGCCATATTTGCGCAGATTGACAAAACCATCTCTTCTTCCCGTCAGGATTTTGTGTGTATAGGACTGATGCCCTACATCCCATATAATCTTATCCTCCGGCAGATTGAGCGAAAGATGCAGCGCCATCGTCAACTCCACCGCTCCCAGATTGGAACCCAGATGCCCGCCTGTCACGCTGATGGATTGAATCAAAAACTCCCTGATTTCCTGTGCCAGCGCATTATAATTTTCCGCCCCGATTTTCTTGATATCGTTCGTCTTTTCTATTTTTTCCAGAAACATCGTATACCTCTTATTTTTCCCTGTAAATCAACTGCTCCACCAATTTCTCCAAAAACAGATTTCTCTTTGGAAAAGAATCCAGAATCTGAACCGCTTCTTTGGACAAAGCGGCAACCATATCCGCCGACTGTTGCAATCCGTGTAGTGTAACATATGTTATCTTATTGTTCTTTTCATCGCTTCCTATTGGTTTCCCAAGCACTTCCTGACTTCCCGTAACATCTAAAATATCGTCCTGAATCTGAAAAGCGATGCCGATATTATAGGCACATTTTTCCATTGCAGCCGTCTGCGTTTTATCCGCACCCGCCAGAATGGCTCCTATCATCATGGCCGCTTGTATTAAGGCTGCGGTCTTATGTTCATGAATAAATAAAAGCAATTCCTGCGTTAATCCCTCTTTTTTCTCTTCCGCCTCAATATCCGCACACTGTCCGCCAATCATGCCATAAATGCCGGCTTTCTTAGCAAATATGGTAAGTGCAGAAGCCACTTTTTTGTATTCTTCCGGCGTTTTAGCCTTTTCAAAAGCAGTACATGCCGTTTCAAAAGCATAATTGAGCAGTCCGTCACCCGCCAACACCGCCATGCCCTCACCATATACGACATGTGTAGTTTTTCGGCCTCTTCTGTATTCATCATTATCCATGGCAGGTAAATCGTCATGTACAAGAGAATAGTTATGTACCATTTCTATTGCCGCCATAAAAGGTACAACAAGCCCTTCGGACGCTTCGCTGCCTCCAAACATCTTCCATACCTCCGCCATCAGCATCGGGCGCAGTCTCTTTCCTCCTGCCAATACCGAATAATTCATCGCCTCAATAACAGTTTTCTGAAACCCTTCTTCTTTCGGCAGGAATGCTTTCAAGACTTCCTCCATCTGCATTGTTTTTTCTTGTAACCGCTGCTCAAAATTCATCTAACTCACCATCTTCATTAATTAATAACACTTGTTTTTCAACTTTGTCAATCTTCTCATTACAATATTGTAAAAGCTTCATTCCCTGCTGATATGCTGCAAAAGATTCCTCTAACGTCGTCTCTTCCGCTTCCAGATTGGTGATTGTCTCCTCTATCTGCTCAAAAGCCTCTTCCAAAGAAAGTTCTTCTTCTATTTTCTTATTTCCCATGCCTTTGTTTTCCTTTCCCGCCTTGTTCTAACCGAAAGATAATTCCTGCTTGTCCACCACTCTGGCTTGAATCACGCCGTCTTTGACATATATATGCAAATCCTCGTCCGCTTGTACCTGTCCTATGCTGCACACGGTCTTGTGATGCGCATCCGACACATAGGCATATCCCTGATTTAATTTCTCTAACGGCGATAACCCTTTCATCTTTTCAATATAAATCGCCAGTTTATGCCGTTTTTGCACAATTTTCTGCGTCATGCATTCCTGTAAGGATTCTTCCAGATTCAGCATATAAGTCCGTTTTTCCCGGATTTGATTGAGCGGACTCAAATATTTAATCCTCATTTGATAATTCTCAATCCGGTTTCTGTACTGCCTGATACGGTTTCTGCACAGATGCTGCATTGTATAAGCGTACTCGCTTAGTTTCTCCTGTAACTGCTCAATATCATATACGGCCAGTTCCGCCGCTGCTGATGGCGTCGGCGCCCGTAAATCCGCCACAAAATCCGCTATCGTGACGTCCGTCTCATGTCCTACCGCAGAAATAATCGGAATCGGACAGTCAAAAATGGCCTGTGCGACAACCTCCTCATTAAACGCCCATAAGTCCTCAATGGAACCGCCGCCTCTGCCGACAATAATCGTATCGACCCGGTAATGCTCCATTGCATGGATACCGTTTACTATACTTGCCGGAGCCGCTTCTCCCTGCACAATGGCCGGATATAGGATAATCTGTACATAGGGATTCCTGCGTGACGCAATTTGTATAATATCCCGCACCGCTGCGCCCGTCTGCGCCGTAACAACCCCCAGCCTGCTGATATACCTGGGAATAGGCTGTTTATATTCCGCGGCGAACATCCCCCGCTCCTCCAACTGTGCTTTTAAAAGCGCAAACCGCTCATACAGTGCGCCCGCACCGTCCTGTTTGATTTGCCTGGCATACAACTGATACTTTCCATCCCGTTCATAGACATCTATCGTTCCGCTTACGACAACCTGCTGCCCCTGCGCCATGGTAAATGTAAGCCCGGCTCTGTTCCCGGCAAACATAACACATGATATTGTTCCCTTTTCATCTTTTAACGTAAAATAAATATGCCCCGAGGAGTGATACTTACAATTACTTACTTCGCCTTTTACCGAAATAGATTGCAGCATAAAATCCTGTGTGAACATATTTTTAATATAGGAATTCACTTGCGCTACCGTATAAACATTCTGCATAACAACCTCCGGGAAATGCACGCATTTATGCAAACTTCGCTAAAATACCGTTAATAAAGCCCGAAGACGCGTCCTGCCCGAATTTCTTCGCCAGTTCCACCGCCTCATTGATTGCTACACCCGTAGGAATCTCTTCATCAAAAGTAATCTCATATACCGCCAGTCTGAGGATTGTTAAATCCACCTTCCCCATTCTCGCAGTATTCCAATTTTCCGCCCTTTCGTTTAACATACCATCTATCGTGTCCAATTTTTCCACGATATTACGGTATTTTCCGGAAATATAAGCGGCATCCGCAGTATCCGCCTCACAGGTATCTTCAAAAAAGAACTTTTCCTGCTCGTCCATCTCTTCCGGACTGTTAAATTCTACACGAAACAGCAGTTTAAATATTTGTTCTCTCAACTCTCTTCTGCTCATGTAAACTCCTATTTTGCCCTATCTTTCCTTTGCGACATTAATGCCTGCAATACGGATATTGACATCGTTTACTTCCAATCCCGTCATATTTTCCACCGCATTTTTTACTTTCGTCTGGACTCTCTGGCAGGTTGCGGGAATATTGAAACCATATTCTATCGTAATCGCCAAATCGACTTTTACTTTCTTCTGTAACACTTCCACCCGTGTTCCCTTTGTCATATTCTTAACGCCTACGCGGCTTAACAATTCATTTGTCATATTGCCGGACATTGCGGCAACGCCCTCTACTTCCGTTGCCGCAAGCGCAGCAATCATCGCTACGACATCATCCGCTATTTTCACCGTACCAAGATTTTCATCTTCCTGCAATACATAACTGTTTTTATCTAATTCCTGTGCCATATAAAGCCTCCATTCTTACATCTTACTCTATCTTTCTCCGATTCTGATTAAGTATACCAAAATTTATGATTTTTGCCTAGTACCGAAATCAATTAAGATTCTTTTACAGCCAGAAACTCATGCTGTACTGTTCCTCGCTGTCCGTATAGGAAACGACTCCGTCCGGGCAGTCCAGATAATAGAAAATATTCTGCTGTGTAATAAGCATTTCCTGCATCTGTTCATAAAGCTGCGCGGAAGCGCATTTTAAAGTAACGTAGGCGCTGCCTTTCTCATATCCCTGTTTGAAAATACACGCAAGCTGTTCTTTGTCAAGCGTTGTAAAATAAAGCCCCTCCCTGACATAATAATTGGCATCCATGGAAGTGCATTCCGGAAGCTCTACCACATTATCTATCGTATGCGTCGTGCATAGCTGATTTGTCGTCACACATAAATAATCATAATTGATGGTCGGCATTGCTTTTTTCGGATAGGAATCTCCGGCTCCTATCGCCTGATAGGATGCGTCTCCCCATGTCGTATCCACATAGTACCATTCTCCGTCTATTTGTACCAGATTCCAGGCATGTCCTTCCCCGTCCGACACATCTCCCAATACCAGTGTAGAACTAATCCCGGCCTGCTTTAACAAATACTGCGTTGCTTTCGCATACCCCTGGCAGACCGACTTACCGTCCAGAAATACGGAGCAGATATTCTGGCTATCCTGTGCCGACGCGTCATATTCCGTATGATTGATAATATATTCATAGATATATTTTACGGTCTCATATTCATCCGCATCCGGTGCAAGCCCGGCCAGACAAACATCCACATACCCATCTATCTGCGCCTGTCTTTTGACGATTTCTTCCCTGCTTAACTTATAATTGCCGGTAAAGGTAATTTTTCTTAACATCTCTCCCAATGTGTAACGGGTATAAGTATAGCCGTCCACATAGAATATCTCCGGATGGTCGTTTAGAACACACTGAAACATATGGGTGATTTCCTCTTCGTCCATGCTCGAAAGCGTCACATTATCCTGAAATTCCGAAAGCGCCCATAATATCTCGATATAAACCGTCTGCTCCCTCTCGGATAACTGCTGATATGCATAGGAATCCTTTTGTTCCTCCTGCAAAAGGAGCTTCTTGTCTATTTGCTGCTCGGAAACAGCGTCCGGTTCTTCGTTTAGAATCACCATCTGCTCTTCTACAGCCTGCACTTCTACGGCCTGCTCTTCTATTTCCGGCTTTTTCACCTGTCCGCTTTCGGCTTCTGCCTTGTCTTTCACATAGTCCGTCACCGCCGGCAGATTTATGAGAGCCGCTGTCAGAATACCTATGAAAATAACTTTCACTAAAAGAACTGTTTTTTTCATACCGTCTCCCTCTGACAGAGCGTTCCAGCTCCGGCTGCCGTCTAATTTCTGCCAAACTCGGAAAGCACTAAACCGCTGTTTCTGTCCTCTGTCATCTTAATACTCCATTGATTCACAAATAGTAACAGTGGATTTCCTTTTAAATCCTTGATTTTTTTCATATCCGACGTTCCTGTCAAGGCGTCTAAGTCAATCTCCTTATTCTCTATCCAGCGGATATGTTCATAAGGAAGATTATCCAAACGGATTTCTACGTTATATTCATTTTCCAGCCGATACTTTAACACATCAAACTGCAAAACACCGACAACGCCGACAATAATCTCTTCCATTCCCGTATTAAATTCCTGGAATATCTGAATGGCGCCCTCCTGCGCAATCTGCGTAATGCCCTTGACAAACTGCTTTCTTTTCATGGTGTCAAGCTGGCGCACCCTTGCAAAATGCTCCGGCGCAAATGTCGGGATTCCCTCATAGCAGAACTGCTCCTTCGGCATACACAAAGTATCGCCAATAGAAAAAATCCCCGGGTCAAATACGCCGATAATATCACCAGCATAGGCCTCGCTTAATATTTTACGCTCATCCGCCATAATCTGCTGCGGCTGGGAAAGCCTCATCACCTTGCCGCCCTGCACATGTTTTACCTCCATGCTCGCCTCATATTTACCGGAGCAGATACGCATAAAGGCTACCCTGTCTCGATGCGCCTTATTCATATTGGCCTGAATCTTAAAGACAAACGCCGAAAATTCATTTTCCACGGGGTCAATCAGGCCGATATCCGCTTTACGCGGCAGCGGCGTCGTTGTCATTTTTAAAAAATGCTGCAAAAAAATCTCCACACCAAAATTCGTCAGAGCGGAACCGAAAAAAACCGGCGTCAATTCACCGGCGCGAATCCTGTCTAAGTTATATTCCGCGCTGGCGCCGTCCAATAAATCAATCTCATCCGTAAGCTGCGTATGAAAAGCTTCCCCGATATGGGTAATCAGCTCGTCCTTATTGGCGAGCGGAATCTGTGTTGCATGTCCTTCCTTTGTTCCCTTTTCCGTATCGGAATATGTGACAACACATTGATTTTCCCTGTCATAGACACCCTTAAAATCTTTACCGGAGCCAATCGGCCAGTTAATCGGACACGTCGCAATTCCCAGTTCTTTCTCAATTTCATCCAGAAGTTCAAACGTATCGTTGGCATCCCTGTCCATTTTATTGATAAACGTAAAAATCGGAATCTTTCGCATCACACAGACCTTAAACAGCTTTCTTGTCTGCGCCTCAACGCCCTTTGAGGCGTCGATTACCATAACCGCTGAATCAGCCGCCATCAACGTACGGTACGTATCTTCCGAAAAGTCCTGATGCCCCGGCGTATCCAGTATATTGATGCAGAAACCGCCATACTGGAACTGTAAAACAGAGGAAGTAACGGAAATACCTCTCTCTTTTTCAATTTCCATCCAGTCGGAAACCGCATGCCTCGCTGTTGCCTTTCCCTTGACGCTGCCCGCCAGATTAATCGCGCCGCCATATAAGAGAAATTTCTCCGTCAATGTTGTTTTTCCCGCATCCGGATGTGAAATAATCGCGAATGTCCTTCTTTTGTTAATTTCGTCTGCATAATTGCCCACGTTCTTATCCTCCATAAAGCATCGATGTTCCGGAAAACTCCGGTTTTATTCCAAAATAATCAAGCACCGTAGCGCCGATATCCGCAAAAGTATCCCTCGTTCCAAGATTGCCGGGCGCAATTC
>JAMPCN010000017.1 GCA_023666125.1 Bacillus sp. (in: firmicutes) | reverse complement strand
CGGTTAAGATACAAAGCAGCATACCGCACGCCATAACTAATACATAACCATTTTGGAGAAGCAGATTGGACATATTCTGCGCATATAAAAGGCGTCCGTCTGTCAGGAAATAAAATAAAATAAATACAATGATAAGAGCAATAACCATGCTGTTTTTTGTTAGAAATACTCCTAAGTGAAAGCGGCTTACGCCCGCAGTTTCTTTGTTAGTTGACATTATGATAACTCTCTTTTTCATTTAATCTGCAGCACTGATGATGCAGCTCATGATTTTTTCCTGTGTAGCGTCTTTGGCATCCAGCTCTCCACAGAGTTTTCCTTCGTTCATAACGTAGATACGATTACACATACCGATTAGTTCCGGCATTTCGGAAGAAATGATAATGACTGATTTACCGGCTTTTGCCATTTTATGAATCAGACAGTAGATATCATACTTGGCGCCGACGTCAATGCCGCGGGTCGGTTCATCCAGAATCAAAATATCCGGTTCCGTAAACATCCACTTGCCAAGCAGAGTCTTTTGCTGATTACCGCCTGATAAGCTGCCGGTTGTTTGTTCGATTGACAGTGTTTTCGTACCCATCGCTTTTGTCATATTTTCCGCAGCATTCTGTTCGGCAGTTGTGTTGATAATGCCTTTGGAACAGACTTTATCCAAGCGCGCCAGCGTTGTGTTGAAACGGATGGATTCTCTGGGAATGAGTCCGTTTACTTTTCTGTCTTCCGTTACATAGGCCAGTTTGTGGCGAATCGCCTGTTTTGGATTTTTTAAATTAACTTTTTTCCCGTTCAGATATAATTCACCAGTGATATCAGCGCCATAGCTTTTTCCAAAAATCGACATGGCAAGTTCTGTACGCCCTGCGCCCTGTAAGCCAAAGAAACCTACGACTTCACCTTTATGTACTTTAAAAGAAATATGGTTATTGACAATTTTTTCATGATAAAGCGGGTGGCGGACTGTCCAGTCTTTTACCTCAAGCCCGATTTCTCTATGTACTTTATACTCACGGAACGGATAGCGGTCGTTCATTGGGCGTCCTACCATTCCTTTTATGATACGGTTTTCATTAAATTCGTCAACGCCTTTTACAAGAGTTTCAATGCAGGCGCCATCCCGAATGATGGTTGCTTTATCCGCACAATAAATAATTTCGTTCAATTTATGGGTAATTATAATGGAAGTCAGACCGTTTTTCTTAAATTCCATTAATAAATCCAAAAGTCTCTTTGCCTCTTCATCATTCAGGGAAGAAGTCGGTTCATCCAGAATTAACAGTTTTACATTTTTGGAAAACGCTTTTGCAATTTCCACAAGCTGCTGTTTACCGGTGCCGATGTCTTTGATTAAAGTCCGAGCGGATTCGTTTAACCCGACCTGCCGCATATGCTTTTCCGCTTCGTTATAGGTTAAGACCCAGTCTATCATCCCAAGGCTGTTTTTTTTCTCATTTCCTAAGAACATATTCTCGCCAATGGTAAGAAGCGGAATCAAGGCAAGCTCCTGATGAATAATAACAATGCCTTTTGCTTCGCTGTCTTTCAGCGTCTTAAACCGGCATATTTCTCCGTTATAATATATTTCTCCTGTATAAGCACCGGTCGGATAGGTTCCGGATAATACATTCATCAGTGTAGATTTTCCTGCGCCGTTTTCGCCGATTAACGCGTGGATCTCTCCCCGTTCAACGCTCAGATTTACATTATCCAGCGCTTTTATCCCCGAAAACTCTTTGGTAATGGATTTCATTTCCAAAATTATATCAGCCAAAAGAAACCTCCTCCTATTCGGCTGCGGACAGATAACCGTCAGCGCCCATTGTGTATAAACCTGTGTCAACTAAATCCTGTAGATTATCTTTGGTAATTACATTCGGTACAAGCAGGAAAGAAGGACATTTGTGTCCTGCAGATGTTTCATAGGACTCTGTGTCGTATGCGCAGTCAATTTCAAAAGTATCAATTAAGGAGGCATCTATCGTATCGCCCGCGATAACGGCCTGTGCAAGAGATAATGTAACTATCGCTTCATTACTTACGTTTTTATAAACGGTCATGGTCTGGATGCCGTCAACGATATTTCTCAGGTTAGCCTCATCGCCGTCCTGTCCTGTAATCAGTACGGAGTTGGAACCTGCATAATCGGAAGTCACAGCCTGTGCAACGCCTAAAGCGGTAGAGTCGTTAGAGCAAAGCCATACGTCAAGCTGTGTTCCGTCTGCATAGTAGGAAGAAAGAATGTTCTGCGCTCTTTCAAGAGCCGTGTCGGTATTCCATTGTGCTGTAGCAACCGCATCAAAGTCTGTCTGACCGGAAACAACATGTAAAGTTCCTTTGTCAATATAGGGCCGTAGGATATCCATAGCGCCGTTGTAGAAATATCCGGCATTGTTATCGGCAGGGTCGCCTGCGGCAAATTCCATATTGTAGACTTTATCACCTGCATCAGCCAGAGCGAGCGTATCTGCAACGAATTGTCCCTGCAGTCTGCCAACCGTGTAATTATCGAAAGATACATAATAGGAAACTGCATCATTCAAAATCAGACGGTCATAGGCGATAACCGGAACATTTGCCTGTGCGGCTTCATTCATGACGGTATTTAACGCTTCACCGTCGATAGCAGCAACAATGAGTAAATCAACGCCATCTGCAAGCATATTTTGGATATCATTTACCTGCCGTGCGGAATCATTGTCTGAGAAAGTAAGAATAGTTTCATAACCTGCCGTCTTGAACCGGTCGCTCAGATATGCGCCGTCACGGTTCCAACGTTCCAGAGATTGGGTCGGCATGGAAATACCGATTTTACCTGCACCGGCTGCGGCCGTATCAGCATCAGCGGTTGGTGTGGAAAAGTTACCGTCAGAACCGCATCCGGTCAATATAGCGGCTGCCATGGCAAGGCTTAATAAAATGCTGCGTAATTTTTTTTTCATGTTGATCCTCCATTCCGCCGTCTTTCAGTGGACGGCATAAATAGTAAAAAGTAAGTGTATTTTTTCATGTGAGCAGGGGCAGAAGAATACAAAATGTCGTTCCCTCGCCTTCTTTAGAAACCACATCTATTTTCCCGCCGTGTTCCAAAATAATGGCGCGGGCAATCGCAAGTCCCAGTCCCTGTCCGCCGTTATCACTGCGGGTAGTGTAGGAACGCTTAAAGATATTGGGCAGATCTTTTTCTGATATTCCGCATCCGGTGTCCGTAAGTTTAATACAGGCATAAGATTTTTCCGCAGACAGGGAAAGCGTAATTTTTCCTTCGGGAGGCGTAAAATCGGCGGCGTTATATAAGAGATTTTCCAGCGTCCGGAAAAGCTGTTCGCGGTTTGCCATGACGCGGCACGGATGCGGAGTGATTTTTTTGACAAAATTCGGACCATAAAGTTCGATGATAGGATAGCTGCTATGATAGAAATCCGCAAGGAAGTCGTTTAGCATCAGCGGTTCCATTTGGCTGGGGGAACTTGTCTGCGTCGCTATTTCCTGAATGGATTTCAGGCGTTCGGACAATATGCCGCACTGTTTTTCTATGTGCTGCATTCTACTGCGGGTATCTTCATCCAGCATGATATCATTTAAACGTATGATTTGCGCCATGTTGGAAAGCGAGGTCAGAGGCGATTTCATATCGTGTCCAAGTTCTGCTATCAGCTGTTCTCTTTCAATAAGAAGTTTTTGCAAATGCTCTGTTTTTTCCTGCACTTCTTCCTGCAGATGCAGATTCAGTTTTATATTTTCCTCTACCGTCGCCCTGTTTTGCTGCATCATCAAAAGCGCATAAGCCACTACCATGCAAAACATGCCATATTCTTCAGGATAGGCGCCGATAAAAGGTTCATAGTGTCCAATCGTTAAAACGCTGCCAAGCAGACAGAGTCCGTTGGCTGTTGCTGCGGCAAGGAGGCTTATGTTGTGTACCATTCCCATGAAGCATCCGTATACCGTAATGCTGATGAGTAATCCTGCCATAATGAGTTTGTACCACGAAAGTAAAACGCCATACCCTGCTGTAACATCGGGAAAAGCAGGGATTACAAACAGAGGAACAATGACGCCGATGCAGCAAAAGCCGAGAGAAAGCGCACAGAGGATTCGTTTCAGGCGCGCGGCGTTTTTTGGCAGGAACAGCAGACAGGCAATTTTCAGGGAAAAGAAAATGCCGGACAGCGCGGCGGCGTCTTCTACCGCATAAAATGTGCGGACAAACGTTATGCCGGAGAGCCTGAAAAAAGGGTAGCAGATTTGTAGCGCAAAAGACAGACTCAACAGACCAAAATAAAATATGGCAGGATAAGAGCCGTTTTCTTTACGCCGCCATAGCGTAATGCAGAAAAAAGCCAGCGTTATCGAAGGAAAGAAAAGCGTTCCGTAAAGCAGGATGCGCAAAGAGATAAGCCGGCTGACGCTGTCAGGATCGCCGATTATGGGCGCATACCAAATGCCGCCATAGTAATGGGAGTAATTGGCGGTCTGGATGATTAATTCTGTGCTGCCATTCAGAATAAAAGAATAAGCGGTATCTTTTATAAGCGGCGCATAATTTTCCGAAGATACTGTTCCCGAACCGCCAAGGCACTGTCCGTCTACAAAGACTTTTACAGCGCATAAGGGTTCCGGCAGATAGAGGGTGAACGTTCCGTTTCCCTGCAAATGGAGCCGCCATGTGGCGCAGCCGTATGGATTGCGGTCGTCATGAAATAAAGCGAGATTTGGATATTCACCCGCCTGAATCCTGTAACAGGACAGTTCTTTCATGGAAAAGTCCTCCGGCGCAAGCAGGGCGTCCGGATATAATTCCCATCCATCGACAAGGGCGCAATAACCATTTTCCGGAATCAAAGCAAGATTATCTTGTGTGAGCGCGGATTTTGTTATATATTTGTTATCATAACGGGTGATCATGGATAGTCCGCACAGGGTTATGATAATGGAAGCGGCGGTTATCACAGCCGCATGAAAAATGGATCTGGAAAATATTGTTTGTTTCATGAAAACTCCTATTCCTGCATCCTTTCGTGAAAGGAATTTACAGATGAAAAATAAAAAAATCAGTTTGATGGCAGCAGCTTCTATCATTGTGTTTTTATTATATCTGTCCGATGCTTGCGTAGCAATGGCGGGTGAGCGGACGGACTGCGAAGATGCTGTTGCAGCAGCCGATGCCGTAGCGAATGGTACGGAGTTTATCGCATGGATGGAAACGCATAAGGACTCCGGCGGTTCGCTTAGATTAGACGCCGATATCGTTTTGGACGAAAATTATGATTTTATTCCTTATCGGGCAGATATGCCGCCAATCCTCATAGACACCGGAAATTATACCGTTACGATAACCGGAGCTGTCAGTTTTACGGGCTGTAGCGCTCTTGCTTTCCAAGGAGGAGAAAACGCACAGACGATATTCCGTATATCATCTGGCGGCATTCTTTACCTGACTGGAGTTACCATGCAGGGAACGCAGCCGCAGACTGCACAGCCATATATGGTTTGGCAGGAGGAAGGGGCGGCGCTCGTCATAAACGACTGTTCTATCGCAGGGGATATCCATTATGCGGATACGCCGGTAGTGATAGAGAGCGATCCGGTTTGTGTCGTTGTAGAAAACGGACAGAGCGTAAACGGCGTACTGCCATCATCATTAAGATGCAGACTCAATTATCAGGGCGCGGTTTCATCCTCGGAGATGCTGCCGGTTGTATGGAATATGACAGGAACGGAAACATGGCAGGAGCAGAGGATGCGTTTTCGGGTGCAGGGGTCTTATTCCGGCGCTTTCTTTCTGGAGCCTCCGGTCTGTATGGTAGTCTATAATGATTATCCGCTGACGTTCCTTGACATACAGGCGCGTGTGAGCAGAAATTTTTATGTTTTCCGGGGCGGCTATACGAAACCGGAAGAATATTTACCCATTACAGTCATCTCGGAATATTCTTTCAACGAAAAAGACTGGGTGGTGAATGAAGAAAATAACGTGTCGGATCCGTCTGCCGTTTTTTATATGTCGCTTCCCTATGGGGAGTGGGATACTGCAGAGTATCCTTATATTTATATCCGTCTGCAGTGGGATCATGACGGTGTTTCCCATTTTTCCAATGTCCTTCGGTTTGCGGCGGATCATCTGGACGCTGCGGAAGATCGGGGCGGTAACCGGGGCGGCGGCACAGCTATCATGGATCCACCAAAGACGCCGCAGGAAGAGTCTGTCGTAACAGCGCCGGATGCAGAGCAGTCACCCGCTGCAGAGACAGCTGCGGAAACGGGTACAAATACAGAGCAGCCGCCCGCCGCAGAGACAGCTGCGGAAACAGGTGCAAATACGGAACAGCCGCCCGCCGCAGAAACAGCTGCGGAAACGGGTGCAAATACGGAACAGCCGCCCGCCGCAGAAACAGCTGCGGAAACAGGTGCAAATACGGAACAGCCGCCCGTCGCAGAGACAGTTGCGGAAACGGGTGCAAATACGAAACAGCCGCCCGCCGCAGAGACAGCTGCGGAAACAGGTACAAATACGGAACAGCCGCCCGCCGCAGAAACAGCTGCGGAAACAGGTACAAATGCAGAACAGCCGCCCGCTGTAGAGCCGCAACAGAATATATCGCCGCCATATGAGGAGAATTCAGGCAGGATTATTACTGCTGCTGCAGGGTTCGTAATCTTGTCAGCGGCTGCCGGGGCAGTAGGTTTTGGCGTTCATGCCGGCGTGTTCCGGCGTTTGTTCCATGCCATGCGGAAAAAGGTCTTTAAGCGGCGGCTTTAAAAGGGCATCTGTGGTTTTTCAGTCAGGAACGAACAGATAGCCTTTATATCGTTTGGTCTGGATATAGTCATGCTCCGGACGAAGCTCGCAGAGCTTCTTGCGGATACGCCCCATAATGACCTGCAGTGATTTCTGGCCTTTGTTAATAGGCGCTTTCCATACGGAATCATAAATCTGCTCCGGGGTGAAAATTTCATTCGGATGCTTTGCGAGGAAATACAGCACATCAAACTCATAAGAGGAAAAATCAACAGAGCGTTCTTTATAGCTTGCGCTGCAGGAAGCCGGATAGATAAAGAAGTCTCCAAAGGTAAGCGTTTGGGGAGGCCTGACCGCTCTGCCGGAGCGGATGCGTGCCGCCACCCGCAATTCCAGTTCCTTGAGGCTGTACGGCTTGCATACATAATCGTCGCCGCCGACAGACAGGCCGCGGATGCGGCTTTCTTCTTCTGTATAGCCGGACAGGAAAATGATGGGAAGATTTGTCTTTGAGCGTATTTTCTCACATAATGCGAATCCGCTCCCATCCGGTAAATCCACATCCAGAATGACGCAGTCTAAGGCGTTGGAAAGAATAATGCTTTCCGCCGCGCCCGCGGTGGCTGCGCAGACGGTATCATATCCCATCGCATGAAAATATGTCCGGTTATCTTCCAATATCATTGGGTCATCATCTACGATTAAGATTTTATCCATAGAGAAATTATGCCTTTCTTTTGTCTGCTTTGCAGCCGCTGGTTTTCTTTTGCGACTATTATATCATATAAAATGCTCGGAAATATAATTTTTCCGCCCTGAAAGTAAACGTCAGGTAACAAATGCGTCCTTTTGCTTTTCTTATACCAAAAATATTATAGAATAATGCTATGGCAACGATGCTTTGGCAGGCGTTTTGGTCTGTATGTTTTAAGAGAAAAGAAATGGAGGTTCACTATGCTAAAGCAGCGAAAAGAATGTTATACTTTGACGAATAAAGCGATAGATTTACTGTCAGGTATCTGTGTGGAAGCATTGACAGAAGCGGAGACGGATAGAAAAGACATTATCCGTATCCGCTTGTCTTTGGAAGAAATTCTTGGGATATGGAGAAAGGAACTTGGTGAAACGCAGGTTTTGTGTAGAACCGGTAAAAAGTTCGGCAGGCAGTATATCGAATTTGCGGTGGCAGGCAGACGGATGAATGTTCTGGAAGAAGGAGAGGACCTTTTTTTGAGCAACAGGCTGTTGGCGCAGGCAGGACTTACTTTGGTCTATTCTTATCAGAACGGGGAGAATAGACTGTTATTAAATCCGCCGAAAAAAGCGCGTATGGGGCAGATGACACAGCTTCTTACCGCTATTGTATCCGCTGTTTTGCTTGGCTTTTTCGTGCGGGGCGTTTCGGGTGAGATTAAAAATATTACGCTTATGCTGACGGAACCATTTTTTTCTATGATTTTGGGATTGCTGCGAGCGATATCTTCACCGTTAATATTTTTATCCGTCTGCTGGGGTATCATCAGCATCGGTGATTTGTCCGCCGTCGGCAGAATCGGCGGACAGGTAACGAAAAGATTGATTTTGGATACTTTTTTGCTCAGCGCGATTACCATGCTTTTGATATGCTGGATGTTTCCTCTTTCTCTGGGGGGAATCGGAAATCTTTCCGGCGGAATCATCGACATTTACAAAATGATTCTGAATATCGTACCGTCTGATATGATATCTCCGTTTTTAAACGGAAACGCATTACAGATTATTTTCCTTGGCGTCTGCGTCGGTGTTGCTTTGTTAGTGCTGGGGGATAAAGTATCGGCGGTGCGGGATATTATCGTGCAGGCAAACGAGGTCGTGCAGTTTTTGATGCGGCTGCTTGGAAAACTGATACCATTATTCGTATTCTTAAGTATTTTCAATCTGTTGCAATCGGAATTTGGGATAGGATTTAAGGGCATCATAAAAGTATTCTGCATCGCCGTTCCGGGTTGTGCGCTGGTCGTATCCGTGTATCTGCTGCTGATAGTGGTACGCTTTAAGATGCCGTTTATATCTTTGGTTAAGAAATTATTACCGACCTATCTGATCGGATTAAGCACGGCGTCATCCGCGGCAGCTTTTGCTACGAATCTGGAAACCTGTGAAAAGCAGCTCGGTATTCCGCGAAAGATTGTTAATTTTGCCATTCCTTTAGGACAGGTTATTTTTAAACCGGGCGGCGTTGTTGGCTTTTTGGTCGTTTCTTTGTGTATGGCGCAGCATTACGGCGTGGAAATTACGCCTGTATGGCTGGTAACGGCAGTTCTGATTGTCGGACTTCTTGCAATGGCGGCGCCGCCGATTCCGGGCGGAGCGTTGACCTGCTATACGGTCATGTTTGTGCAGCTTGGCATTCCGGGAGAAGCAATCGCTGTTGCGGTGGCGATAAATTCCATTTTGGATTTTGTGATGACAGCGGCGAATCTGACCTGCCTACAGGCAGAAGTTATGTTTGCGGCAAAAAAATTAGGGTTTTTAAAGGGATGAAAATAAATGGAAAGGATCCGGTAAAATCAATGGCTTAAGAAAAAACGAAAAAGGGAGACTGTAATATGACGATTCAGAGGAGAAAAGAAGGAACAACATTGACAATCGGTGTGGAAGGAAGATTGGATACGATGACGTCGCCGGAGCTGGAAGAGGCGGTCAGGGAATCTATTGACGGAATTACGGAACTTATTTTTGATTTTGACGCGCTTGCGTATGTTTCTTCTGCGGGGCTGCGCGTTCTGCTTTCCGCTCAGAAGATTATGAATAAACAAGGCAGCATGGTGATTCGGCATGTATGTGAAACGGTTATGGAAGTATTCGAGGTAACGGGCTTTTCAGATATTCTGACGATAGAGGAATAAGGAAAATGAGGCACATGAGGAAGAGAAAAGGAAAAGCGGCAGCGATAGCGGCGTGTCTGTTTTTATGTGTGTCCGTGCTGGCCGGCTGTGCAGGAGAAGAAACAGAAAATAAAATATACCGGACACTGGATGATTTTGAAGAGACGACCATCGCCACACTGACGGGTTCTTTGTACGATCAGGTATTGGCGGAGGAATTTAATCATTTAGAGTACAACCACTATGATGATCTGACAACACAATTAGAGGCTTTGAAAAAGGGCGATGTGGAGGCAGTGGCATTAGACAGTCCGGTGGCGCTCATGGCGGCAGCGCAGAGTCCGGAAATGTTCTGCGTTTTCCCGGAGATTATTTCACACGATGATTACAGCATGATTTTAAAAAAAGGCAGCAGCCTGACAGACGAGGTATCTGCTGTTATCAGGGAAATGAAAGTGGACGGGTCCATCGACGTTCTGGCAAAAAAGTGGCTTTCCGGAGATGAAGAGAAAATGAAGATAGACTGGTCTGCCTATGACCTTTCGGAACACGAAAACGGCACGCTGCGCTTTGCGTTCGATGGAACCAATATGCCGATGTTGTATATAGGGGATGACGGAAAGCCTGCCGGGTTTGAAACCGAATTGGTACTGATGATAGCAGAGCGGCTGAATAAAGGTGTGGAGCTGATTGAAACAAAATTTGCTTCTTTGATTCCTTTTATCCAGCAGGATAAGGCGGATATTGCGGCATGTTGTATTATTGTGACAGAGGAACGCGCGCAGAGTGTGGATTTCTGCGAGTCCTACTATTCGGGAGGCACGGTGTTCTTATGCCGGGCGGAGAATATGGAAAACGCGGGAGCGGAAACGTTCGATTTGAATGACAGCAGCGCTATCATTGCGGTAGAATCCGGAACGACGACAGAGACGGCGGCGAAAGAGACTTATCCGGAAGCGCAGTATATCATTGTGGACGACGCGACCAATGGTTTTCTTGCGGTAAGCAGCAAAAAAGCGGACGCTTATGCCGTGGATAAGACAACTTTGGAAAGTTACCTTGCCGATGGAAACGAGGATTTGCGCATCTACGGAAATGCGGTGATCGGAGAGCGGGGAAATGTTGCGGTGGCGATAAGTCCGGTAACAGAGATACCGGACGCCGAAAAAAAGATAAATGATTTTCTGCAGGAAATGTCAGAAAACGGAATGCTGGACGATATGCGGAATCGCTGGCTTGTCAATCATGATTACACGATGCCCGAGATTGAAGAAGTAAAAGATCCGGCGTATACAATCACCATAGGAACGACAGGATTGGTTGAACCATATTCTTTTTATGAAGGAATGGAGCTGACGGGACATGATCTGGAATTGATGAAGCGCTTCGCTTCGTGGTGCAACGCGGAACTTGCCGTGGAGGTTTATGATTGGGACGGCATTACGTCGGCATGTGTATCCGGTAAAGTGGACTATATTTTTTCCAATCTGTTTGAAACGCCGGAAAAAAAAGAAGTGATGGCGTTCTCTATTCCTTACACTTACGTGGAAACCGTGATGGTGGTAAGCAATGAGGAAAGACTCATAGAAGAGAGCGGTGTTTGGGAAAGGTTTGCAGAGAGTTTTGAAAAGACTTTTGTCCGGGAAAATCGTTGGCAGCTGATAGTGAAAGGCCTTCTGGTGACGCTGCAGATTGCTGTGGCGGCGGGCGTGATAGGAACTGTGGCAGGGTTTTTTCTGTGTTTGTGGCTGCGGTGCCGCAATAAGACGCTGGCGGCGATTGCCAAAGGCATCTGCCGTTTGATAGAAGGAATACCGAGCCTTGTTGTATTGATGATTATCTATTTTGTCGTTTTTGCTTCGGTAAAGATTGCGCCGGTCACGGTCGGTATTATTTCTTTTTCCCTGATCTTTGCGGTATCGGCGGCGGGTATTTTGAATACCGGCATTAATATGATAGATGCCGGACAGTGGGAAGCGGCGGCGGCTCTGGGATTCAGTAAGGGGCAGACGTTTGTCCGTATCATTATGCCGCAGGCGGTGCGGCAGGTGCTTCCTATCTACCGCGGAGAGTTTGTTTCTATGTTAAAGCTGACTTCGATCGTCGGTTATATTTCCATTGAAGATTTGACGAAAGCCGGCGACATTATCAGGAGCCGGACATACGAAGCGTTTTTCCCGTTGATTACTACGGCAGTCATTTATTTTCTGATTTCGGCGCTGGCAGCATTCGGCATTGGCGCGGTGGAATGGAAACTGGATGTGAAACGTCGGCCCAGACGTTATCCGAAAGGGGTGGACGCAGCCATTTTATCCGATTTGCAAGAGGAGAGCAGGGCAAAAGATGGAACAGACGATGATACAAAAGACCTGATCCATGTTGACCATCTGCAAAAAAAGTATCATGATGTGACGCCGTTAAAAGACGTGAATACCGTAATCCACAAAGGAGAGGTTATTACCATTATCGGACCGTCGGGAACCGGAAAGTCCACATTTTTACGCTGCCTGAATCGTTTGGAAACGCCTACGGATGGCGTAGTGACCGTATTTGGCGAAGATATGGGACAAAAGGGCGTTAATCTCTGCGGTCTGCGTAAACGCATGGGGATGGTGTTCCAGAGTTTTAATTTATTCCCACATATGACGGTTATCGAAAATATCATGCTCGCGCCGACGAGGCTGAAAGGAGAAAACAGTCAAACGGCATTTGCCTATGGTATGCAGCTTTTAAAGACCGTGGGTATGGCGGAAAAAGCGTTAGCCTATCCGGATGAACTTTCCGGCGGGCAGAAACAGCGTGTCGCAATCGCCAGAACGCTCGCCATGAGGCCTGAAATTGTGTTGTTTGATGAACCGACCAGCGCGCTGGATCCGACGATGGTTGGAGAAGTGCTGGCGGTCATAAGGCGTCTGGCGGCACAGGGACTTACGATGATGATAGTTACGCATGAAATGAAATTTGCGCGTGATGTTAGCACACGGATTTTTTATATGGATGAAGGGGTCATTTATGAAGAAGGAACGCCGGATAAGATTTTTGATGCGCCTGAGAAAGAACGGACAAGGGCGTTTGTCAAACGTTTAAAGGTTTTAAACTTTACCATTACTTCGCCGGATTATGATTTTATCGCTATGAGCGAGGCTTTGCAGCAGTTCGGGGAGAAACATCTTTTAAACCGTCGCCAGATAGAGAATCTGCGGCGCGTGTTTGAAGAGATCTGCGCGCTCAATATTGTGCCGAATCGGGATGGAGATGGCAGACTGGAAATTTTCACGGAATATTATGAAGCGGATGGAAAGCTGGCGATGCGCTTTGTATGGGATGGCAGACAGTACGATCCGTTAAAAGAAGGGGATGAAATATCGCTCCGTCTGGTGAGATCTATTTTGACGGACAGCAGTTATCGCTATGAGGAAAGAAAAAATTATCTGGAAGTTTCGCTGTGACGCGATCTGCTTATGAATATAAGGATGGACAGAATATTTCAGGAAAAAATTCAAATGAAACAGGGAAAGGATAAAAATATGAAATACATAAGAAATAAAAGGTTCTGCATAAAAGCGTCAGCGTACGCTTTGCTGCTCACCTTTCTTTTTATTATGACCGGATGCGGCCGTGTGGACGCGTCGAAAGACATTGTTATCTTGTATACGAACGACGTTCACTGCGCGGTGGATGATAATATCGGTTATGCGGGATTGGCGGCTTATAAGAAAGATATGGAAGAAAAAACGCCTTATGTGACATTAGTGGACTGCGGAGACGCCATACAGGGAAAGCCTGTCGGCATGATATCACAGGGAGAATATCCGATGATGATTATGGAACGGGCGGGATATGATTTTGCAATTTTCGGTAATCATGAGTTTGACTATGGGATAAAGCGGCTGGCTGAATTAGTGCAAAATTCAGACGTGCAGTATCTTGACTGTAATATCAGGTATTCCGGCAGTGAAGAAAACGCGCTGGAAATGGTGGAACCTTATCATATCGTCTCCTATGGCGATACGAATGTTGCTTTTATCGGCGTGTGTACGCCGGAAAATATTACCAGCTCAACGCCGGCTTTTTTTATGGATGAGTCGGGTCGGTTTGTTTATGATTTCTACGGCGCAGAAGATGGAACGGAATTGTACGGGAAGGTACAGGAAACGGTAGATGAGTGCCTTGAAAAAGGCGCCGATTATATTATCCTGCTTTCTCATCTTGGCGACGATGAAAGCTCTGCGCCGTTTCGCTCCCTTGATCTGATTCAGAATACGACGGGTGTGGATGTTGTTCTGGACGGACATGCCCATAGTGTGATACCGTGTCAGATCGTAAAAAACAAAGACGGCGGTGAAACGCTCTTGTCTTCTACGGGAACGGAACTAAACTACGTCGGACAGCTTGTGATAACACCCGATGGCATGATAACGTCGGGACTGATTTCCGGGTATTCTGAAAAAGACGAAGAGATGCAGCGCTATATTGAAGAAATACAGAGCCGGTTCGAGGATGATCTGAATCAGGTCATGGCGCATAGTGATATAACGCTTGGAATTTCTTCCAAAGACGGCGTCCGTATCGTACGCACAAGAGAAACGGGTATCGGCAATTTGTGCGCCGACGCTTACCGTATGGTATCGGGAGCGGATATTGCGTTTGTAAATGGCGGCGGCATCCGTGCGGATCTGCCTGCGGGAGATATTACCTACGGCGATTTGCTGGCGGTATATCCCTATGGGAATACGCTTTGCGTGGCAGAAGTCAGCGGACAGGAAATATTGGATGCGCTGGAAATGGCGAATCGCTTTGTTTTGTCTCAGATAAGCGACAATGGAAATGCAGTAGGGGAAAACGGAGGGTTTTTACAGGTATCGGGTCTGATGTTTAGTGTTGATACTTCTGTTACATCTTCTGTCGTTACGGATGAGAACGGAATGTTTGTATCGTGCGGGAACGTCCGCCGGGTCAAAGACGTTAAGGTGCTGCAAAAAGACGGAAGTTATGTGCCGCTTGTACCGAATCAGACGTACACGCTGGCTTCGCATGATTATATGTTAAAAGAAGGCGGCGACGGTTTTGCGATGTTTATGGAGGATTTGCTGACGCTGGATGAGGGAATGTCGGATTATCAGGCGCTTACTGCATACATCAGAAACTATCTGGGCGGTACGATAGGCAGCGAATACGGAAGCCCGCAGGGGCGGATTGTGATAGAGTAGGGATTTGTTCAATCTTCACAGCCGTTAATAGGAGAGAATCCGTCTATGTCATATCCCGATTATTGGATAATAGAAAAAATATAACACGAAAGACTGGTAAAAAACTAAAATTTTTTATACAATAAGAATACGGGTTTAACCAGTGATGATAGGACAGACGGAGGAAATTTTTATGAGCAGTGAAATCAGAGACATTAATTTAGCCGAATCAGGCGAAAGAAAAATCGAGTGGGTGAAAAGAAATTGCGACCTGCTCCGCACTTTGGAAAAAGAGTTTTCCGCATCAAAACCGTTTGCGGGTAAAAAAGTAGCGTTATCCGTGCATTTGGAGGCAAAGACCGCATATCTTTGTCTGGTGCTGCAGGCGGGCGGCGCAAAAATGTATGTGACGGGTTCCAATCCGTTATCCACGCAGGATGACGTGGCGGCGGCGTTAGTAAAGGCGGGGCTGGAAGTACACGCCTGGTATGACGCGACAAACGAGGAGTATGAAAACCATATCCGCCATGTACTGGAAGTCGGACCAAATATTATCATCGACGACGGCGGCGACCTGGTAAATATGGTGCATAAAGAGATGCCGCATCTGATTCCGAACATTATCGGCGGCTGTGAAGAGACAACGACAGGCATTATCCGTTTGGAGGCAATGAACAGGGCGGGCGAATTAAAGTTCCCGATGGTGCGCGTCAATAATGCGGCATGTAAGCATTTCTTTGACAACAGATACGGTACGGGTCAGTCTGTATGGGACGGCATCAACAGAACGACGAATTTGATTGTAGCAGGCAAAATTGTTGTCGTAGCGGGTTACGGCTGGTGCGGCAAAGGAACCGCAATGCGGGCGAAAGGTCTGGGCGCAAGGGTTATCGTTACGGAAATCGACCCGATTAAGGCAATAGAAGCGGTTATGGACGGATTTGACGTAATGCCGATGAAAGAGGCGGCGAAAGTCGGAGACTTCTTTATTACCGTGACGGGATGCGACGGCGTTATTGATAAAGAGGATTTTGCCGAGATGAAAGAGGGCGCGATTCTTTGCAACGCGGGTCATTTTGACTGTGAAATCGATATGGCGTGGTTAAAGGCAAACGCGGTGGAAACAAGAGAACAGAGAAAGAATATCATGGGATATAAACTGCCTACCGGACAGTGGATATTTGTCCTTGCCGAAGGCAGACTGGTAAATCTTGCCGCAGGCGACGGACATCCGGCGGAGATTATGGATATGAGTTTTGCCATTCAGGCGCTTTCCGCAAAATATCTGGTAGAGCATGGAAGCGAACTGAAAGAAAAGCTGATTGACGTGCCGGAGGAAGTGGATAAGGATGTGGCGAAACGTAAACTTGCGTTTCTTGGGAAAGAAATCGACGTTTTGACGCCGGAGCAGGAGAGATACCTAAACAGCTATTCCCTCTAGGCACAAAATAAAGGTGATTAATCGCAGGTTGAGAGAGAGGCATGGTTATTAATATGAACCAGCAGACGGAAGCATCAAAATATAAAGCGGGAGAATTGATAAAAAGATTCCTGCCGTATTATCAAAAATATTGGAAAATTGTCGTAATTGATTTGTTCTGCGCGGGACTGACCACGATTTGTGAAATGGTTCTGCCGATGATTATACGTTACATAACCAATACCGGCATGAATAATCTGGCGGCGTTAAGCGTTGGGATTATTCTGCGCATGGGCGCACTGTATCTGGTTCTGCGGATAATCGATACGATGGCGAATTTTTATATGGCGTATACGGGGCATGTTATGGGAACGCAGATTGAAACTGATATGCGCCGCGACGCCTATGCGCATCTGCAGAGGCTTTCCGATACTTACTATAATAATACCAAAGTAGGGCAGATAATGGGACGGATTACGAACGATTTATTCGACGTAACCGAGTTCTCCCACCACTGCCCGGAGGAATTTTTTATAGCAGGCATTAAGGCGGTAATTTCCTTTATTATCCTTTCCGGTATCAATCTGCCGCTGACGCTTATTATATTCGCTATCGTGCCGGTTATGGTAGTGGTCTGTACGATTATTAATCTGCGCCTGCGTGCGGCTTTTAGAAAGCAGAGAGTGCAGATTGGCGAATTGAACGCCAGAATCGAGGACAGCCTGCTCGGGCAGAAAGTGGTAAAAGCTTTTACGAACGAGGAAAAAGAGCAGGAGAAGTTCGAGGAGGACAACCAGAAGTTTTTCCGTATTAAAAAAGAATCCTATAAGTTCATGGCGGCGTTCCAGACCACGACAAGGGCGTTTGACGGACTGATGTATCTGACGGTTTTAACGGCAGGCGGTATCTTTATGGTAAAGGAGAAAATTTCGCCCGGCGATTTAGTTGCCTATATTATGTATGTAACGACGCTGATTGCGACGATTAGAAGAATTATCGAGTTTGCGGAACAGTTCCAAAGGGGCATGACGGGTATCGAGCGTTTTGTGGAAATTATGGACAGCGATATCGAAATCTTTGACGAGCCGGACGCGGTACCCTGCCGGGATGTGAAAGGAAATATTTCCCTTAGGGGCGTATGTTTCGCTTATCCCGACGACCACAATATCGTATTCCGCAACCTGAATCTGGACATCCATGCAGGGGAGAAAATCGCGATTGTAGGACCGTCCGGCGGCGGTAAGACGACGCTTTGCAATCTGATTCCTCGTTTTTATAACATAGACGAGGGAGAGATTACGCTGGACGGCAGCAATATCCGCAGTTATACGTTAAAGAGCCTGCGGGAGAATATCGGCATGGTGCAGCAGGACGTCTATCTTTTTTCCGGCACGGTATATGAAAATATTGCCTACGGCAAGGATAACGCAGCAAGGGAAGAAGTAATTGAGGCGGCGAAAAGAGCGGGCGCGCACGAATTTATAGAGGCGTTAAAAGACGGTTACGATACCTATGTCGGGGAACGCGGCGTGAAACTTTCCGGCGGTCAGAAGCAGCGTATCAGCATTGCCAGAGTCTTTTTAAAAAATCCGCCGATACTGATTCTGGACGAAGCGACGTCCGCGCTGGATAACGAAAGCGAATTTCAGGTGGCGAAGTCGCTGCAGGAACTGGCAAAAGGAAGAACGACCATTACCATTGCGCACAGGCTTTCCAGCATCCGCAATTCGGACAGGATTCTCGTACTCACGGAAGAAGGTATTGTGGAGGAAGGGAATCATGAACAACTGCTGGAGAGAAAAGGCATTTATCATCATTTTTATGTAACGGCAAACGAGTTGAAATAATTGTGCGACAAAAGCAATAAATTGTCTGAAATTTGCTGATAAAAAATTTGTAGATAAAAAGTTTGCTTACAAATCAAAAAAATGCTTACATTTTTAAAAAATTAATGATACAATAGTAACAGAGATTCAAAAAGCTGCTTAGCGGAGGCAGCTTTTTCGTTTCGGAAACTATTGTGTTGCAACAGATGGTTTCATCTGTTTTTTAGTGTAGGAGGCAGAAAATGTTTGATGTAGGCGAATTAATTATGTGCGGGGGTCATGGAGTGTGCCGTATTACAGCGATTACAGGCAATCCGATTGATAAACTGGATAAGAAACGAAAGTATTATATTCTGGAACCCGTTTTTGAAAAAGGAAGCACGATTTATACGCCGGTTGACAATGAAAAAATCGTTATGAGAAAAATCATGAACGAGAGAGATGCGAAGCTGTTAATCGGCAGGATTCCGGATATCGAAACGGTATGGATTAAAGAGGAAAAGACAAGGGAGCAGATGTATAAAGAAGCAATCCGCACCTATGATTGTAACAGTCTGGTACAGATTATCAAGACATTGTATCTGCGTAAGCAGGACAGGGTTTTACAGGGGAAAAAGGTGCTTTCTTCCGACGAGCATTATCTAAAGAAAGCGGAGGAACTTCTATACAGCGAAATGTCTCTGGCGTTGTCCATTCCGAAAGAAAGCGTCGAGGAATATATTTTTGAAGAAATTCATAAGACGGCAGGGAAGTAACCGTAGAGAATAGCAGGCAGTAAAAAGCGGAACAGAAATGTTTCGCTTTGCGTGTTTATAAAGAAAAGCCGCTATCGGCGAATGCACATTGTGCGGCATCGCAGACAGCGGCTTATGTATTTATGATTATTGATTTGCGGCGTTGCCATCAGCGGTATCGGCGGTATCCGCAGGCGCAGCGTCATCAGCAGGCTTGTCAGCCGAAGCGTCCGGCGTAAGCGGCGGATGATGGGGATGTCCACCGATAAGTTCCATCGCAGAAATAACAACCGATAAAATTTCCGCTTCAAATTGTGGGGAGAGGGTATCAAAACGATGGAGAACGGCGCCGGTACTGGTACGGGCATATTTTGGACGCAAGCGGTTTAAAGCATATGTTGCCATATCCAGTCTACAATCATTACAAGAACAAATATGCGGCATCGTAGGCAGCAATCGGTTAATCATTTGTTCTACATTATCTTCCATTAAATTCTTTAGTCCTTCCATCTCAAATCCCCCATTATAAATTGGTATATATACACTATTCTATAACTTTTTTTATATAGAATCAATATTTATTTAATAACGAATACAAAATATTTTTAAATTTCTTTATACTTTTTTAATTGACCTGCTTGAAAAATGGGGTTAATATGCTGAAAGAATGCAATTACCACAGTTTGGAAAATATCATTATGACAGCAGTAAAGAAAGGAGCAGGCATATGGGGAAGATTATGAAATATCTTGGAGAGTTTAAGGCAGCCGTGATTGCCGTTATATTTCTCCTGATTTTACAGGCATATTGCGATTTGTCGCTGCCATCGTATACATCGGATATTGTGGATGTGGGAATCGAGCAGAGCGGCATTGAAAACGCAGTGCCGATTGTTATGAGGAAAGAAACATTTGAAGGCATATGCCTGTCGCTGGACGAGGCGGAAAGGAAGCTGTTTCAGGAGGCGTATACACAGAACG
Source organism: Bacillus sp. (in: firmicutes) (assembly GCA_023666125.1). Classification (GTDB taxonomy): domain Bacteria; phylum Bacillota; class Clostridia; order Lachnospirales; family Lachnospiraceae; genus UBA3282. Next base: position 17,642 of record JAMPCN010000017.1, on the reverse strand, counting down.
GCGATGGAAATTATGAATTGCAGACGGAATCGGATGATACCATAGCGGCGCTGGACGAGGCGATAAAAAGGCAGGCGCTTATGTGGTACGGCGATGAGACAGGCGGGATGATAGCGGATCAGATGGCGATTATGTTCGTAAAAGCGGAGTATGAAGCGGCCGGCGTTGACGTACAGGCGATACAGACTCGCTATTTGATGAAGACCGGCGTTAAAATGCTGTTGATGACAATTTTAATGATGTCGGCGTCTATCGCCGTGGGATTTTTGGCGGCACGCGTTTCTGCCGGTATCGGTATGCGGCTGCGTAACCGGGTATTTGAAAAAGTCGTTTCTTTTTCCCATGCAGAGATGGATAAATTTTCTACGGCGTCGTTGATTACCAGAAGCACGAACGATATTCAGCAGGTGCAGATGGTGGCGGTCATGCTTCTTCGTATGGTTTGCTATGCGCCGATACTTGGCATTGGCGGCATTCTTAAAGTGGCGCATACCAGAACGGGGATGGGCTGGATTATTGCGGTGGCGGTTGGGCTTATCTTACTGATAGTCGGAACGCTGGTAAGTATCGCCATGCCCAAATTTAAACTGATGCAGACGCTTGTGGATAAATTAAACCTGGTATCGAGGGAAATCTTGACGGGCATTCCGGTCATCAGGGCTTTCAGCCGTGAAAAATATGAAGAAAAACGTTTTGATAAAGCGAACAGGGATTTGATGGCAACACAGATTTTCACCAACAGGGTTATGACATTTATGATGCCGACGATGATGCTTGTCATGAATGCGATTGCAGTCATGATTGTATGGTTCGGCGCAAAGGGCATCGATGTGGGAAGATTGCAGATTGGCGATATGATGGCTTTTATTACATATTCGATGCAGATTGTAATGTCTTTCCTAATGTTGACGATGGTGTCGATTATGCTGCCAAGAGCGGGCGTTGCGGCGCAGCGTATAGAAGACGTGCTGCATACGGAACCGTCGATTGCAGACAGTGAAACAGTGCGGGATGAGCAGATAGAGGAGAAAGGCGTCATTGCTTTTGAAAATGTACATTTTCGTTATCCGGGAGCGGAGGAAGACGCGTTATCGGATATTTCCTTTACGGCCGGGCCGGGTGAGACGACCGCTATTATCGGCAGCACCGGATGCGGAAAGTCTACGCTTTTACATCTGATTCCCCGTTTTTATGATGTGACTGGAGGGCGGATTACGATTGACGGCATTGATATCCGGGAACTTTCTCAGCAAAAGCTTCGCAGTCTGCTGGGATTTGTTCCGCAAAAAGGAGTTCTTTTTTCCGGAACGGTAGCGTCTAATATCAAATTTGCGGGAGAAGATAAGGTTTCGGACGATTCCATGAAAGAGGCTGCCGGTATTGCGCAGGCTGTGGAATTTATCGAGAGTAAAAAGGAAGGTTACCGGAGTCCGATTGCGCAGGGCGGAACTAACGTATCCGGAGGACAGAAACAGAGACTTTCCATAGCCAGGGCAATCGCGGCAAAACCGAAAATTTTTCTTTTTGACGATAGTTTTTCCGCGCTTGATTATAAGACGGATGCCGTGCTTAGAAAAGCGTTAAATGAAAAGGTGGCCGACGCGACGGTCATTATCGTGGCGCAGCGTATCAGTACAATTTTACATGCCGACAGAATTATTGTGTTGGATGACGGTAAAATAGCGGGCATGGGAAGACATGAAGAGTTGCTGCAAAGCTGTACGGCATATCAGGAGATTGCGAAATCGCAGCTATCGGAAAACGAATTGAAAGGGGGCAGGGCGTAATGAGCGAGAATCGGAAAAGAGGCAGAGGACCGCACGGTCCGGGCGGTGCAATGATGCCGGGCGAAAAGGCTAAAGATTTTAAAGGAACGATTCAGAAATTATTGCATTATATGGGCAGTTATAAGTACGCACTGCTTGCCGTAGCTGTTTTCGCGGTTGGCAGTACGGTATTTAATATCATAGGGCCTAAGGTGTTAAGCCGGGCGACAACGGAACTGTTTAATGGCCTGATGGCGAAACTGAGTCAAACCGGCGGCATTGATTTTGCCAAAATCGGCAGAATATTATTGATATTGTTAGGGTTATATGTTGTCAGCGCGTTGTTGTCACTGTTTCAGGGATGGATTATGACGGGCGTGTCACAAAAGTTGTGTTTCCGTTTCCGTAAAGAGATTTCGGAAAAGATGAACCGTATGCCTTTAGAATATTTTGAATCCAGAACGGTGGGGGAGGTGCTTTCCCGTATCACGAATGATGTGGATACGCTTGGCATGAGTCTGAACCAGAGTATCACGACGCTTATTACCTCTTTGACGACGTTAATCGGCGTATTGATTATGATGTTAAGTATCAGCCCGCTTATGACGTTAATTGCGCTTGTTATTCTGCCGGTATCCGGTACGTTAATCGGCGTGGTAGTGAAGTTTTCCCAGAAATATTTCGTTGCACAGCAGACTTATCTTGGTAAAATTAACGGTCAGGTGGAAGAAGTATACAGCGGCCAGAATATTGTAAAAGCATTTAACAGAGAAAAAATTGTTTTAAAAGAATTTAAACAGACAAATGATATTTTATATCAATCGGCGTGGAAATCACAGTTTTTGTCCGGAATGATGCAGCCGATTATGACTTTTATCGGCAATCTGGGTTATGTTGCCGTGGCGGTCAGCGGCAGTATTTTGACGATTAAAGGCGCGATTGAAATCGGTGATATTCAGGCGTTTATTCAGTATGTGAAAAATTTCACACAGCCGATTACGCAGCTTGCGCAGGTTTCCAATATGCTGCAATCCACTGCGGCGGCGGCAGAAAGGGTATTTGAGTTTTTGGAGGAAGAGGAAGAAGAGCAGTTTGTGGAAAATCCGGCGCATTTGCCGCAGATGGAAGGGCGTGTTGGATTTGAGCATGTCAGATTCGGTTATAAACCGGATAAGATTATCATAAATGACTTCAGCGCGCAGATAGAGCCGGGACAGATGGTAGCTATCGTAGGGCCTACCGGCGCGGGTAAGACAACGATGGTAAAACTGTTGATGCGTTTTTATGACGTTAATAGCGGCAGCATTAAGATTGACGGACACGACGTCAGGGAATTTAACAGGAGCGAACTGCGTGAGAGTTTCGGTATGGTATTGCAGGATACATGGCTGTTTAAAGGAACCATTATGGAAAATATCCGTTACGGCAGACTGGACGCGACGGATGAAGAGGTGATAGAGGCGGCAAAAGCGGCGCATGCGCATAGATTTATTCAGACGCTGCCCGGCGGTTATCAGATGGAACTAAATGAGGATGCAAGCAATGTATCGCAGGGACAGAAGCAGTTGCTTACGATAGCAAGAGCAATTTTGGCCGATAATAGGATTTTGATTCTGGATGAAGCGACCAGTTCCGTTGATACAAGAACGGAGCAGCGTATTCAGAAAGCAATGAATAATTTGATGAGGGGCAGAACAAGCTTCGTCATTGCCCATCGGTTATCTACCATTAAAGATGCCGATTTGATTCTGGTTATGAAAGACGGCGATATTATCGAACAGGGAAATCACGAAGAACTGCTGGCAAAGAACGGATTTTATGCGGAATTGTATAATTCGCAGTTTGAGGATGCGACAGCATAATTTTTCTGCTATAATAGAAAGAACCTTGCGGATGCCTGACTACGGGATACTCCGTAAACAAGCTGCAAAAGAGAGGATATTATGTTCGACACTATTTTAGACGCCTTATTAGACTGCGTGAAGTTACTGCCGTTTCTTTTCCTGACTTATCTGGCAATGGAATATCTGGAGCATAAGGCAGGAGATAAACTGCAAAACGCAATCCGCACATCCGGCAAATGCGGCCCTATAATAGGAAGTATTCTGGGTGCGTTTCCACAGTGTGGTTTTTCTGCCGCGGCATCAAATTTATATGCGGGCAGAATTATCACGCTTGGTACGTTAATATCCATTTATTTGTCTACTTCGGATGAAATGCTTCCTATTTTGATTTCCGAGAACGTTGGAATCGGCATGATTTTAAAGATTCTGGGAATTAAGATACTCATAGGCATGGCAGCGGGGATTTTCATTGATGTGGTAATCAGTAAATTATTACGCAAAACCCGGGAAGATATGCAAATTGAACATATGTGTGAACAGCACAACTGCCACTGCGAAGAAGGGATTATAAAGTCGGCGTTTCATCATACCTTTGAAATATTTTTTTATGTACTGTTGATTACCGTCATATTAAATATCATCATTGCGCTAATCGGGGAAGACTTTCTGGCAAATCTGATATTGAACCGTCCGGTTATAGGCGAATTGATAGCGGGTGCGATAGGATTGATTCCAAACTGCGCGTCTTCCGTTGTGATTACCCAGCTATACCTAAACGGCGTTTTAAGCGCGGGGGCAATGATGTCGGGCTTACTGGCGGGCGCGGGCGTTGGCGTTTTGGTGTTGCTGCGGGTAAATGATAACCCGAAAGAAAATATAAAGATTATTCTGCTGCTCTATGCGCTGGGCGTAGCGGCAGGAATTTTTATAGAATTGTTGAGAGTGCGTTTTTAGGGCAGCGTGACCGGTTTTCCTGCCGTAGGCTTTACTACGGAAAGATTTGGGAAACGTTCTTCCAATGCTTTTTTTAAAGGTTTTGTGTCGATATGGGCGGAAATCGGCGGAAAAGCATCGTCAAAATGGTCTAAGAAAACGGCTTTAGGTTTGATTTTCTCAATTATGGCAAGCGCGGGTGAGACCAAGTCCGTTGCGCCCTGATAGGGAAGGATAAGCATATCGATGTTTTCAGGATATTTGGCATTCTCCCGTAAACGCAGGCTGCCCAGAACGAGAATGCGTTTTCCTTCACTTTCTAGCAGAAAGGCAAGCGTTTCATCCTTTTCCTGATAGACAAAGTTTCTCATAAGCAGATGTAAAAAGTTGGGGAAGTATTGCAGAATACGGAAATTCAAAAGCGTATGCCGAATAAGCCGGCGGTCAAACCGGATATGTTTTCCGGGCAGTACGGTAACTTTGATATTTCCGAAAAGAAGTTCATCTTTTGGACGTATCAAAACGATTTGGTCGCTGTCCGCCCGCTTTTTTTCCAAAGTGGCGGCTGGTGTCTTACTGCAGTATACCGTTGCCTGTGAGTCGCGAAGAATCAGGGGAATGCTGCCAAGATGGTCAACATGGCCGTGTGTGATGAGAATGGCGTCTTCTTGTTGATAGGCAGACAAAGAGGGATGATTTTCGGCTCCCATTAGAGGTAAAAAGGGGTCGATTAGAACCCGCTCTTCTCCATTTTCAATTAATAATGACGCACATCCAAACCAGGTAATTTTCATAAGTTTTCTCCTAAAGAAAAAGTACCATCCCCAAGGCTCATACGTCCTCAAAAACAGCACTTCTCACTGCGCCTTCAGGGGTTCGAACCCTGGACACCCTGATTAAGAGTCAGGTGCTCTACCAACTGAGCTAAAGGCGCTTGTTCTATTTTACAACGCAAGAGTTATTATAGTATAATGTTTTAGGGTTTGCAAGTATTTTTTAGATTTTTTTAAGAATTTTTTAAACAAATACGGCATAGAGCAAAAAGACGGGAGGAAACGACAAAAAATGATATTTGAAAGCCATGCCCATTATGATGATGAGGCCTTTGATAACGACAGAGATACGCTTTTATCTTCACTGCCGGAAAACGGCATTGACATGGTAATTAATGTGGGCGCAAGTCTGGACAGTTGTAAAACCACCCTCGCCCTGATGGAAAAATATGACTTTGTCTATGGCGCAATGGGAGTGCATCCGAGCGAAACCGGGGAATTAAACGAAAAAAATTTTCAATGGCTGAAAGAGCAGTGTATGCGCGATAAAATTGTGGCTGTTGGAGAAATCGGCTTGGATTATCACTGGAAAGAACCGGAGGAGGCCGTGCAAAAAAAGTGGTTTGAAAGACAACTGGCATTGGCAGAGGAGGTAAAGCTGCCTGTTATTATTCATTCCAGGGAGGCGGCAAAAGATACCTTGGACATTATGAAAGGGATGCAAGCGGAAAATATTGGCGGCGTTATCCATTGTTTTTCCTATACAAAAGAAATTGCGGCTGAATATCTGCGGATGGGTTATTATTTTGGCATTGGCGGCGTCGTTACATTCGAGAATGCGAAAAAGTTAAAAGAGGCCGTAAGTTATATTCCCTTAGAGAAGATTTTGCTGGAAACGGACAGCCCGTATCTGGCGCCAGCGCCAAACCGTGGGAAACGGAATTCTTCTTTGAATATTCCCTATATTGCAAAAGAGATTGCGACAATTAAGGGAGTCAGTTATGAAAAAGTGCTGGCAATGACACATGAAAATGCGTCGTCGTTATTTGGGTTGAAAAGCCGGAATGCGGCGCAGTGAAAGGGAAAGACGGGAAACGATATGGCGACATTGGGAAATGCTAAAAATACAATAGAAATTCTGCAAAAGTATCATATCACCTTTCAGAAGAAGTTTGGACAAAATTTTTTGGTGGATAAAAATATTCTGGAAAAAATCATGGAGGCGGCGCAGATAACGCAGGCGGACTGCGTTCTGGAAATCGGTCCGGGCATCGGCACGATGACGCAATATCTGGCGGAGCGGGCAGGAAGCGTTATTGCCGTGGAAATTGATAAAAATTTGATTCCGGTTTTAAATGATACACTTTCTTCTTATAATAATGTAACAATTCTCAATCAGGATATTTTAAAAACGGATATTAATGATATGGTAGAAAAATATAATAGCGGAAAGCCAATCAAGGTAGTTGCCAATCTTCCCTATTATATTACAACGCCGATTATCATGGCATTATTTGAAAACCATGTGAAGCTGGAAAGTATTACGATTATGGTACAAAAAGAGGTGGCCGACAGAATGCAGGCGCAGGCGGGAACGAAGGATTACGGAGCGTTGTCGCTGGCGGTACAGTACTATGCAAAACCGGAAATCGTAGTGAAAGTTCCGGCGGCCTGTTTTATGCCAAGGCCCAATGTTGACAGTACGGTTATCCGGCTGACAAGATATGAGACGGCGCCGGTAAAGGCGCAGGATGAGGACTATTTGTTTACCGTTATCAGAGCGTCGTTTAACCAGCGGAGAAAGACTCTGGTCAACGGGCTTTCCAATGCGGGAAGCATCGGCGCGGGCAAGGAACGGATTGCAGAGCTTTTATCGCAGATGGGATTGCCGCTCACGGTGCGCGGAGAAACGTTGACTTTAGAGCAGTTTACAGAACTTTCCAATCGTCTGCTGGCGGCGGGAAGGTAAGAAAAAAGTGTATTAAATATACAATATCATGAAATTATATATTGTAGTGTCTCCATATATTGATATATGATGAAATATATATTAAGTTGGAGATACTATATTTTTTTCGGCATATTTATTTACATTGATATTCGGCTATGGTAAACTAAGACAGTAAAAATAGGTTACCGGATTGAAAAATACGGATTTCAATCACAGGCATACAATACTATGAGGTGAGCGCCTTGGATAAATATGAATATAAAGTACGTGCAGATGAAATAAAAGCGTTAATTGCAGAGGGAGATTTTGCGGAAGCCGTTAAAATCGCAGATACGATTGACTGGCGCAGAGTAAAAAGCGTCATGATGTTGTGTTCCATCAGTGATTTATATAAGATAAACCGAAGATATCAGGAAAGTAAAGATATCTTACTGCTGGCATACGAAAAACATCCTACGGCAAGGCCGATACTCTATTCTTTGTGCGAACTTGCGATTAAGATGGAAGAATATGTACAGGCGATTGAATATTACAAGGAGTTTGTACAGCTTTTCCCTAAAGACACAGGAAAGTATATTTTACAGTACCGCTTATATGAGGCACAGGATGTTTCCTTGGAGGAACGTATTGCCGTTTTGGAAGAGTTTAAGAAACGGGATTTACGTGAGAAATGGATGTATGAACTGGCATATCTCTATCACAGAATCGGCTTGGAGACAAAATGTATTGAGGAATGCGACGAAGTCTACATCATGTTCGGCGAGGGTAAGTATGTACAGAAAGCGCTGGAATTAAAGGCGCTGCACATGCCGCTTAGTACAGAACAGCAGACGCAGTATGATAAATGGATTAAAGAACGCGACGAAGAGGCTGTGGAAGAAGACGTAGAAGATGGCAGGGATGATGAGGAAGACGAGGAACGTTCCGACGAATACTATCCTGATGACGATTATCCGGAAGACGAAGAAGATGAGGAGGATTCTGCCGACATTATGTCTATGGCGACAACGGAACTGCCGGAGGTAAAGACCGTAGACGTCGGACAGTATAATACAATTAATCTGCAAATGGCTCTGGCGGAGAGCATGAAAGAGATTCTGACGGATACGGAGGAAGAAAATCCGGTCAAAGAAGATTCGGCAGATGAAAGCATGGATATGGAAAAAGATGCTTCCGACGATACCTTGGAAGATGAGGAAACGGCAGACGAGTCCTCTTCTATTGTAGAACAGATTATCGCACCGCTTTTGCAGGAAACCGTAAAAATGCCTAAAATAGAACCCGGGCAGGAGACGGATGAATTACAGGAAATTACGGCGGCGGATATTGCGCCCGTACCCGAGGCAGAACCGGAACTGCGACCGGAATATAAAACCGAAACGCCAGGGGGCGATACGTCAACCGTTAAATATGATGATGTGTTATCACAGGAAAACGACGGACAGATTCGTTTGGTGGTTCCTGACATTAAAGCAATAGAAAAGCAGATTACCGGACAGCTTAGTATCGAAGATGTTATGGCTGAATGGGAGGCAATGAAAAAAGAAAACGAGCAGAAGCGCAGGGAGGCTGTCCGCCAAAGGATATTGGAACATACGGGAAGCCTGTTTGCGGATTTTGACGAAGCGACGAAGAGCGGCTTATTAGAGCAGTTGGAAAAAGCCTTTGTGGCAGCTATCATGAAAGAGTCAGGAAAGCAGCCGGGAATCAAGAAAGTTATATCGCCGGAAGATGCGCAGCAGGAACTTGGAAAATCCCCGCAGCCTGTGGAGGAACCAAAACAGGAGATTGCTTATGAAGAAGCGGCGGACGAAGAGATACCTGTAAGTGAAACAGAACCGGAAATTTCTCAAGAGCCGGATATGCCGGACGAACTTATGGAAGAGGGTATAGAAGACGAGGAAGCGGCAGAAGATATTGCGGAAACCGAAACGGCTGATGAGATAGAAGAAACCGACGTGGAGGAAGAGACGTCAGATTCCGGCGCCGAGACGGAAACAACAAAGACAGCAGATGAGGCGCAGCCGCGTCAGGGAACTTCCCGGACAGACAGGGAGCTGACAGAGGAAGAAAAAACGCTGTTTGGACAGTTCGTACATCATAAAAAATCCAGAGAACAGTTGATTCATACACTGGATAATATGAGTATGGCGGCGTATACCGGGAATGTTATTATTACAGGCGAAGAGGGAAGCGGGACCTTATCTTTGGCCAAAGGCCTGATACGCGAAATGCAGTATAATGACGGAAACTTCTCCGGCAAAGTAGCCAAAATATCTGGTGCGGTTTTCAATAAAAAAGATATTACGGAGACGCTTGCTAAAATCAATAACGGCGCGTTGATTATTGAAAAGGCATCCGATTTAAAGGCGGAAACCGTTGCCAGATTGGCGAAAGCGTTAGAAAAAGACAATATAGGGCTTTTGCTGATTCTGGAAGATACCAAGCAGAAGATGAATAGATTATTGGTGGAAAATTCCATTTTAAATTACAGTTTTGAACTGCGGATTGATATTGAGCCTTTGGATGACGAAGCGTTGGTTGCCTATGCCAAACAGTATGCGGAGCAGATGGAATATTCTATTGATGAATTTGGCGTTCTGGCGCTTCATACAAGAATTGCGGATATGCAGACAAGCGACCATGAAGTGAGCGTGGCAGAGGTAAGAGATTTAGTTGATGAGGCGATTTATTATGCCAATAAGAAAACACCGAAACATTTTGTGGATATTTTATTGGCGAAGCGGTATGATGATGAAGACATGATTATTTTACGTGAGAATGATTTTATGCATTATTAAAATGTAAAATGAAGATAGGGGGATAACGATGGCAGTAAAAAAGGGAAAGCAAAAAGAGGCGGAAAATACGGTATTTATTTCGGAGGCAGACCAGTATTTATTCGCGCAGGGAACACACTATGACATTTATAAGAAACTGGGCGCGCATCCGTCTGTGGAAAACGGAGAAAAAGGAATGTATTTCGCAGTTTGGGCGCCGAATGCGGCGAGCGTTCATGTAATAGGCACTTTTAACGGCTGGAACGAGGAAAGCCATCAGATGGAAAAACTCGGCCCTGGCGGGATTCACCAGATATTTGTGCCGGGCGTCGGTGAAAATGAGCTGTACAAGTTCCTAATCCGGACGCCATCCGGCGAAAAACTTTATAAGGCGGATCCGTTTGCCAACTATACGGAAATGAGACCGGGTAACGCTTCCAAAACGTTTGATATTTCCAAGTTTAAATGGACCGATGATGCGTGGATGAAAGCGCGAAACGGCAAGGACTATAACAAAGAGCCGGTTGCGATTTATGAGTGCCATATCGGTTCCTGGATGAAACATCCTGACGGAACGGAGGATGGCTTCTACAATTACCGTGAATTTGCGGACAGAATCGTAGAATATTTAAAAGAAATGCGCTATACGCATATAGAGCTGATGGGTATTGCGGAATATCCTTTCGACGGTTCCTGGGGCTATCAGGTGACCGGATACTATGCGCCTACTTCAAGGCACGGCACGCCCGAGGACTTTATGTACCTTGTCAATGAACTGCACCGTAATAAAATCGGCGTGATTCTGGACTGGGTTCCCGCGCATTTTGCAACTGATGCACACGGGCTTGGCAGATTTGACGGTGAATGTATTTTCGAGCATCCCGACCCGAGGCGCGGAGAGCATCCTGATTGGGGTACGAAAATTTTTAACTACGGTAAAACAGAAGTAAAGAATTTCCTGATTGCCAATGTGCTTTTCTGGGGAAGAGAGTACCATGTGGATGGAATCAGAGTTGACGCTGTAGCGTCCATGCTTTACCTGGATTATGGTAAAAGAGACGGGCAGTGGCTGCCGAACGAATACGGCGGCAATAAGAATCTGGAGGCAATCGAATTTTTCCGCCATATGAACTCGGTCGTTCTCGGCACGTTCCCCGGATTTTTGACAATCGCGGAGGAATCGACCGCATGGCCGCATGTGACGGGTAAAGTGGAAGAGGGCAGCGACGGTTTGGGATTCAGCTTTAAATGGAATATGGGATGGATGCACGATTTTTGCGATTATATGAAGCTTGACCCGTATTTTAGGAAAAACAACCACTATGCCATGACGTTTGCCATGAGTTATAACAGCAGCGAAAATTATATCCTGCCGCTTTCTCATGACGAGGTTGTACATTTGAAATGCTCCATGGTAAATAAAATGCCGGGCTATCCGGTGGATAAATACGCAAACCTGCGTGTCGGCTACAGCTATATGTTCGGTCATGCCGGTAAGAAATTGCTCTTTATGGGACAGGACTTCGGGCAGGAGAGAGAATGGAGCGAGGCAAGGGAATTAGACTGGTTCTTACTCGGAGAAGAACAGAACCGCGGTATGCACGAGTATATGAAAGAACTGCTGAAAGTCTACCGGAAATATCCGGCAATGTACTCCATTGATAACGACTGGAGCGGCTTTGAATGGATTAACGCTGACGACGCCGACCGCAGTATTTACAGTTTTTACAGGAAAGATGAAACAAGAAAAAATAATATCCTCTTTATTCTCAATCTGACGCCGATAAAAAGGGAAAACTTCAAAGTAGGCGTTCCGAAAAGAGGAAAATATAAACTGTTGTTAAACAGCGACGAAAAACGTTTCGGCGGTTTCGGCAATGCGATACCCGCAGAGCTGACGGCACAGAAAGAAGTCTGCGACTTCAAAGAGTATGCCATTACCTTTGATTTGCCGCCGCTTACCGCTGCGATATTCGTATTTTAAGCCGCAGGATGGGAAACAGGGGTTAAGAAAATCATAAACCATGCCGAAATAAAGGGTGAATGCAAAAACATTCATCCTTTTTATATTATAGGAAATTCTTTCAAAGAGTGGAAGAATGAGAAACCTGACTACATGAGGTGTGTATATGAAGATTACGTTTGATAATGCCAACACAAATCAAAATGTAGACAAGGTGACAACACAAATTACATATCGGGAAACCCGTACGGAGAAGAATCATCAGGCGGGCGGATTTGCAGTAGACATTTCTGGCACAGTTATGGATAACAAGGCTTACAAAGGTCAAGGAAAGACCGCAGAAGACGTTATGCAGGAAGCGGGGCAAATTGATGTTGCCACGCAGAGAGACTATATGACAGTAATGTCTAATTCTATGTCCGCAGAAGATTTTGCCCGGATGGCGAAAGATGGCTATCAGGTCGGAGATATGGAAGTAGAAGAGGTTGTTACGATTGTCGATAAAATAAAGGCGGAGCTGATGAAAAGCGGCGTGCGGGTAGCCGGTTATACCGACCGGATGGACGCCGAGACGTTAGCGGAGATTACAGGCAGCGAAGCTTTTGCGAGAGAGTTGTGCCAGCAGTTTGCGCAGCATGATATTCCAGTGACGGAAGAGAATGTGCGGGATGCTGTCAGTGCATACCAGAAAGCATCCGAGCTTGAACCAATGACAGAGGGCGCCGTCAAATATATGGTGGAAAACCGGATGGAACCGACAATAGATAACCTGTACCTGGCACAGCACAGTTCCATTGCTGACGGCAGTAAACAGGGCAAAGGCTATTATGAGTGTTTCTCGCAGCAGGGAGCGGCAGGAGCCGGATATTATGCGAAAAAGGCGGAGGATTTTAACTGGAAGCAGTTAGAGCCGCAGATGCAGGCGGTTTTGCAGGAGGCCGGACTGGAAGTCAATGAAGAGACGATGGAGGATGCCAAATGGCTGATTGAAAAAGGCATTCCTTTGACACCGGACGCCGTAAAAAATGTTTATCAGCTAGAGTCTTTAACATTGCCGCAAGACAGTAGGAAAACTTTGGAAGCGATTGCGTCGGCGATTGCGGACACGCAGGATGCCGGGAAAGCAAATCTTGCAGATGAAAGAAGCGGTCTGGAAAAAGCGGCGGAATATGTAGAACGTTTTGCACAGATTACGGATGAGGCAGTCGATAAAACCGTAGCGGAAGACAAGGAACTGACGTTGGTAAATCTGGAAGCGGCGCAGAAACAGTTGGCACAGGAAGCGGCAAAGACCAATAAAAACGCACCGCATATACCGCACACAGCACAAAGGGCCGACGAGGTAATAACGGATGCTAAGTTGATAGAGAATCCGGAAGCCGTCAGCGCAAGACGTCAGTTAGAAGAAATCCGTCTGGCAATGACAATAGAAGCCAATATGAAGCTGATGAAAAGCGGTATTTCCATTGACACAACGAAGCTGGAAAAACTGGTAGACGCTTTAAGGCAGTTAGAGGAGCAGCAGAAACAGTTTTTGTTTAAGGAATCAGATGTGGAAAAAGCGGCGGAAAAATCTGCTCTCTATACGGAAACTTGCAGAAAAGTAGCTGAAATTCCTTATATGCCGATAGACGTTGCAGGAAGATTCAAAGTAACCGATGAAGACTTTACTTTGAATCAGGTGCATATCGAAGGCAGCGCGTTAAGAAATAAATATGACGAGGCAAGAGAGCGATACGAAAGCCAAATGACGAGGCCAAGCGCAGAGTTAGGCGATTCCATCCGTAAGGCATTCAGGAACGTTGATGATATTCTGGACGATATGGATTTGGAGGCAAGTGAAGAAAACAGACGCGCCGTAAGGATTTTAGGCTATAACCACATGGAACTGTCACGGGAAAATATCGAGGCAGTTACAGCATCCGATATGGAACTGCGCAGTGTGATTGACAAGATGACGCCGGCGGCTGTTTTACAGACAATCCGTGACGGTAAAAATCCTCTGGATATGACGATACCGGAATTAAACGATTATCTGGATTCCACCGATTATGGGAAAGAGCAGGAGGCTGAAAAGTACAGCCGTTTCCTGTATAAACTGGATAAAAATAAAGCGATTGACGAACAGGAGAGAACCGCATATATCGGTATTTACCGTATGTTCAGACAGATTGAAAAAGGCGATGATGCGGCGGTCGGGATGTTAGTAAGCACTGGAGCGGAATTTTCTTTCAAAAATCTTCTCAGCGCGGTATCCAGTAATAAAAAACACGGCATGGATTATACGGTGGATGATTCTTTTGCAGGAATTGACGCAGTAGTGAAAGAAATGTCCATTGCCGCACAGATAAATGCCGGATTTAACAGAACATATCAGGATATTGCCAAAGCGGCGGCGGATAAGATGGCAAGGCAGGATGCGGCTACGCAGGCGGAATATCAGAAAGAGCAGATGCAGGAGTATCAGCAGTTGAATGAGGTGGAAGATTCCGTAGTAAAAGAATTGCTGAATCATAAGCAGCCTGTAACGGCCAACAATCTTTCGGCAGCAGATATGTTCATGAATAAGAGAGATTATTTGTATAAGAAGCTGGATGAATTAACAAAACCTGCCGATAAAAATAAGGTAAGGGATGCAGTTTCCCATTTACAGGAAGCAATGACGGATAAAGATTCCGCACAAAAAGCTTATGAAGAATTACAGCAGACGTATCAGGATATTCTGGATGAGGCACAATATGACGAGGGCATTCATTATATTGATTTAAAGGCTATCCAGAGTTGTCAGAAACAGCTTGCGCTGGCAGGCGGTTTGGCACAGGAGGAAAATTATCAGATACCTGTTGAAATTAATGGCGAGACAACGGCGATTTATTTGAAAGTGCTTCATGGAAAAGAAGATGGAGGCAAGGTAAAGGCAACGCTTGATACGGAAAGTTACGGTCAGGTCGCAGCAGAATTCAGTATCAGAAATCGGAAAATATCCGGTTATATTGCCTGCTCAACATCTGCGGGAACGGAAGCGTTACAAGGCAGGGAAGAGGGTTTGAAAGCAGGACTGGAAAAGCAGGTGGATTCTTTACTGCAAGGCAGAATGGAACTTGGGAACATCAGCGTTATCCACAGTCAGGAACTGGATTTGAATCATTTTATAACGGAAGAAACGCAGGATGATTCATCGGTTCAGACCGCAGACCTGTATCAAATAGCGAAAGCCTTTATTACCACGATTACGGCATAATAGATTACAAACATAAATCAGGAGGAATACAAAATGAGAATTAACTATAATGCATCGGCAATGCGTGCAAATAATGCGTTGAATGTGACGGATAACAAAGTATCTTCATCATTGCGGAAATTATCATCCGGCTTGAAAGTAAACCGTGCAAAAGACAACCCGTCCGGTTATGCAATCGGACGCAGGATGGATGCACAGATTGCGGGCGTAGCCGTAGCGACAAGAAATGCCAATACCGGTATCTCCGTTATTCAGACGGCAGACGGCGCGCTGACGGAAGTACATGATATTTTACAGAGAATGAACGAACTTTCCGTAAAAGGAAGCACCGGAACGCTGACATCCACTGACAGGGATATTTTGAATCAGGAAATCATTCAGTTAAAGGATGAAATTGCGAGAATAGGCAGGGATACGGAATTTAACGGGCAGCCCCTTTTGGATGGCAGCTTTGACTTAAAAGGATATACGAATAATTTAGATGTTAAAGTGGGCTATTACAGCGATGATGTATTACCTAAAGTGTATACTATCAACCGTCTGACGATTGGTTATGAAGATATGGAGAATGGAAAAATAGATTTGGATCAGGTAGAGTTTGTACCGGGAACAACGCTGCCGGAAGGCGTCCAATTCCCGAATGGCTGTGGAGTCAGCGAGGTAGGGGAAAATTCTGTTACGATTACGGATACGCACGGTTTTAAACTGACATTGGACATTACGCCTGACTGGATGAATAACCCCATGACCCTTACGAATATAACCGTGGATGTTACCGGCATTGGCGCCATGGATACACAGATAGGCGCTAACGAGGGCCAGGTTCTGGGAATCCGGATTCCTACGATTTCTTTGCAGAGACTCGGACTTACTCATACGTCAGTAATAACAGAGAAGCAGAGTGATGATGCAAATGTTGCGATTAAATCGGCGATTATGTATGTGTCGGATGCAAGAAGCCGTCTGGGTGCATATCAGAACCGTTTGGACCATACCATCAGTAACCTTGACATTACAAGCGAGAACATGACGGCGGCTTATTCCCGTATCATGGACGTGGATATGGCGGAAGAAATGACAAATTATACGACACAGCAGGTTGTTCAGCAGGCGGCGGTTTCTATGCTGGCGCAGGCGAATGAAAGACCGTCTCAGGTATTACAGTTATTGCAGTAGTGATTGTCATAAAGGAAGGATTCGTGTATGACCAAGGAATTAAAACAGGAATTTACATTAAGGATTACACAGGCCAATAAAACCCAGTTGATTACGATTTTGTATGAAATGGTGCTGCTCTATCTGGAGGAAGCGGAAACCGCGCTTAAACAAGAGGATAATACCGCTTATAAACAGGCAATCCGTAAAATCAGGGACTGCATGAATGAATTGACAATGTCTCTTCATCTGGAATACGAACTGGCGCAGAATTTATTACAGCTTTATTTGTATATTAACAGTGAGCTTGTGCAGGCAAGCATCCATTATGAGGCAGAAAACCTGCATCATGTAGAATCTGTTATCAGGCAGCTTCACGGTGCATATAAGCAAATCGAATCACAGGATAAATCCGCTCCGGTTATGGGCAATGCGCAGAGCGTGTATGCCGGATTGACATACGGCAGGAACACTTTGACGGAAAATATTACCGACCCGGCGGTGAACCGCGGATTTTGTGTATAAAAATTGATTCCGCATTAGAGATAAGAAAACCTCTAATGCGGAATTTTTAATTGATGGCAGTTAATGTATCGTAAGTTTTACTGTATGTGTCTTCGGGCAGTAAATTACTTTTAGCCGCCTGCTCCAATAAGTATTTGTAACGCTTCATAACGGCGTTCACCTCATAAATGTAACAGTCTATCAAATCAGGGTCGGTCACGTTATCAAAACCGGCGTATGCGTTTTCTAAAGCATGTCTTGCCTGAAGTAATTCTTCACGGAGAGTTGGTTTTTGAAGTTCTAATTCATCTTCTGCATCAAGCTGACAAGGGCGTTGGCGAAATAAAATTTTCATGCCTGTACCATGCTCCTTTCTTTTCCGGAATTTCCTCTTTTATACAGTATATACAAAAATTGGAAAAATATTCTTGTAATATTGGGCCGCAGCGGCGCATAGAATGAAACAGAAAAAAGGAAAAGCTGTACGTGGGAAAGGCATGGTCTTATATGGAAAAGTTTGGCGGCAGCGCGGCAATTATGCTGGTATGTGCATTGGTACTTATGATTGGGGCATTCGGACGGAAAATAGAGTGGATTATCAATTTTGTACTGCGGGCAGTTATGGGTACGATAGGAATTTATTTTTTAAATAGTTTTTTATTAGAAAGGCAGATTTCGGTTACGGTAGGCATCAATCCCATGACTGTTTTGACATCCGGAATCCTTGGATTT